>CAZNMJ010000008.1:0-33551 GCA_964573815.1 uncultured Anaerolineales bacterium
GCTAGGTCCCTTGTCTCACTTGGCCAGCTTCACATGGGCGTGCGGAAAATCCCTCGGTGCGTGGTTTTCCGCACGCGCCGTATGGGGTAGCCTCACGCGGCCGGGGCCACGCGCTAGAGCGGGCCAGGGTAGGCGCAATACCCCTAGAACCCATTGGGCTCGCATTGGTACCCTCAGGATCCCAGATATAGGGGCTTCTGACGAAGTCACCCCCCACACGTAGTGGTTCCATTCCTGCGTCTTACGGACGCAGGCGCCTCCTAGTCAGCTACGGTACTTCCGTCCTCGGTTCGCCTTGTTTCTTACGCCCCTCATCCGCCTATTCCGCGGCCTGGCACGGATCTTGCACCATACACTCAGTAGAGACCTTTGCGCCTACTTGGCATGGGCAGGAGCGAGATGTCAGACACCTGGGCGAAGCTGTTGATAGCTGAAGATGAGGATACGCTTTCCTTCTTTCTCCGACAGAGCCTGGAGGACTCCACGCCTCCCTTGTTGGTTGAGGTGGCCTACGCTGGAGACCAAGCGTTGAAGAAGGTGCTCACAGACAAGTTTGATCTGCTCATTGTCGACTTGCGTCTGCCAGACATGGACGGTTTGGCCCTGATCAGGGCCGTGCGGCAGTTCGATCCCTTCATGAAGGTGATTGTGATGACCGCCTACGGTTCTGCGGAAATGGAGAAAGAAGTGAGAAAGCTAGGGATTCATGGCTACGTCACGAAACCTTTCGTGATTGACGATATGAAGAAGATGATAACTCGAATAATGGCGGACAAATCATCGTACGGAAGGGAGGCACGAGCATGAGATACGAGATTCAGATCGCGATGTCAGTCAGCCTGTTCGTGATTGGAGTCCTAGCATCGCTCTCTGGTCTGTGGATCATCTTGGCGAAGGAGTATCACCAGGCGATGAAGCAGCTATCGGCGCAGTCCGTGAGGATCAGCGGCCGCGCCCTCACGCAGGACTCCGTGGCGCCGTTGATCGATTCAGCGTCGCGAATGGTGGAGGCCATCAATCAACTCATTCGCACAGCAGCGGGCGTAGGAGCTTTTCTGTGTGTGGTGGGCGTCATGATCTGCGTTGTCGCCTTCTGGATGATCGGCAGAGTGTGAGAGGTAGACGATGAGCGACATAGAGAGCGCAACGCCGGCCGACCCGACCGGGCGGGTGGAGGCACCTCGCAATGTTGAACTGATAGATGTGCAGAGCACGGTGAGGAGGTACCTCCGGTGCCTGGTGGATGACCCTAAGCTGCAAGCCATATCCTCCTCATACGTGCCATTGCGCCTCGCCCCCTTCCAGGCATCCGAGGCTACGCCAGAAGAGGGTGGCCAAGGCGTTCAATCACAGTCCGACGGCTGCCTCGGGAGAACGTCGGACATCCTCCCATGCATCGAGGATTGGCAGAGAATCATTCTCCTGGGCGTGGCCGGGTCAGGAAAGACCGCTACGCTTCGTTGGCTGGCACATCAACAGGCAGAGGGTTTGCTGGTTGAGGGGAGCTGGCGCCCGCAAGACGATGCCGGACCATCACAGTGCGTGCCCCTGTATGTCGAACTGTCGGAATGCGCCAGCGCTGACGGTCTGCTCGGCGCCCTCGCAAGTGCCTTCGAAGAATACGACTTGCCGGCGCACGAGGAGGCGGTAAGCCACATTCTCAACTGCAACCCCATCCTTTTCCTCCTGGACGGTCTGGAGAGCGTTCGTGACAACGATGTGCTGGTCGAACTCGCCCGTCTGGTCGAGTCCGGGAATGGCAGGTGTGTTGTCTCGTGCCGTGCCGAGGCCTACATCGCCTTCCGGCGCTGGTTGGAAGACCCGCAAGTCTTTGAGCTTGAGGATCTTAGCGATGAGGGGCGCAGGATCTACATAGAAAACCAACTCCCTGAGTCAGCCAGGCCCTTTGCGGTATCAAGGGCCAGAGGAGAGGAGCGGCTGTGGAACCTCCTGAGGATCCCTCTCTTCTCCACTACGTTCGTGGAGTTGGCAGAGAAAGCGTCTGGTGGATTGGGATGGGTGGCGAGCAGCGCTGTCGTGGAGCAAGGCGTCCAGCGGCTTCTCGAAGCTGCGACTTACAGGTCGGAAGAGCTTGATGTGGACTGGGCCGAACGCGGTTTGGCGGCCCTCGCTCTGCAGATGCAGCACCTGGGTAGTTCCGAAGCGGTCGAACTAGATCGAGGGCAGGCCATGGTCCAGCTAGCTTCGGTCGGAGCCCCGGTCTCGCCACAGTGGCTTTCCGGGCTTGCTTCCACGGGCATCATAACCATCGCCAAGACCAACGACACGGTATCCTTTGCAGATCCGATGCTGCAGGATTTCTTCGCTGCGCGGGCTGTGAGTGAGTCGTACTCCGGTGCCCTATCCAAGAGTATCTGTCTCGACTCGGAGGAAACGGCGCAACACTGGGGAGGCGTTCTGCTGCACCTGTATCACTTCTTGACGGATCGGCTGAACTACTTGCAGCAGCTGTTGCGCACTCGGATCGATGGCTGGGGCCCTCGCATCGCGGCAGAGTGTCTCGTCTACAACGAGGACTCTCAAGAGGCTCGTGAACTCGCTGCCTCCCTCGCTCTTGTCGATACCCTCGACCTGAGTTCTGTCTATCAGCTGGGCGTGGCGCTCAAGAGCATGGGCAAGAAGGACGATGCGAATGCTCTATTCGAGGGTATGCTGGGACGCGAGCGCGACGCGTCGTATCCACGGCAGGAGATGCTGGGCTACAGGCAGAAGTATGCCGGGAACGGTGTGGAGACGCCGTGGCCAGAGCAACCTGAGAAGCTGATCTCGCGGCGAAACCTCGGTCTGCTATATCGTGAACTGGACCAGGTTGATAGGGCAGTGTCGGAACTGGAGGAAGCCGTCCAAGGCGCGAACGTCGCGTGTTCAGACACCTACCATGAGCTGGGGCTGGCTTATCTGCAGCAAGGTTGCCTCGAGGACGCACTCGCCTCGTTCCAGCACGCGATAGCCCTCAGCCCCGGCGTCGCCGCCTACCATCATGGCGTCGGCGCGGTACTGAACCGTCTGCACCGGTATGTCGAAGCGCAGGCGGAGCTACAGCAAGCGACGATGCTGGAGCCCGATGATGCGGGGCCCTATCTCGAACTCGGATACGCCTATGAGCAGCAAGGATGGCATGGCGAGGCCATGGCGGCCTATGAGGCAGCCGAGGCGCGCAATCCCCGCGAAGCATCTTGTCCGCAGCGGATCAGCAAGCTGCTGTCTTTGCAGGGGCGATGGGACGAAGCCGTCCAAGCTATCCGGCGAGCCCTGGCCCTTGAGCCCAACAGAGCTGAGTGGCACTACGATCTGGGAACTCTGTATGAGCGACTGGGCCAAGACCGGATTGCCTTGGCAGCCTTCGAGGATGCAGCCCATCTCGATCCGCAGAACCCTGAGTACCTCTATCGGACGGGCACGCTTTTCCGAGCGATGAACCACCCAACAAAGGCGATAGACTACCTTCAGGCCGCCCTCGAACTGGACTCCGAACAAGCCAGTTGGTTCTTTGAGCTGGCGTCCGCGATGGCCTCAGAGGGCCGGCACGATGAGGCATGGGTGTGGTCCGAGCGCTCTATAACCCTCGATCCGGAGGACGCGGAATATCGAGCGCTGGCTGGGAGGATTCTGCGCAATCTCCGACGACATACTGAGGCGGAGTCGCACCTGAGAGAAGCTGTGCGGCTTGACTCGCAACAGGCAGCTGCTCGTTACGAACTTGCGCTTCTATTGGAGTCGGAGGGCCGCACTGGCGAGGCTCTGGCCGAGTACGAAGCGGCAGTCGCGATCGAGCCCGAAGACGCAGCCTATCACTATCACTTGGGAACGCTCTTACGCCGCATGGGGCAAGTTGACAGTGCCGTGTCGTCCCTGACCAGAGCCATTGAGTTGAATCCTTCGCTTGCGGACGCACTTGCGGAGCTTGGCGCTGTGTATGAAGAAACTGAGCGTGAGGGAGATGCACTGCGTTTGTATGATCACGCCATTTCCATCGACCCTGGCAATTCGAGCCACTATCTCCGCGCGGGCGCCTTCAGTCACAAACTGGGACGGCCTCAAGAGGCGCGGGACTACCTGGAAGAGGCACTGAGGCTGGGCGCACAGAGTGGAGAGGTCCATTTCCTTCTAGGCCAAGTCAATGAAGCCGGAGGATTGCTGGAAAGGGCCTTGGAGGAATACCAGGAAGCAATCGGGGTTTCGCCAGAGGAGCCGGAATATCATGTTCGCGCAGCTGCTGTGTCCTATCGGCTGGGTCGTGTCAATGAGGCGAGAGCCGAGGCTGAGAAGGCACTGGAACTGAACCCCGACAGCCCAGAGGTGAACTATGAGTTGGGCAGGGTTCTGTACGAGATGGGTCTCTCCAAGGAGGCGGCTGTCTGTTTCGAGAGGGCCGCTGAGATCGCGCCGGACAAGCCAGAACTCCAGCTCGTCCATGCTAGGGCTCTTCGTGACCTCGGACGAGTAGAGGAGGCGATCCAAGCGCTCGAGGCAGCGCAGCAGTCGCTCCGCGAACCGGCTCCCATTCACGCCGAGCTAGCAGAAGTGTATTCGGAAGAGGATGACGTAACCGAGGCTTTGAGGCACTGGGACGAAGCGATCGGTCTTGAACCCGAGAACGCATCGTACTTTGTAGGGAAGGGAACGCTTCTGCGTGATCACGGCCAAGCTGATCTCAGCCTGGACGCGCTGGAGCAGGCTGCGTCTCTGAATCCGGACGATCCGCAGATCCAATGGCAGTTGGGCCTGACTCTGGACAAGCTTGGGCGCGACCGCGAAGGGTGCTCGGCCTACGGTCGCGCTGTGGATTTGGCACCGGGTGTCCACAGGTACCAACTATCGTATGGCCTAGCCTGCCGAAGGTTAGGCGACTCTGCAGGAGCGTCGAGAGCACTCAAGGCTGCTCTTGACCTGGCTCCAGATGACGCGGAGAGCAACTATCAACTGGGCGAGTTCCATCTTGAGCGTGATGAGCCTGACAAGGCGGTGGCCCTCTTGGAGAGGGCATCTGACCTGAGTCCCGAAACAGGAGCATACCATCGCTCCTTGGGTCGAGCCTATCGCATGAGGGGTGACGAGGAAGCAGCGATCAGTGCTCTCGAGCGTGCAACCACACTCATCCCGGGCGACGATGAGTTGCTATGGGATCTGGGCGAGGCAGCCGAAGCTCAGGGATATACGCAGAAGGCTGTCACTTCATATCGCCGTGCTCTTGACTCGAGGCCTGACGATGCTCACTACCGTGCGCGGCTGGCTGAACTCCTCAGGACCCTTGGGCAGGAGGAGGAAGCTGTGCACACCTTGGAACTGGCAGCTGGAGCGGGCCAGCAGGAGCCCGAGATCCAGCACGTGCTGGCGCAGCTTTACCGTTCTCAGGGTCGCCTGGAGGCTGCTCTAGAGGCAGTCGAAAGGGCCGTCCAGCTTCGGCCATCTTGCGCAGAGTACAGGAGCGAATACGCAGCGGTTCTGATTGACTTGGGGCGGGTTGAGGATGCCATAGCCGAGTTGGAGGAGAGCGTCCGACTGGCGCCCGAGAATGCGGCCGATAGGTTCGCTCTGGGCCAGCTCTACGACCGGCAAGGTCTTGCAGAGCAGGCTGCTGACCAATACGAGGAGGCGGCCAGGCTGGCTCCCGATCAGCCAAGCTACCACTTGCGTGTTGGGGCTGTGCTCGCACAGCTGGGGCGGCTGGAAGAAGCGACGGCGGCGTTGGGAAAGGCGGTAGCTTTGGCGCCGGACGACGTTGACGCGGTATTCATGGCCGGCCAGGTGCTGTACCAGCAGCAGCTGTACCAGGAGGCTCTCTCACAGTTTCAGAAGGCCATAGGGCTCGATGACACATTGGTACCAGCGCATCGCGGTGCGGGCGCAGCGTTGCGGTGCTTGGGTGATGTCACGGGTGCGATCAAAGCGTTGAACAGAGCTGTCGAGCTAGATCCGACCGATCACGAGACCCAGTTCGAGCTTGCGAAAGCGTATGCTGATGGCGGGAAGCTGGAACAGGCACTGGACAACTGCGAAAGAGCCATCGATCAGACGCCGCAGGAGCCCGGTTACCATCGGCTCAGGGGTAGCCTCCTACGAAGGTTGGGTCGCGCCGATGAGGCGGTCGACGCCCTGCAGCGAGCGCTGGCGCTCGACGATGCTGACCCGGAGGCCTACTACGAGCTCTCTCTGGTGTACGAGATGCAGGAGCGGTTTGAGGAAGCGGCGCAATCCCACGGACGAGCTTTCGAGCTTGCTGGTGACTCAGCGGACTTGCGGCAAGGGCTGTCTACAGTGGCCTCAAGAGTGGCCAAGTCGCTTCCCTATGCAAAGGCACCTCGGTGGTTCGAGGAAATGGAGCGCGAGTTGCATGAGCAATTGGCGAGGAGGCCCAAAGACGCCCATGCCCATAGCCAATTGGGAATGATACTTGCTAAGAAGGGCAAAGCAGAGAGGGCTATTGCTGAATGCAGGAAGGCCGTTGAGCTCGAGCCTGACAACGCCGTCCATCATCACAATCTGGCTCTGCTGCTCCGCAGTGTCGGGAAAGACGAAGAGGCGCTTCAGGAATTGCTCACGGCATGCAACATCGACCCCAAAGACCCAGCCAATCACTATGAGCTAGGTCAGGCCTATCTCTCCGTGCGCCGACTGGAACCCGCCGTCGCGGCGCTGGAGGCGGCCACCCAACTCGCGCCCAGGCGCGCGGACTATCTGTATGCCCTGGCCACGGCCTACGAGCAAGCAGAGCGCAATGACGAAGCCACATCCACCTTGGCCAAGTCACTGGAACGCAATCCCGACGTGGCCGAGAGACATCACCATCTAGGGCAGCTGTACGAGAAGGGCGGCCGTTACCAGTCGGCTTTGGAGGAGTGCCTGTCAGCGATCGAACTCGAGCCGGAAAGGGCTGAGTACTACCACGATGCAGGCGTTGCCTATCAGCACATGAGGCGGTACGAGAAGGCGGCCCGCTATCTACAGGACGCGCTCGACCTAGGCGATGATGACCCACACTGGTGGGCTGACCTGGGTGCTGCCCTGGAATCGCAGGGCCGGTGGGAGGACGCAGAGAGCGCATACATGAAAGCCACACAGCTGGCGCCGGACGAACCGCTATTCCTCCTGCGGCTGGGTCGGTGCTATGAGGAGACGGGCCGGTACAACGATGCCGCTGCCCAGTATCTGCAGGCATCTGCGCTGAGGCCGGATTGGGCACTAGTTCACGAACATCTGGCGAGTCTGGCCGAGGTGCAGGGTGACCCACAGGAGGCCCTACTGAGTTACGGCAAAGCCGTTCAGGCAGACCCGTCCAACGCCGAGTACCACGTGAAGATGGCCGCGTTGCACAGGCGGGAGAAGCGATATGACCTGGCCATGAACGAACTCCAACAGGCAATCGAACTCTCAGGCCAGACTCCGGCGGCGTATCACGAGATGGCTGAGATGTACGAGGAACAGGGCAAGCATGATGATGCGTTGCACGCCTATCACCAAAGCTTGAGGATGGTGCCGGACGACGTGACATCGCATGTCAAGCTTGGGCAGCTTTGTGAGCGGCTTGGGCACCTGGACAAAGCTGCGGCTCATTTGAAGAAGGCTATCGAGCTCGAACCTACCAACGCACTTGCTCATTCCTGCCTGGGACGGATCCTAGGAACGCAAGGCGACCACACTACTGCTTTGCAGGAATACGAGCAAGCGTTGCGCTACGATCCTCGCAGCTTCGACAGCTACTTTGGGGCAGGGATGATCTACAAGAGTATGAAGCAGTATCCCGAAGCGGTGGAGATGCTTAGGGAGGCGGTCAAGTTGGAGCCTCAGAACAGTGAAGCTTACAAGCAGCTTGCGGCTACGAGCGCACTCGCCTTCTTCGTAGCCAGAGGCGCTCGCTCCACCGACCAGATCAGAGATCGGGAGGAGTGGGTGCAGGAGGCCAAGACAGCGTGCCGATGATAGCGTCTAGAGAACTGTATGACATAGCCAAGCTGGCCATAGATCTCGGCTATCAAGAACTCGCAGTCGCACTGCTGGAGCATCTTCTGGAGCATCTGCCGAGCCACGTAGCTGGTCATTGTCTACTGGGCGAGAGATTCGTCGAACTTAGGCGGTGGGAGCAAGCTCAAGAGCATTTCGGATATCCCTTGACGGTCGATCCCCTGAGTCTCCCGGCTCTGAGGGGCATGGGCCACGTGGATCTGGCGCAAGGCTCGAATGACGGGGACAGTGAGTATCTCCAGAGAGCCTGGGCCTTCCATCCCTATGACGCTGAGACCAGGCGATTGCTCGGCAAGACGCTGGACGACGTGTCTCCCCTGACTCTGGCGCGGATTCTGTCCGCGTCTTCGCTTCACGAAGAGGCTTTGCCCTATTACGAGATGGGCTGTGATCAAGGGGCCGACGAACTGGTGGAGCAGCCGATACTGGCTTCGCTCCTGTCAGAGGCATCATGGAGGGCCGGTCGCACTGACAGAGCCAGACCGCTCTTGGAAAGGCTCGTCGCTGAGCATCCCACATGGATCAGACCCAAGCTGATTCTGGCGGACGTAGCCTTAGACCAGCGAGATGACGCCCTGGGAGTGGCTCTGCTGCACGACGCCGAGGCCTTGGATTGCAGTTGGGTCGTCGCACAAGAGCTGTTTGGCATGGATGAGCGGTACGATTCCGTGATGGTGAGAAGCCTCGAAGTGCCGAGTCCGGAGACGGCGATCATGGACAGCGCTCCGGCAGTCCTTCGGTATCTCCTCGGGGTGGAGCCTTTGCCTGAGCCACCAGCCGCAACGAAGACTTCGGCGGAGTGGTCCCGGGTCTCATCAAGCCCAGATCGGCACCAGAAGGGCCAAGGTTGGGACGTTGTGGCTCCTACGTCTGCTCAGACGGCCGACTTGGCATCCACCCGTGACGTGCCCGCGAGCGAAGCCCCCGTGGACAGTGCAGGCGAGGAGACCACGGTCCGTCTCATTCTGTCCAGTCGCGACAGGCTTGTTTCACGGTATGGGGAGGCCGGACACCGTGAACTGGATGCCAGGCTCTCAGAATTGTGTGAGGCCACATCGCGGTCCACAGGAGATGAGGTCATCAAGGTCTATGTGGATGACAACTCCTGCCTTGATGAGTTTGGCCTCACTGGTGTCGATCCGTCAGATGCACAGCAGGTATCACGACTTGTCGAACAACTGGATTCCGCATTGAAGCGAGAATCGAGGGAACTCAGATCGCTCTTGATCATCGGTGGCGACTCGGTGATTCCCTTCCACAGGCTGGCCAACCCTGCCGATGATGAAGACGCGGAGGTGTTGTCAGACTGGCCGCATGCCGCTGAGGATGGCAGTTCTCTGCTTTCCCGGTTGAGCGTAGGGCGTCTCCCCGATGGGCAGCCATCCAATCCGGAGATGTTGTTGCAGCTGGTTGACAATGCTATCGCACATCACAATGCGTCCGCTCGGGTCGGGAAGGCAAATACGTCTCGGCGGTGGGTGAATCCTGTGATGAGATTGTTCCGCAGCGGTCAGGGCTCATGGAGCAGCGTTGGCTACTCGGCCGAGATTTGGGCAGAGGCATCTCGCTCGGTGTTCGAAGTCATCGGCGTCGCTGACAAACTGCAAGTCTCTCCCCCTTTCACTGACTACGACTTCTTGAGCGCGTATGAGGAGATACCGACACTTGGCTACTTCAATCTTCACGGCTTCCGCGGAAGCCCCTACTGGTACGGTCATGGTGAATCGGAGCACGGTTCGCCCTTGCTACCCATCGCGCTTACGCCTCTATCGGTTTCTTGGGCTAATGCAGACGCCGCCGTGATCTACTCGGAGGCGTGCTACGGCGCTCAGCTGGAGAATGACAATGGCGATGGTTCAATAGCCTTGAGTTTCCTCGCCAATGGTGCTCTAGGGTTCATTGGGAGCACTGCAATGTCCTACGGTTCTTTGGCGCCTCCTCTGTCTGGTGCCGACCTGCTCGGCAGGCATCTGTGGGAGGGTGTCGTAGCAGGGCTTCCTATCGGAAGCGCCCTGCGCAGAGCCAGGTCGGCGTTCATTCAGGCAGTAGCGTCAGAGCAGGGCTACCTGGACGGGGAAGATCAGAAGGCGCTATTGAGTTTTGTGCTGTATGGTGACCCTTCGTTGAGACTAGAAGCGATCTCCAAACCGCTGAAATTGGAGGCGCGACTTGAGGTTGCCTGCCCACCACTGGCCTGCTGCTCAAGGATGAAGGAAACAGACTCAGTGCCACTTGCCAAAGATGTGCAGCAACAGGTGCAGCGCACTCTGCCTTTCCTTCGGACGAACGGGCTTGAAGGCCATCCACTCATCCTGTGTAGAGTCGACTGCTCTGATGAGAATTGTGCCTCAAGCAGGTGCAGTTGTGCCAAGGAAGGGGAAGGAGGTGTCACTGAGCTGATGGTGACTTCTCAGCAAAGGGTCGTTTCGAAAGGGGCGCAGCAGCTGCGGCAGGTGGTCAAGGTCACCGTGAACACTGATGGGAAGGTAATGAAGGTCGTGATGTCGAGGGGTGGGACACGCGTGGACAGAGGAAGCTGGCGAAAATGACATTGGAGCAATACTCGCGGCCGCAGAACGATACTGGGTTTGGCTTTCACTATTTCCCAGACACTCAGCATTACAGCCCGCAGGACATCGAGCAATGGGTGCCTGAACTGAAGAGTATGGGTGCCAGCTGGCTCGTCGTCCTGTCCCGGCTAGACGGGCCGATCCCGGAATTCTTCCTCAAGGAACTGATATCCAATGAGATCGAGCCCGTCGTACGGGTATTGACACCAGCGGTCGAGCCCATAGACAGGTCCACTCTAGGCGAGCTCCTCGGCGTTTATGCTGGCTGGGGTGTCAACTATGTGGAGGTATTCGGTGAGGCCAATGTGGCTTCGCGATGGCACCTTCAGGACTGGTGTCGCCTCTCTCTCGTACAGAGGTTCCTGGACGTGCTGGTGCCTTGTCTCGAAGAGATGGAGGCCGCTGGCTTGCATCCGGTCTTCCCTGCATTGCGGCCCCCGGGAAGCTATTGGGATTTGAGCTTCCTGCAAACCGCTCTGCAACTTCTGACTTCAAGGGTCAAGGCGTCCCTTGTTGAGAAGATGGGGGTGGGCATGCACAACCATGCCTGGGACAAATCTCTGTCTTGGGGTCAGGGAGGACGGAAACGCTGGCCGGCAGCTAGACCGTACTTCAGCCCGGCGGAGTCCCAGGATCACATCGGCTTCAACCTCTTCGAATGGTACGACGAAATCATCAAGGCTACGGTGGGAGCCTCATTGGGGCTGATATGCATGGGTAGTGGGGCCGTAGGAGATCCATATTCCACAGTCAATGGTGTGTGGACCGACGAGAAGCGACATGCGGATCGCGCTGTGAGTATTGCCAGGATGGTGATGGATGGGTCGATTCCGGAGTACGTGGTGAACCACACGTTCTGGCTCTTGGCTACCGATGAAGGTGACCCATCCAGGGTTCATGCTTGGCACGGGCCAGACGGGAAAGAGTGCCAGGCGGCTTCCGCAGTGAAGGGCATGCTCAAGCATCCTCGCTCTATTGATGGGCAGGACCCGGCCCCGGTTTCTCCTACCCCGCCGTCTGATTCGGTCGGGGATGTGGAGTTCGTTGGGCTCTCTCAAGAGATGATCGATACCTTGCGCATCAGCGGTCCCCAGAACGAGGGCGAGCCATATTGGAAAGTTGTCCGTGTCGAGGTGCAGCCTGGTACCGGCAACATGAGTGCCTTTGCCATCGCAGATGCGGAGGCCGTCCGCTTCTCGTGGCCTGATGGTGAACATGTAGTCGGTCCCAAGGATGACCCTTATGCGCCGCCAGGTGCTCAGCACCAGGCAGCTTCCATGCCCATGTTCGCAGGCTGGGGTGGCTACTCGGTGGAGGTTGTGGGCAACAGCGAGAGACTGGGCGGGTTTGGCCTTTATGGCGACAACCTGGAGTTGACTGGTATCCAGCATCATCCAGTGCTGATCACCTTTCGACAAGTGAGTCCGGGTGGAAAGGACTCGCCCCCGGCGGCGCCGGAACCGTCGCCGGCGCCTGAGCCAGCTCCCCAACCATCGGCGGGATACAGCGATTTCCCCAGGCCGCCTGGCGACAACGGGATGGGCATTCACTTTGGGCTCAATACAACCGACGAGGCTATCTCTCTGGACATCAGGAGAGCCAAGGACATGAAGCTCACCTGGGCCACTCTCTGTTACGAAGGCGAAGGACAGCTCCTGAGGTGTGCCAAGATGATCTGGGACGCAGGGGTCATGCCGGTGTGTAGACAGATTACGGAAATCAACAGGAACTATCCGTTCGATCGGGACGCTCGTGTCCTCATCGAGCATGGCATCCCGGCCTACATCCAGATCTTCAATGAGCCGTCGGACCCCCGAGAATGGGAGCGTGAGAGGCGCAAGGACTACGTCCAGAAGTGGGCAGGGCTGTGGGCGCAGAAGGCCACCGATGTGTACAACGCCGGTGGTTATCCAGGGCTACAGTGCTTGCAGCCAGAGGAGCTAGAAGCGGCCATAGATGCGCTGCGGCCCAACTCTCAGGTGTGGGAGCGGGTCTGGTTCTGTGCCCACAACTATGGTCTGAATCATCCTCCGGACTGGCAAGAGGATCCCTGGTGCGTTCACGGCTTCAAGTTCTTCGCCGACGTGTTCGAGAGGCGCCTGGGCTTTGTTCCACCAATCATCTGCGGAGAGGGCGGATGGCTGTATGGAGCATACGACGACCATCGCTATCCACGCGTAGATGGAATGGTTCACGCCAGATACACGAGGGAGATGTTCGAGTGGTTCCGCCACGGCGAACTCTCCAATGGGGAACCGCTTCCCGACTATCTGTTCGCCGTCTGCCCATGGATACTAGGCGGCCCGAGCGACGAAGCTTGGTATGGTTTCACAACGAAGGTGCTGACCATACAGGCGGTGAAGGACATCCCTGGCTTTGTCAGAGCGAGCGCCGCTTCTCAGAACGCCAACTAGAGGGCTAGAATGATCACGAGACTGGACGGCTCATCATACGGCGAAGTGTACGAGAACACGAATGGCGACGGCCGCAGCCAATTGGACGACACGAGCCTGCCATTTGCCTACGAGATGAGCCTCTTCATAGACGAAATCGAGGATCTCATCTGCTCTGGTGTCAAAGTCCCGTTGAGCTCCAGGGTGATCATCGATCAGGAGCAGTGCCTGGAGACTCTGGAGGCGATTCGTGCCGCCTGGCCGTCGGAGATGGTGCAGGCAAAGCGAATCCTGTTGGAAGAGGGCGAGGTACTGGAGAGGGCAGAGGTAGAGGCTGAGGAGATTAGAAAGCGAGCGGAGCGCGAGGCGGCTCTGATGCTCGACCAGAGCCAACTGGCGAAGATGGCCGAGGTTCGAGCCCAGGAGGTGCTGGAAGCGGCGGAGCAGGAGGCAGCGCGACTTCTCCAGCGAACTGAGCAGGATGCCCGCGACGTGTATCAGGGATTGGAGCACGAACTGGATCTACTTCTCCGCGATGTGAAGGAGTTGGTCGCAGCTCGCCTCGGTAGGCTCAGACGCTAGGGAGGTGGCGGAGGCGTGGTAGGGGATATGTTGCTTGGTACTTACGGAGGCGTACGGCTTTCTGGTGAGGGTCTCGTTGTGCCCTCTGAGATACGGAAGCCTCTGGAGCCGGGGTTTGTTTTGACCAGAGGGTTGGATCACTGCGTGGCCATTTTCCCTCGTGATCGGTGGAACGAACTGTCGGAGCACATCGATCATGGGACCGCATTCCTGCGAGAAGCCGCTCGGATGTTCCAGCGGCATGTCTACGGGGGAGCTTCGACCGGTAGCCTCGGGTCTGATGGACTAATGGAGGTCCCGGATCATCTACGGCGCTATGCAGAATTGGGCGATGAGGTAGTGCTCGTCGGTGTTGCGACACGTCTTGAGATCTGGAATCCACAGCGTTGGGCGAGACAGGAATCCAGTATCGAGGAACGAGCAGAGAGGTTCTCAGAGGCCCTGAGTGAGTATGGCATCTAGCGGCAAGGGGGTTGATGGCTCGTAGAGGAGACTAGCATGCGACGGACACTGACCGCCTTGATTCTATTCTCTGCTACGCTGTTCATACTGCAAGGCGTACCGTTCAAGGAGATGCTGGTGAGGAGCGAAACCAGCGTGCAAGAGGGAGCTTACGCCGAGTGGACGCAGACCGCGTTGGCTGACTTCGAACGGGGAGAGCGGGACTGCACCGCGCTCTCGCTATTGGACGACGGAGAGGTCATCCTCGCCCAGGAGGGAGAAGGGGAGTACTGCCCAAGGGGCAGCTTCACTTCCGCCGTTCACGAGTCGTCGGTGGTCTTCAACGTGGTGGGCGCCGCTTGGGCCGTAGACAGGCCCCCGGGGACCATGTTTCATCTCGAGGTTCGTGCCAGCCCTGATCGGAAGACGTGGACTGACTGGACGGAGGTCCTTCCGGATGAGGACGGACCCGAGATGGAGGAGTTGACCCACGGCAATCTGATTGAAGTGTCTCCATCGCGGTACCTGCAGTATCGGCTGATCCTGAGCACCTTCGAAGCGAGCATGTCGCCCTTGGTGCGTGAGCTGGTATTCGCGCTCATGAACACGCGCGACGGGCCCGGTGTCGAGGAGGCTAGGGCCATGATTCTCCCTCAAGAAGCAACATCTGGAGTGCCCCAACCGCGCGTCATCTCTCGCAGGGGCTGGGGAGCCAACGAGGCTTGGGCGACGCGGAAGCCGATCTATCGCCAGCCGACTGCCTTCGTTATCCACCACACGGTGACGCCCAATAACCCTGAAGATCCGGCGTACATCGTGCGTGCCATCTACCAGTATCATGCGATATCACGGGGATGGGGTGACATCGGCTACAACTTCTTGATCGATCGCCAAGGCAACATCTACGAGGGACGCAAAGGCGGAGATGGTGTGGTTGGGATACACGCTGGCGATTACAGCTACGGCAGCATTGGAATCGCTCTACTGGGTGATTACCGATATGCGAAGATGACCCCCGCGATGAAGGAGGCACTAATCTCGCTCATGGCGTGGGAAGCTGATCGCTTCAACATTCATCCACTGGAATCGTCGCACTTCATCCAGCGCAAGTTCCCCCATGTGGTGGCGCATCGCGATCTCTGGCCCACGATCTGTCCGGGCGACAACGTGTACAAGGTACTGCCCGAGCTACGCCAACAGACGTGGCAGCGGCTTCTCGCCCACAAACCGAGGGTAGAGATAGCAAGCCCGGCGGCAGGGGAGGCCGTGTCTGGTGTGACGGAGGTCCGCGTGTCCAGTCCGAGTCCCACGACCTCCCGCATACAGCTGTACCTGGACGGTACGTTGCAGAAGGAAAGCACGGCTTCGCTCACATGGACATGGAACACACGCCAGTTCAGCGAAGGCCAACACCGAATCAAGGCAGTGGCCACTAGTATCCAAGGCCACACTTCTCGTGTGGCGCGTAAGGCAATAGTGGACAACACGCCGCCGACCGGCTCCGTCGAGATTGACGAGGGAGCATCCTACACATCGCAGCTGACGGTCACCCTCAGCTTTGAGGCCGAGGATGATCGGGGCGAGATAGCCGGTATGCAGTTCACCCACGACGGCGCCAGCCAGTTCAGCGAGGTGGAGGAGTTCGCAACTACCAAGGAATGGGTTCTGAGTTCTGGTGACGGAGAGAAGACCATCGGGGTCCGTTTCCTCGACCAAGCGGGGAACGCGTCACCCACGTATACCGGCACCATTGGTCTGGACACGGTGACGCCGGGCGATTGGGACTCTGTGGATACGGATGAGTCTGGTGGAGTGGTCGTCGAAGTGTTTGATCACGGAAGCGGGCTCGATGGATCGAGCGCCATGCTTTGCGTGTCCCCTGACGGGGGTCTGACCTGGGGCGCCTGGCAGCCTGTCTCCTGCGACGCTCGCGAGGGGGAGGATCCCTTCGTCACCTGTTGTCGGCTGTCGGCTGGGATGGCTGGCGCGGACGTGCGTTTCAAGATAGCGGACAGGGCAGGCAACGAAGGGCTAAGTCCGGCCTATGGTGAATTGGCGCGTCCAACCCCTGGCACTACCCCCGGAGCCAGCCCCTTACCCACAGCTTCACCTACGCTCACGGTCACTCCGGACCTCCCGTCAAGTGATCTACCGGACTTGGTGGTAGATGGCATCACGGTGGCGCCCGAGACAGGACTGGATGCGGGCCCGGTAGCGATCACCGTGACGATCGGGAATCAGGCCGGGGTTGAGATACAGACTGGCTTCTGGGTTGAGCTCTTCGTGGACCCGCCGACGGTTCCGACCATAAACTCGATCGCAGTGGCGGATGGTGTTGGTGCCCTTTGGTACGTGCCGAGGCTAGGTGCTCACGAATTGCTGAGCCTGTCCTTGGAGGATGTTGACGGCCGCTACACCAACTTCGGAGGCAGTCTCCCCACCGGCAGACACGAACTCTACGCCTACGCGGATGCCTACAACCCGGAGGGAGAGGCTGGGCTCGTGTCTGAGGTTGACGAGGCTAACAACCTCCTGGGTCCGGTCACCGTACAGATCGGCGATGAATCAGACGGGGATGGCTCTGAACCAGCCACCCAGGGCGCAGCGCAAGCCTTGCGGGTCTTTCTTGAACGTTTGGAAGGACTCCTGGCTGTGCTCCGCCGGTACGTGGGATCCCAGCGAGGCTGAGGGGAGCAGTGCGGATGAATGGGTTAGCTAGCGGGCGGTCGCAGGAGGAAGCAATGACTCCACGGCACTACCAACCATTGATCAAGGTCATCGGAATCGGTGGCGGGGGCAGTAACGCCATCGATAGAATGATTCACGTAGGTATTCCCGGGGTGCGATTTCTGGCGGCGAATACCGACGCGCAGGCTCTTGCCTTGTCAGAGGCGCCGCGTAAGGTCCAACTCGGGCCGAAGACCACCAGAGGCCTCGGAGCTGGGGGGAATCCTGAAGTTGGGGCCAAGGCAGCCAAAGAAAGCGCGGAAGCGGTGCGACAGGCCTTGAGCGGGGCAGAGATCGTCTTTCTGGCACTCGGTCTGGGTGGTGGTACGGGAACGGGTGCAGGTCCGGTCATTGCGGAGTTGGCGCGTGAGAGTGGAGCGTTGACCATCGCCGTTGCGACGACCCCCTTTAGCTTCGAGGGGCGCCGACGCAGTGAGACGGCTCAAGAAGGCATGGAGGCTCTCGCGGCGAAGTCGGACACCCTCGTCGCCATATCCAATGACCGCCTGCTGGAGTTCATCGATGAGGAGACCTCGCTCGACATCTCCTTCCGGATAGCGGACGAGGTGCTGAGGCAAGGGATTCAAGGCGTGGCAGAGCTGATCACAAGTACAGGGGTCATCAATCTCAACCTGATGCACGTCCGGACCATACTGCAAGACGCCGGCCCCGCACTCATGTCGATCGGACAGGGCCGTGGGGATGATCGGGCAATAGAAGCTGCAGAACTGGCAATCGCCAGCCCTCTTTCCGAGCTGTCCTCGATTGCAGGCGCATCGGGAATCCTGGTCAACGTCACTGGTGGAAACGACCTGTCTCTGGACGAGATCCAGCAGGCTGTGAGTACCGTGGCCGGGGTGGCCAGTCCCGAGGCCAACATCTTTTTCGGCGCTACGGTGGATCCCGGCATGGGCGAGCAATTGCAGGTGATGCTCATAGCCGTAGGGATGGATGGTCTGCGATCAGCGGCATCCCGACTGGGTTCGCCGGTGGGCGACCGTAGACCTTTCTACCGCAGGCCGCCTAGCACTCTGCGAGCCGCAGGGACGGAATCGCTGGAGTTCGACCCGTACCAGCAGGGCGTCGATCTACTTGACTTGGACGTGCCCACTTTCCTGAGACGTCGCAGATTGGCCAGGGTAGGGGAGGAGAAACATGCCTAGGCCTTCCAAAGAGTGCAGAACAAGGGTACAGAAACATCTCGAGGAGCACTTTCCGGAGATGGCGAGTGTAAAGCCGAGGGTCAGCTCCACGAATCGTGGGGGACAGATGAGGCATCGCTTCACCTACCGGAAGGCCCTGAGTTCATCCAATGGAGAGAAGTTCCAGCAGGTTGTGCACTTGACCACCGACGAAGAAGGAAGGGTCTTGAAGGTCGCTGTCTCCAGATAGGGCTCACACCAGGGGATTGACGATGGAAAGGACATGCAAGCTTATTACAGTGAGGATCACTTGTCGGGCGCATCTTGTCGCCTGTCTGTTGTCGCTGGTCATGCTAGGCCTTGTCGCGGGTGTTCCCTCAGCTGTGTCTGCAGCACCTGAAGCCGTTGAGCCCACCGTGTATGTCGTTGGCTGGGGGGATACACTGTCCAGCATAGCGCGCCGGTATGGGACCACCGTCTCCGCGATCGCGCAGGCGAATCAGCTCAGCAACCCCGATTGGATCTACGTAGGCCAGAGGCTTGCTATCCCAGGGACCACATCTCCCGCACCCGCCAACTCCGGAGTCTACGTGGTTCAAAGAGGAGATACGCTGTCTGCCATAGCTGCTCGCCATGGAACGACAGTGCAGCGCGTGGTGCAATTGAATGGTCTAACCAACCCGAACCTGATCATCGTTGGGCAGAGGCTGGCGGTCCCTGAGGGTGCAGCGCCCAACCAGCCAGCGAGTCAGCCCACGACCAGCACGGTATATCACGTTCAGTGGGGGGACACCCTCATAGGCATTGCCACCCGTTTCGGCGTGAGCATGTGGGATATTGTCCTCGCGAACAATATCGCGAATCCATCATTCATCTATGTCGGCCAATCGTTGGTCATACCAGGCGCTCGGTCACCTGCAGACAACAATCCAGCGCCCGCTCCGACGAAGACGGTCGCCCCTACTCGTCAGGCGGCAACACCGACGCCGAGGCCTCCTAGCAAGGCGACCCCATCCGCGTACGCATTCAGCTACGCGCAAGGTAGCATGCGCCAATACCCCAACTGCGGAACGGTGTACTTCAAGGGCCAGATCAGAGGTGTTGGGGGCGAGCCGGTGAGCGGCAGGACCGTGCGGCTGCGCTTCGCGGGTCATGTCGTCTACAACGTAAGCGGAGCGGGCCAGGACCCGGGTGTGTGGGGGTTCGCGCCGTTGGCTCCGGAGAACTTCCATTCTCCTTTCACGTTTCTGATTGACATCGTGGAGAGCGAGGGTAATCCAGTACCCCAGTCGGACACGGTGGAAATCCGGTTCACCGACTGCGGCACCGCCGGACAGTTCGACAACATCGTCTTCGAGTACTCCGGAGGGAATCCCACTCCTGTGCCAACACGCAATACCTCCCCGACTCCCGTGCCAAACACTCCGTTGCCCCCCGTAGAGTGGGATCCGCGGCTGAACGCTTTGCCATGCGTAGGGGTGCGGACTGTGGCGGATCGAGGGATGCAGCTGCGACCAGGGGATCGATACTGGCGCCTGGTGAGCGCGAGATGGCTGAGTGAGGAGGAGAGCCGCAAAGACATCCAGATCCACGTGGATCTGCTGGACGAAGCTGGGCAGCGCATGTTCGGAGAGGCCGTGATCTTTGAGAACGGCGGCCGCAACCGGGTGGTGAGCGAACCGCAGACTTGTTGCTACCCGTGGGATTATCCAGTGAAGTATCCGATGTTCAACGTGCTCTGTTCCTACAGTGCGTATGTAGAAGGGTTGCCCAGCGATATCGTGGTGGGGATGGGATTGGGGACTCCAGAGCACCCTGACTGGACAATTCACACAGGGTTCGTCCTGACATTTCAACGGACTGTATATCGGTGAGTTGTTGCAGACCGCAGGCTCTGAGGAGCCCGGTCTTGGAGGTGTGGGCATGCTTCGGCTGATCTTTTGGAGAGCCATAGCATCGATAACCAGTGGACTGCTTCAGGTGAGATTTCTGCTGCTCATCCTCGCGGTCGCGTATGTCGTTGGCTGGGTCATTGGTTTGGCCTATGGAAGAGGGTTCTAGAGTGTACTCATTACAGGGCAGTTCGGTTAAGATCGACGGAGCGGGGACTAGCAGCACCGTGTCGTTCGTGACGGTCGTAAGAAGGAGGTAGAGAAATGGGGAACAGGAAACGTCGGATGGTGATGGTGGTATCTCTGATTGCACTTCTTGCAGGCCTGGTATCCCCTGTCTGGGGGGCGCCTGAGGCGAAGCCTCAAGGCACGGTTTCGCAGATTCACATAGTCCAGTGGGGTGAGAATCTCACCCTGATAGCCCGGCGCTATGGTGTCAGCACCACAGCTATCGCGCAGGCGAACGGGATAGCCAATCCCAACTACATCTACGCAGGCCAGAGGTTGGTGATCCCGACTGGCTCGACATCTCCTGCGCCGCCTCCGTCGGGCTCGACGACCACCTATGTGGTGCGGAGCGGAGACACCCTATCGGGTATTGCGTACCGCTTTGGAACCACGGTCAACGCCCTCGTGTCGTTGAACGGGCTGGTGAATCCCAACCTCATCTTTGCGGGCCAGACGCTCCAGGTCCCCGGGCAGGGAGAGCCGTCCCAGCCCTCTCAGCCAACTCAGACCTGTGTCTATGTCGTGAAGCCCGGCGACAACTTGACGAGAATTGCTCTCGCCTATCGCACTACGGTGTGGGCCATTGCCATCGCCAACAACCTGGCCAATCCTTCCTTCATCTGGGTCGGCCAGCGGCTGGTGATCCCGGGATGCTCGCCGAGCAGTTCGCCCACGCCAACACCCCGACCGACCACTCCAACACCTCGGCCCACGGTTTCTCCGACACCGACCGCGCAGCCTGGGCCGGCGCCTGGCATGAAGACGCCAGAGTACGGGGTTCATACCTTCATTTGGTGGAACGGGGAGCACCGCGATCGAGATGCTCAGTTGGCAAAGGACGCGGGAGTGACCTGGGTCAAAGAGGTGTTCCCATGGAAAAACATCGAAGGGGCAGGCAAAGGTATCTTCGATTGGTCCGTTGCGGACCAGGTGGTCCAGACCTTCAATGATCGTGGACTGAAGATCATTGCTCGCGTGGATTTCCAGCCGATTTGGGCGAGAGCCGACGGCGCGAACAACGGTCCACCGGACAACTACGTTGACTATGGTGACTTTCTCTACGCTATGGCTAGCCGCTACCGCGGCAGGATCCACGCATATGAGATCTGGAATGAGCCGAATCTGGCGCGCGAGTGGGGTGACAGGCCACCCAACGCCGCAGAATATGTCGCTCTCCTGCGAGTGGCCTATCGCGGCATCAAGCAGGCCGACCCCAACGCCATGGTCATCACGGCGGGTCTGGCTCCCACAGGAACTGGGCTCCCCCACGCCATTCCGGATGCCCAATATCTACGTGAGATGTACCAGGCCGGCGCCAAGAACTACTTCGACGTGCTGGGGGTTCATGCACCGGGTTACAAGGCCGCCCCAGAGACGGATCCAGGTGAGGTGGCGAACAACCCCGCCTTGGGAGGAAGGCGCTTCTTCTGCTTCCGGCGTGTCGAAGACTTGCGCCAGATCATGGTGCAGAACGGCGACGCAGGGAAGCAGATGGCCGTGCTGGAGTTCGGCTGGACGAGTGATCCTAGACCCGGATCCCCGTACCAATGGCATGCGGTGTCCGAGGAAACAAAGGCTGACTACATAGTACGCGCATTTCAATGGGCACGCGACCATTGGTCGCCGTGGATGGGCGCCATGACGGTGCTCTCCATTGCGGATGTGAAATGGACCGAGGGCGATGAGCAGTATTGGTGGGCCATCACTAATCCTGATGGCACTACCAGGCCGGCCTATGACGCTCTGAGGAACGCTCCCAAGTAGACTGAGAGGAGGTTATCCAGTGGGTCGCAGGATACCGTGGCTGTGCGTGTCTGTGCTGTGCATAACGGTCGCGCTTCTGATTGGCGGCTGCACGAGGGAGAAGCCGATGGCGACCCCAACTCCGACGGTGCAGGCGGAGCCGCAGCTCGCTGTGCCCCCGCCGACCCCTTCGCCGGTGAGCACTCCTGAACGGCCGAAGCTCACCCACTACACCGTGCAGGTAGGAGACACAGTGTGGGGAATCGCCCAGCGCTTTGGCGTCACGCCGCAGGCCCTGGTGGACGCGAACTCGCTATCGGAGCCTGATCGCTTGCAGCCTGGTCAGGAGCTTGCTATCCCAGCTGTGGAGGAACCAACCCCTGGCGACGTCCCCACCGGAGAGCCAGCCTCGGTAGAGACAGAGGACACGGAACCGCGACGTGTGCACGTGGTCAGCGCCGGTGACAATCTGTGGGATGTCGCCATGCAATACGGTACGACAGTAGATGAGATTGCGGGACTGAACGAACTTGATCCTGAGGGGATCTTGGCCCTTGGACAGGAATTGTTGATTCCGCAACGCGCCGAGGAGCACGAGCATGGCCAAACAGGAGGATGACTGTGAACTTGCTCGATTATCCTAGACCAAGGGGAGACACCGGCATAGGGTTTCATTGGTTTCCCGATCAATGGCATTACGAGCGTCGCTATTTCGACACCTTCATGCCGGAGTTGAAGGCCATGGGCACCAGTTGGCTGTTGGTGCTGTCCGACGGGGTGAACCCCATCCCCGACTGGTTTCTACGCGGGCTGATTGACCACGACATCGAGCCGCTTATCCGCATCTACACGAGATTCGTGACCTTCATTGACCAAGCTGGGTTGCGCAAGGCCTGCAAATACTACGCCTCTCTTGGCGTGCGCTATGTGCATGTGTTCAACGAACCCAACCTCAGGGTTGAGTGGGCCGAGTGGAATCCCCAAGGCCTGCCGGCTCGATTCATGGATTTCCTGATACCCTGCCTAGAAACAATGTACTCGGTGGACGGGATCATTCCACTGTTTACTCCACTCGCTCCGGCCGGTGACTACTGGGACACCTCCTTCTTGAAGTCTGCATTGGCCATTCTGAACCAGCGCGGAAAGAAATACCTGTACGACAAGATGGCTATCGGCATCCACAACTACGCCTTCAACAAGCCGCTGGACTATGGAAAGGGAGGCAGCGCACGCTGGCGGTGTGCACAACCTTTCCAGCGCCCTCCAGGCTGCGAGGACCACACAGGCTTCTACATGTTCGAATGGTACGATGAGATAGTCCGCCAGTACACCGGACGGCGGCTGCCGATGATCTGCTGTGAGAATGGTGTGCGGCTGGGCGATGCTGACGACCCTCGATCCCCTGCCATCAACGAAGCTCTTCATGCTGAGCGGCATGCCGCGATGTGTCAGATGTTGATGAACGGGGACGTTCCGTACTACGTCTTCAACAATGCGTTCTGGCTATTGGCAGCAGAGGATGACAACTTCTTCGTGCGGCACAGTTGGTACAGGCCTAATGGCGAACCACGCTTGCCACAGACTGCTGCCCGGCTGAAGGCCTTGACGAAGGTCAAGCGCCAGCTCCGCGTGCACGTACCAACGGAGATAAGAGTTCTCACGACGGACGGCAGTGTCAAGGTGATGCGTCTCGAAGAGTACCTCCGAGGCGTGGTCCCGCGACAGATGGACGAGGAAGCCCCAGTTGAGGCGATCAAGGCCCAGGCCGTGGCCGCCCGTTGCTACGCGGCATTCGCCGTGGCGAATCCGAGGCACAGCGCCCAGAGCGCCGATGTCTGTACCACGACTCATTGCCAGGTTTGGTCGCCAGATACCTACCCTAGCACAGACGCAGCCGTGGAAGATACTGCAGACATAGTGGCCCTGCACGGCGATGAGGTGATCCAAGCTTTCTACTTCGACCATTGTGACGGACACACCCGCAACAGCGAAGATGTTTGGGTTCGGGCCTTGCCCTATTGCAGGAGCGTACCTTGCATCAAGCCTTACCCATCCATGCATGGGCACGGCGTAGGCATGTGTCAGCAAGGGGCCATCGCCATGGCGGAGCAGGGTGCGACCTATGGGGACATCTTGACGCACTACTATACCGATGTCGAAATTGTGGGCGCCGACAGAGTGCCCGTAGACACGTGGCCCGAACTGAGGACGGGATACTCCGATTGGCCGCGTCCTCCTGGCGACAACGGCCTGGGTATCCATGCGGGCTTGGATTTCTCGGAGCAGGCCATAGCCACAGATCTGGCGCGTGTAGAGGCACTGAACCTGAGATGGGTGGTGCTGGCCACTGAAGACGACATGCAAGTGCGAAAGGCGGCCCCGGCCTACTGGGAGAGGGGCATCATGCCGGTGGTGCGGCCAAGATGCTTAGTCGATGAGGATCATGATTTCGCCAAGGATGCGAGGATCTTGTCGGAGCTGGACATTCCGGCCTACATACAGGTGTACAACGCTCCAGAGAAGCCTGCGGAGTGGAAGACAGGTCGCGTAGACATGGGAGTATTTGCCTCGCGCTGGCTCACGCAAGCGCAGTCCCTGGTCGAGGGTGATGCCTATCCCGGGCTGCAGGTGAATAGGATCGAGGACTTGCGAAAGGTCATCAGCGAAGCGAAGAGACAAGGCCTGGAGCACATCTTCCGTCACAGCTGGTTCTGCTGCCACAACTATGGGCGAAACCGTCCGGCGCGCTATCCGTACGATGACATCAACCAGCGCGCGCTGCCTGTTCAGCATCCCGAGTGGGAGTTCGCGGGCTCGATAGAGGAAGTGAACCGCTGGCGCCGCGAAGGCCAGCGCGCGGGACAGACCATCAATGATGACCATGATTGTGTCCTAGGATTCCTCGCGTATGCGAAGGTATTCGAGGATGAACTGGGTTTCGCTCCACCCTTCATCTGTGGGGCGGGAGGATGGGAGTATGGTGATCTCACCGACCGTCGCTATCCCAAGGTAGATGACTTCCTGCATCAGGCCCATCATGTGGCCATGTTTGCGTGGTTCAGGGATGGAATGCTATCCCACGGCGATCGCTTGCCCGAGTACTTGTTCGCTGTGTGCCCTTCGATCCTGTCCGGAAGCGACGAGCCAGCCGCCTGGTACGACGGCCCACACGGCACGCGCCAGCAAACCATAGCTGCTGTGGCGGCCATGTCGCGTTTCGTACGGCAAGGAATCACCGTCCCGGTGCGGCCGCCTGCTCCAGCGCCTCCGTCCCCAGGCCCCTCGCCTGAGCCCGCTCCGCCCCCGGCGCCTCAGCCAAGTCCTGGGCGGCCCGGAGCGAAGTGGAGCATGAGCGTGGTGCGGCAACCTCGGAGCGATGGAGTCAGAGCCATTGCTGGATCTTTCCCGCGCCAAGGAATTCGCCTGGAGATCGTTGACCCGTGGGGCAATTCGGTGACCGTCACCAGTGGCTCGAAGACGGACTACGGGTCGGGCGGCTTCGAGGTCCCCGTTTGGGCCGATGCCGTCTACACGTTGCGCTTTCTGGATGAGGCGTTCCAGGTAGATGTGAGGCACGAGGTCGTGATCTTGACATTCAGTGAGAACGGCACTCAGGGCGGGACCGAGGGCGATGTTGAGGCGGACACTCGGTTGGTCACGAACTGGATGGAGCCAGACGTCGTTGAGGAACTATTGCAAGGCCTCAGCCGGTATGAAGATCTCTTCGCCGTGGAAAGGCAGTAGCGGCGGGTGGAAGCCAAGCTCCTGTCAGTTACAGAGAAGAGAGAGTGATCATAGCTTGAAGGAGGTTCGGAAGGAAAATGCAAAAGGGAACAGACACGAGAAGTAGCAGGTTGTTCATGCTGGTTGCACTGGTACTCACGGCGTCGCTTTTCTTGGGTCTGCTTGGCATCGGAGGACTAGTGCTGTTCAGGCTCATCTCGGGCCCCACCGAGGTTGCGATGCCACCGCTTGAGGCGGCCTCGCCCACGCCGGTGCCTGAGGAGCCTGACGTTCCTACTCCTTTGCCGCTGCCCAGTGCAACACCCACACACGCGCCGAGTCCCACCTTGGTCATGGCTTCGACTACTCCAAGTCCGACAGTCGAAGGTTCGGAGAACGGCGGTGGCCAGAATGGTCCCGGTATGAGCAGCCCTAGCCCGGACTCATCGGAAATGCCTCAGACGGGGCTCGGCCTGCTGGAGACGCTGGGGATTGGCCTGGCGCTGATAATCGTCGTCGTTGCCACTCGGGCCGCGCGGCACACTGGGGTCGAGAAATAGGCTCAGAGGCGCAGACACGCTGTTTCGCCGTTGCACAGTCTGAGTCAAGCTGAAGGAGAAATCCAGTGATTGGACAGCCTGCGCGGCAACGAACGTCCTTGGTTGCCCGGGTTGATCGAATTGTCAGCACCATACTGGCTATAGCCTTTCTGGTAACAGGCTTCCAGACGGGCTATCGTCTGACACACGGCGCGCGACAGGTGGTGAGAGTGATAGACCGCTCCCCGGGGACCGAACAGTTGCCCGCCGGATCTGTTCCCGTGGAGACGGCGGTGGCCGTAGGCGAGCCGTTGCCGATGTGGCGGGGCACCGATAGAGTGAACATCTTGGTGATGGGGATTGATCAGCGCCCTGGCTCAGCGTTGCCGGGTAGGGCCGATGTAATCATGATCGCCAGCGTGGACCCGGTGGAAAGAGAGGTCGCGTTGCTTTCAATCGCCCGGGACCTCTGGGTCGAGATCCCGGGACACGGTGAGAATAGGATAAACAGCGCATACTTCTACGGAGAGTTCGAAGGCACGGAAGAGGCTGGCCCTGGGTTGATGAAGCGGACCATCGAGCACAACTTCGGAGTTGCCATCGACTACTATGGGACACTCAATTTCGAGTGCTTCAAACAAATCGTAGACATCTTGGGCGGTATCACGGTCGACGTGCCGGAGGCCATCAGCGATGATCGCTACCCGGACGACAGCTATGGATACATGAGGATCTACATCCCGGCCGGGAGCCAGCACATGAATGGCGAGACCGCTTTGCAGTACGTGAGGGCTCGTCATGAGACGAGTGACTTCTCCAGGATGCGTCGGCAGCAGCAGGTGATCATGGCCATGAGGGAGAAAGCTCTGAGACTGGACATAATCTTCTCGCTTCCTGAGTTGCTGCCTGTGTTCCGCGACGCCTTCTCGACTGACTTGCCCGCCCAAGATTTGCTGGCCTTGGCCAATCTGGCAACGCGAATCGAACTGGAGGACATGCAGCTGCGGGTGATTGACGAATCAATGACCATCCCCTACGTTGCTCCTGACGGCGCACAGGTACTCTTGCCAAGGTTGGAGCGCATTCGGGGGATGATAGCTAACCTGTTGGAGGATTCACCTGTCATCACTGAGTCTTGGGACCCGGAACTGGCAGAAGCTCGGATCCTCGTACGTGCTGATGCATCCAGACCAGAATCAGCTATCGAAATCGCCGATTACCTGCGGCGCCGGGGATACACTGCCCGCGCGGAGAGCGATGGGCTTCAAATCGAGTCCGAGGGAACGTTCATCGCCAGTCGTCGAGAGACGGCTGACACGGCTGCCCTGATATCTGCGCTGCTGCGCGTGGGCCCCGAGTTTGTCATCCTGGATCCGAACGTGAAGGAGGGCAGTGACATTGTGGTGACGTTGGGGCGGAGCTTCCTGATGGCAGAATAGCGGAATAGTGGGGTAATGAGTTCGTGATCAAGAGAGACGGATTCGGATCTAGGTGTGCGCGGGGTCTACGGCGAGCCGACAGTTTGGACGGACTCGAGCCAGTCGTCGGCGCACCAGCCAAGGGTTCCGCGGTGCTCCAGGTACCACCAGGTGAAGCCGTCGGCGACCTGTGGCCCTCCGACCACGCGCAGAGTGGTGCCTTCCTCAAGCATTTCGATGGTACCGTGGCCGAGACCAGGACCGGATCGCAACCGCAGGCCTGCGCCTCCGGTGTCTCCGACCCTGACGTAGTCTCCCACGTCGATGTGCTGGGTGCTGGCGGGAGACACGGTCACCGATTCGACGGGCAGGAGCAGGTTCGGATCCAGCCCTGTCGCCTGAAAGTGTTCTTGGCCGAGAGCTCCAAGTCTCATTGCAGCGTCCGCTGGCGCATCCATCTGCCACTCTATTCGCGCACGCTGGAAGTACTGGATGATCACCCCTGGCTCAACGGTGAGTTCGCTGATGGGAAGTCCCAAGATGTCGGACCCGCCGTGATCCGTGTAGAAGCCAAGGAAGCTGAAGCAGACGTTGTGTCCGGTTTCCGGGAAGTAACGACAGAGTCCATCCCTGATCATCACGTCTGGGGCTGGGGTCGTTCGCGGTGTTCCATGACCGAGGAGTTCTCCCAGCGGACTCGAGTGTACTTCGCTCGGGGCTTGGGTTCCTACCGGGCACTCCATGCGGGCGCGTTGGAAGTACTGAACCAGAAGGCCGTTTTCCTCGAAGGCTTCGGTGATCGGGGGACCCAATGCCTGTAGTCCGCCTTTGGCTTCAAAAACAGATAGAAAGGGTTCATCGAGATAGTGGCCGGTCTGTGGGAAGTACGTGGCTGACACCTGCTGGGCTTGGCCAGGAAGCCACAGCAAGACGAGTAGAACGAGAGCCAGGCACCCGACGACGGGCAGAACCACCTTCTTGAGCATGATGATCTTGGGCAGCGGGGTAGGCCCAAAAACTATTATAGCATATTGCACTCACGAGGAACAAACGGGTTCCGTTACCAGACGCGGTCAGGAGGCGGATGATGAAAGAGCACTTGGATGGGGAGGCTACTCGGTTGCTGGTCGTCAACGGCAAAGTCAAGGTGAGCAGGTTTTCCGGCTGTGATACCGCTTCACCGGCTGCGTCCGACGCCTGGGGCGCACTCTATGCCGTGTCGCACGTGGTCAACACCAGCGCTGGCACAGAACTCGTCTGTGATCGAGTAGAGGGGGTCGCGCGAGAGAGCTATCGTCGATCGCAGGGTGGAGTGACCAATCGCCTGCGACAAGCTGTAAGGAACGCCAACAAATATCTCTACCTTAGGAATCGGGTGCGGCGAAAGGGACAGGCGCTTCTTGCCGCCCTGGGCTGCGTGGCAATACGTGGCATGGATGCCTATGGTTGTGGTGTGGGACCGCATTGCATTCTCATTCTGAGCCGGGGACGAGTGCGCGCCTTCGTCAATCCCAGCCCACGGCGCGAACCCATCGCGGATCAGAACTGGCAGGAGAATGGCTCTCTACTGGGACACAGCCACACGCTGTCAGACCCGAAGTTCTCCTATCGCCAGATCTTGCCTGGTGAGTGTGTGCTGATCATGTGCGGCGGGGACGAGGGCGCGTTCCAGCAGGCCGCTAGTGAGTTGGCGGCTATCTTGGACGAGCACGGAATGGATGGGATGGCAAGAGACCTGGAGAGACGGCTGGGCAAGCACATTAACCTTTCAGCACTGCTCGTGAGAATGAGCCCCCAAGGCGAGTGGCTGTCCGAAGGTCGTGGTGACTACGGCACAGGTGTCACAACGACTGTCGCATCTCCGGCGCAGCCATCTGTATCGTCGCTTCAATCGGACAACGACGATGCCGATGCAGCAGCCGGCTCGTTTGTCGACATGGAGGCCACCCGGCTTCGTGAAGACCACGTCTCTCTGGGAGAAGTCCAACGTATCGGTGGGTTCCATCCCTCGAAGCTGAGTGCAGACTTCGACGGAGGGCCAACGGAGGCTCTGGGACGGAGGCAACGGCAGCCGCAACAACTGTTGGGACAAGGGCAGGAAACTCTTCGGCTAGCCGCGACTGCGGTGATCTCTCTGCTCCTCGGCCTCTGGACAGGGACCTTGAGGTTGCTGAGATCGTGCCTAGATTTCGTCAGGCGTGCCTGCACCTGGACCAGGCAGCACCGCGTACTTGAGCGGCTGGGCAACGGCTGTCAGTTGGCGCTCATCGGTCTTTGGACAGCGTCGAAAGGGCTTCTCATTCGCATTCTGCCCGAGCGACAGGGTGCTACGGTGACATACGGGGCCTCGGCGCGTCCGATGGCAAGAGCAAGAGTCCTCGGCTTCCACCCTTCCCGCAGGAGCCGAACGCTAATAGGGGCTCTCATCATGCTGGGCGTTGTCGTCTTGGTGGCCACCGCTGCCGTGCGGGTCAGATCTCGGTTTGAGCAAGCAGAGGTAGAGAGACTGGCGACCCAAGTGCGGGAACAGCTTATCCTAGCAGACCAACAGGACGACACCGAGGCCACTCTGGCTTTGCTTGCAGAAGCTCAGCGGTTGCTTGACGAGTCGCAGATCAATGAGAGTGACAGCGTAGAGCTGAGGCAACTAGTCGAGGAGATGGACCGACAATGGGATGGGCTGACGGGCTCAATCCCGATGATGTTCGGCGAAGAGCACACGTTAGCCACGCCTGACCAAGTCGCTCGACGAATGCTGACCCGTGATGACGAACTGTACGTCCTTGACGAGGGCGGACAGCGTCTGTATCGGTATGCTCTGGATCAACACGGAGTCCTTCTTGCAGATCAAGAGCCTTGGATGTGGGAGCTATCGACAGCGGAAGATGGAGGTCCTGCTACCGAGATCGTGGACATGGAATGGATTGAGGCAGCCAACGGACGGCTGACGTCGGCACTTCTAATGCTGACGGCCGAAGGAGCAGTTCTGGAGTTGGGCGCCGACGGCAGCGTCCGGCCTGTCGCCATCGCCGATGCGGCGCAGTGGCAACGCCCGAAGGCACTGAGAACCTACTCCGGAAACCTGTATGTACTTGACGTGGGGCGTGAGAACATCATCAAGTACATCCCGTCTGGGGACGACTACCTGCATCCGCCAGTTGAGTATGTGCAAGCTCCGTGGACGTCCAGTGGCCTGACGTGATTGACATGGCCATAGACGGCTTCGTCTATCTGCTACTGTCGGATGGCTCTATCATCAAGCTTGCGGGCGGGACAGCTCAGCCTTTCCCACAGGATGGATTGTATCCTCCCTTGGAGAATCCTGCGGGCATGTTCGCGCTTCCAGATGCGTCGTCGGTCTTCGTCGCCGAGCCGAGTCAGGGCCGGATTGTAGAGTTCAATAGGGACGGCCAGTTCATAAGACAGTTCCGTGCTTCCCGCGACGGTGAGGATCCCTTCGACGACTTGCGAGCGTTCACTGTTGATGTAACTCATGATCGCTTGTTGGTCGCTGCCGGGTCCGGCCTCTTCCACAATGGCCTTCCGTTGCTGGACTAGGGATGCTGGTTCTGCCTTTATGGTAGTGCGTGGAACTCCCGTGCTGATCAGCTCATTGGGGGTGCCCAAAGGGGCTAGTTGAGGAGTGGGGATTGCATCATCGGTGCGCGAGACTCCGTGGCACGCCCAATACTGATCAGCGTCTAGAAGGTGTGAAACAGCAGTGCAATCAGAGGGGATCGGAGTGCAGGGGAGTAGAATCCATCAGGTCCTAGCCAAGGAGATGACATCTCGGCCTGGTGATCATCGCATCCGGATCATCGTCAAATACAAGGAGCACATTGCCAAGAGCAGGGCCATTGAAGCGGCTCGGTTGCCAGAGCCTCCGTCCAGGGTGCTGAGTGTGGTTCCGGCCGTAGCTTTGTCCGCCGCGCCATCCCAGATTGAGGCCCTCAGCCGTGAGCCCGACATCGACAGAATCTGGCCCGACTTGCCGGTCCATGCTTGTCTCGACGTGAGTACTTCGGTCATCAGAGCACCTAGTGTCTGGCACGAGGGTTACGAGGGCGCGGGGGTGGGAATCTGCATCCTCGACACTGGAATCGACTTGGAGCATCCGGACTTCGCGGGGCGAATCGCCGGGGTGGCCGACTTCACAGGCGAGGGTATCTCAGACCTCAACGGTCACGGGACGCACGTGGCTGGCATCGCCGCCGGAGACGGTAGAGGTTGTGGCGGCAAGTATAGAGGTGTGGCGCCGGCCGCACAGCTATTTGTGGCCAAGGTGCTCGATCGCCGTGGCTCCGCTCTGATGAGCGATGTCATGGCGGGCATTGACTGGGCCGTTAAACAGAACGTAGATGTGATCAACCTCTCGCTGTCGGGACCACCCCCCGGCGACGGCAGTGATGCCCTGTCGGAAACCGCCGATCTGGTGGCAGAGCGTGGATTTGTGGTCTGTGCGGCGGGCGGCAACTCTGGCCCGACTCCAGGTAGCATCGGGCCGCCAGGCTGCGCACGTCAAGTAATCACCGTGGGAGCCTCCACCGATGATGATAACATTCTTGAGGCTTCTTCGAGGGGACCCACGGCTGACGGCCGTGTCAAGCCGGACGTGGTCTTCCCTGGAGCGGGCATCGTCTCGTGCCGTGCCCACAACACATCTCTCGGTAACGCCCTCAATTCCGCATACACAGAGGCTTCGGGTACGAGCATGGCCACCCCTCACGCCACGGGGGTCGCTGCGCTTCTCTTGGAGTCGGACGCCGGGCTGACCCCGAGAGAGATCAAGAAGCTGATCATGGGCGCGGCTGTTGACTTGGGTCTTGAAGTGAATAGCCAGGGAGCGGGCCGTGGCGACGCCTATGCCAGCTTAAACTCCAAACCCATCCCAGAAGCTGAGCCCAAGACATCCGGATGCCTGGTTCAAGTGCTGCAACTACTCGCCTCTCTCAGCGGGACTTGGGTTCGAGAATACCGTGGAGGCGAACGAGCCGTAGCTAGCCTTCGACGCGCGTCGTGTGATAGAATACTGCCATTGTGGAATGCGGTCACAGGCGATGGCGAGGGAGGTCGCACTGCGGGATTCTAGGCTTGCTGACTTGCGGAATGCTCGTACTGCTCCCACTAGCGGTGGCGTGCGGACGGCTCGATTCATTGGCTCCGCCGACGGCCATACCGACACCGACACCTTTCCCCACATCGACGCCCACGAGCACTGCGACGCCACAACCCACTGCTACCCCCACAGTCACTCTGACACCATCTCCCACACCGACTTCAACACCACGGGGACATCTGGAGGCAGTGGTGATCCTTCACGGGCCCTCGCGGTTCCTGCAGGTTGACCGAGTGTTGGCGGAGAACGATGTTTCATCTGTGCCTGTCCTCGCCTACAATGGGGACCCGATTCCCGATCTGACGGAGTACGACGCAGTGATTCTGTCGGGAGGCGAATACCCGCCGAGCCAGTTCGACAGCGTCGGCTTTCTGCAAGAGGAACGCGAGCGGGTGATGGAGGCCATTGACCAAAGGGTGCCCGTCCTCGGGATATGTCTGGGGCACCAGTTACTGGCTCACTGGTTGGGAGGTCGGGTCGAGCGGAGTCCGCGGTTCGAGGTTGGCTGGCTTGAGGTTACCATCAACGAGAACGGCCTCAGCGATCCTCTGCTGGTCGGCATCAACGAGCGATTCTACGCCTTCCTGTGGCATGGGGACCAAGTGACGCAGCTGCCACCCGGCGGCGTGAATCTAGCCTCCTCGGATCTTGTTTCAATCCAAGTGTTTCGTTATCGCGATTTGCCTGTCTGGGGTGTACAAGCGAATCCGCAATACGATGCGCCCCTCGCTGAAAGCGTGCTGCTGGGAGCCCCGTGGTTAGCCGACATCGGCATTGACGCCGCGGAGATGGCTAGCAAGGGGTACCAAGTGGACGACGGCAGTCAGGATCGCATCTTCAGCAACTTCTTTCACTTTGTCAGAACTCGGTGAGCAGCCTCGGAAATCTGCTCTCCGGAAGACGATTTGGGAACAGGATCACCGGCGGGGAGATTCGGCATGAGTCTGGCTGCATGAGGTTGTGCAGACCGCGAATCCGTGGTATAATAGTGGAAACGGGGGAGTGTCGGAACTGGCAGACGAGCGTGATTTAGGATCACGTGGAGCAATCCGTG
>CAZNMJ010000009.1:0-16854 GCA_964573815.1 uncultured Anaerolineales bacterium
TGGCGGTCTCCGTTGCTATGTGGTGGCACAGTTGGGTTGCGAGTGTTGCTGAGACATTGGCCGTTTGCTGTCCTGGCTCAGGGTATCCATCCTGTGACACGCAGACTGTAGGACAGGTTGCTAACCTGTCCTACGCGTGCCTTGCTCGGCTGCACCATCGGAAGGGCGGAGGTCCAGTTCCGAGGCGGAGCGGGGCGCACCCATACCTACGACGCCGCCAGCAGATAGTCCCCCCTTTGGTGGTGCAGGATTAGGGAAACCTCCCGAAAGTTGTCAACCTTTGGCAGCATGTTACTGAGACGAAGGGTGCGTGACCGCGCATGGTGGGCTCGCCAGCCACACTCCGCGACTCCTTCAGGGTCCACTCCGCTTGGAGGCCTCCCTTCCCCTCCCGTGGCGCAGCCACTGTCTCGACATCGCAACGGGCGTAATCTCTGGTGGTCCTGTTTCACACCATCATGGTGTGAAACGTAGACAGTAGGGCAAATTGCCAATTTGCCCTACGCGTGCTTTCAGGCGCCAGGAACGCAATCCCCCTGTTCGACAGACCGTCGTGCACGGGTTATAATGGGGGCGGTCAGGCCATCACTTCGAGGTGAAGATGATTCCCAAGCGATATACGGTCCCATATGGCACGGGAGAGCTAACCTTCAGCCTGCTTGAAGGTTTCGGAGAGCCACTCGTCGTCCAGCACCAGCCCCTGCCGCCGCTAAGCGACGTTGAGTCGAGTATACGCTCGGCCCTACAGAGCCCGGTAGGATGTGCTCCGCTTCACGAACTTGCGAGCCCAGGCCACCGGGTGTCCATCGTGGTCACGGACATGACCCGGCCCTGTCCCGACCATCTTCTGGCGCCCCTGCTACTGGAAGAGCTTCGGGCTGCTGGGGTGGACCGAAAGGACATCACCCTCCTGGTGGGGGTGGGTATGCATCGTGCCAGCACCACTGAGGAGAAGATCGCCAAGTTGGGCGAGGAGGTGGTCAGCCGCTACGAGGTGCTGGATTCGGATCCTCTGGATCGGAGCAGATTGGTTGATCTGGGCCTGACTTCAAACGGTATTCCGGCGGTGGTAAACAGGGAAGCATGTGAGGCTGATTTACTCATAGCCACCGGCGTCGTGGAACCTCATCTCTACGCAGGATACAGCGGCGGCCGGAAGACAGTGGCCATCGGGGCTGCAGGAGAGCGCACCATAGAGGTCACCCACGGTCCAGAGATGCTGGACCATCCTGGAACCCGCTTGGGAATGATCGACGGTAACCCATTTCATCAGGCGGTGACCGAGATAGCAAGGAAGGCTGGCTTGCGATTCATCCTGAACGTGATGCTGGACGAGGATGCCAGGGTCGTGGCTGTGGAAGCAGGGGAAATGGAGGTGGCCTTCGAACGCTTGGTGGAGAGGGCGAGGACATTCTACGAGGAGGGGATACCTCGGCAGTTCGACGTGGTCATCGGTGGTGTGGGTTATCCCAAGGACGTCAACCTCTATCAGGCTTCACGGGCTCCCACCTATCTCTTCTTTGCCCCGCAACCGGTGGTCAAGAAGGGCGGCACGATGATCATCCCTGCTCGCTGCCAGGAGGGAGTAGGCGAAGGCCTGGGTGAGCGACGCTTCTACGAGATCATGAGACTGGCCCACGATGCCAGAGAGATAGTGAAGAGTGCCCGCAAACACGGGTACCCGGCGGGGGGGCAACGGGCCTTCGTGATGGCAAAGGTGTTGGAGCAGTGTGATGTGGTGATTGTGGGGTCCGAACACCCTGAGGTCGTGCAGGAGCTGAAGATGGTCCCGGCGGAGGACATGACCGACGCCTTGCGGTTTGTCGAGCGGAAGCACGGGCGAGACGCCGACATGCTCATTGTGCCCCACGCCCTTCACACTCTGCCCGTGGTCGAGGCGTAGTCTGTCAGTAGGGCATGTGCGACAAGACGCCGATCAGGCTACTGACAATCTCCTCCGCGGATGCAGACTCGCCGGGGCGGCGCAGGCATTCCAGGGCATGATTCTCCACCAGGACGAGACTCGCCTGATGGGCGGCGGAACGGATGGCCAGTAGCTGGTGCAGAATCTGCTGGCAACTCCGCCCCTGGTCTAGCATGTTCTGCACCCCTCGCGCCTGTCCTTCTATCCTGCTCAGTCTGTTTCGCAGGTCTTTGCTCACTGGAGGCGAGACTTCTTGCATCGCTCCCTTTCTCTATCAATGATGCGTAAGAGCCCACGGCTCTCGACAGCCTATATGCCTCAACCCGTAGGCTGGCAGGAGTCGGTTGATGAAGACGTGAAATTAGGAGTAGTGCTGAAGCCGCTCGTTCCAAAGACGGACATCAGTTTCTCCGTCTGCTTGCTGCCACAGTTGGGACAAGTCAGTTCTGTCTGGTCGGTGCTGGAGCGCACGAGTTTCTCGAACTTCTCGCCACACTTCTGACAACGATACTCATAGATGGGCATGAAATGTCGACCTCCTGAACAGTTTCACCTACATCGGCACGTCTGGCACGATTCCTTGTCAACTCTGATCGTTGCCTCACGGTGCATGCTGTGGGCGACTGCTTGACACTCTTTCGTATGGCTGATATCATATACCTTCTGGGGGTATCCATCTTATTATAATATAGAACGGTTGGGCGTGTCAAGTTCAAATCATGAACACCGTTGGGCGTGGAAGGATGGAGGAGTTGGAGGACAGGATCCGTGAGCTGAAGGCACGGTTGCCTCGCCACTCGGCCCATCCCTCGATGTTGATGGAACTGGAGGGCGGATTGGCGCAACTCCGGGATCAGGAGCTCAGCGACGAGACCATAGACACGGAGTGCTATCGCGCCTGACGCGCGAGGCTGTGATGCCGTCGTCCGCAAAGGTGGGAACAGGTTGCCTCAGAGAAGAACAGCTGCCATCATCCTCTGCATAGCAGCATTCTCATCGATAGTCACGGTCGTCCAGCGAAAGGTAGTCTGGGCAGTCCTCTCTCCAGAACTGAGCCTTTCAGCTGACGCTCAGCCCATGGTCCAGATAGGAGGGCTGGCGAAGTACACCGTCACCGTCACCAATAGGGGCTTCGGAGACGCGTCAAGCGTGGTGATTACCTACACGCTGCCCTCAGGGTTTACCTATGAGCCGGGCTCCACGAGGGTCGAGGAAGGAGGCGAACTGATCTCCTCTTCGGATCCTTACCTGGACGGCCAGTTTCTTGCCTGGGGACCGTTCAGTATTCCTCGGGCCGCAGCAGTCTTTGACAACCACTTCGGCATTCACACGTTCGTTCAAGACCTGTGCCTCGAGTCCTATGTTGACTTCCAGCTGGACAAGGCTTTGCAGCTGGTTGGGCTGGGCGGTCACGTGACGCAACTCGTTTATCCGGTGACCGTTTCAACCCAGGGGCCCAACCCATGTTGGGTCCATTTCGTCAACGCGGCATATGAGCGCAACCTGGTGCCCATCCTCCGCCTCCAGGGGGAATGGGCTGGCGGGTACTGGATCAAGCCACAGCCCGATAGCCCTGGAGACTACACGTCCCTCGCAGAGGCGTACATGCGGGTGGTGGAGGGCCTGCCACGGAGGGATGGACACACCTTATACATTCAGGTGTGGAACGAGCCGGACCTACCATTGGAGTGGAGCGGCCAGCCAAGCGCATCGGAATACGGCAGCTTCTTTGTCGACGTCGCGGCCGCCATCCACAGCATAGGCGATCCGCGGATTCAGGTGCTCAACGGCCCGCTGACGCCGGGAAACGCCAGCTTCGTTCGCCAACTGGTCAACGTGCCGGGTTTTGCACAATCCTTCGATCTGTGGGCGTCCCACTGCTACCCTCTGAATCACCCGCCGCAGTACAACATCCATGACGGTACCGCCCGGTACCGGCAGTACACCATAGACTGCTACCTGCTGGAATTGCAGGCTTTGGCTACCTATGGGGGACGCAGAGGTGTCAAGGTCATGCTGTCCGAGGCAGGTTATGGACTGTACGACAGAACCTTCCGCTTCGAAGGCTACCCCACCATCGACGAGGACAACCGAGCAAACTACATGAAAAGGGCCTTCCGGGACTTCTGGGCATCGTGGCCGGAGGTGGTTGGGGTGACACCTTTCGAACTGGTCGATCCCTACGGGACCTGGCCGAGGTGGGACTGGCTCTATCCCGGAACTGATGTCCCCCATGCGCAGTTCAACGCCGTGAAGGCCCTGCCGAAGCCGGAGCCGCTCGACGTGATTCCCTCCAGGCTGACTATCTCCTTCAGGGCGGAGGCCGCTGGCTCTCCTGGCGTATACCACAGCGATGTCTCCGCCACGGCGGAAGGTACAACGGTCTCTCCATTGACGGGGGTCGCCCCGGTGATGGTGGTGGATGAACTGCATCTAAGGCACTTCCCCCTCGCTGCCAGGAATGGAGGCGCGGGGCTTGAGGCTGCCGCTGAGGCCGCGCGTGAGCTGGACGATTTGCTCAGCCAGTTGGAGTCCACTGAGCCTCCGGCTGTGTCGCTTCCTGGGCCCGTTGTGCCACTGACCCGGTCGGAGGAGCCCTCGGAGGCACCCCAGGTGCTCAAGAGCATCGAGGTGGGACCTGATCCCCAGGCCATAGCCCTGGATCCTCTGGCCCAGAGAGCATATGTGACTTTGGGCAATGGAGGCCTGGCGGTGGTAGACACTTCGGCCGAGAGCGTTGTCTGCACACTCACTGTTGGGCAGGATCCGGTGGGGGTCGCAGTCAATGTTCAATCAGGGCTTGTCTATGTGGCCAACAGCGGCAACGGCACCGTATCCGTCGTGGACGGGTCTGAATGCCGCCTGGCAGACATGATCACGGGCCTGAGCAGACCTAGCGGTTTGGCCGTCGACGAGGCAGCAGATCGGATCTACGTGACGGACACCGAGACGGGCATCTTGGCAGTGGCCGCTGGGGACAGCCACCAAATCGTGGCCAGAATTCCCGTTGGTCTCTACCCAGACGCCGTGGCCACGGGTCCTGACCACGACTTTCTCTATGTGGCCAACGCGGGTGACGGGACGCTCACAGTGATAGATGGAAGCAGCCTGGAAGTCACGGCCACTATCCCGATCGTGGAAGGACCACTTCTGGGCATGGCCGTTGACCGACAGCTGGGCCAGGCGTACATAGTCTACCTTGCCTCGCCGCTCGAACGGGAACTCGCCGTGGTTGACATCGGCAGAGCAGAGGTTGTTTCGCGCCTGGGCCTGGTAGGAGGCGTGCACCAGGCGCCGACCTGTGCCTATGGGGTCGCCGTCGATGAAGGCAGGGGCCGCTTGTACATCGCTGATGGATCTGAACTCCTCATCGTTGACAGCCTGAGCCACGCTTTGACAGCCAGTATGGAGGCTGAGACCGTCACCTACAACTATGGCCTGGCGGTGGATCCCAGTAGGCACAGGGTATACCTGCTCGACAGTTCGAGGGGAAGGCTTCTCGTGATTGCTGACTAGCGATCACGATCAGAGGGTGGGGAAGAACAGCCGTGAGAGCGCATCGGGTTGGAAACCCGATGCTACGGACGAAAGGAAACATGCTGGAACATGTTTCGGAGCCGGCCTTGGCCGGTTTCCCAGTTCGTAGCGCAGGACTTCAGTCCGGCGCATGCTCTATGTAGATGTCACTATTCCACACCGTCATCAAGTCCGCGAGGGAATCAATTCCCGCGCTAAGGTCAGAAAGTCGCTGCGGGACTCGAAGAATCTGTCACAGGGCCTCGTTCCACTGCCCTGAGAAAGGGCCTGTCGTGAGTTCATCGAAGGAGGCTGAGGGATGCAAACACGCCTGCTCCTCCACCTGTTCACCCTGAGCGCTTCCCTTCCTCTGGATGGGGGAGGGCGCTATCTGTCGAGGGTGGTCTTCCACACTCCCACGATCGTCAGCTTGCGCGGATGAATCTTCTCTGGTATATTGGGTAAATCGAGTCCAGAAATATCCACCTGAAAGAGGTTAGCATCGTATGGTGAGGAACGGGGCAGCAATCGCTCCCCATGGTGGAACACTTGTGGACCGTGTGCTGCGAGGCGTGTTGAGGGAAGCAGCCTTGGAGCGGGCGGGTAGCCTGAAGAAAGTGAACTTGACACCCACCGCCGCGTCCGATCTGGAACTCATCGCCGTGGGAGCATTCAGCCCCCTGACGGGCTTCATGACCAGGGCCGATTATGAGAGCGTGGTAGAGGACATGCGCCTGAGCAATGGGCTCGTGTGGAGCATGCCCATTACACTTCCTGTCTCTCGCGAGGCGGCCGATGAGGTAGGGGAGGGCGAGGAGATCGCCCTCGTGGAGGGAGAACGCATTCTCGGCATCATGGAAGTAGCCGAGAGTTTTGAGTACGACAAGGAAAGGGAGGCCCAGCTGGTCTACCGCACCACCGAGGATGCGCATCCGGGAGTGGCACGACTCCACGCCCAAGGCGACGTGCTATTGGGAGGTGATATCCACCTTCTCGACCGGCCAGCCGTGTTGGAGTTCCCTGAGTTTCGGCACGACCCAGCGCAGACACGCCGCATGTTCGCTCAGAGGGGTTGGCGACGCATCGTGGCTTTCCAGACCCGCAACCCGATCCATCGCGCTCACGAGGCCATCCAGAAGATGGCGCTGGAGATCTGTGACGGGCTCCTTTTACATCCGCTGGTGGGCGAGACGAAGCCCGATGACATCCCTGCGGATGTGCGGATGATGAGCTACCAGGCCCTATTGCGAGACTACTACCCTCCCGAAAGGGTGATCCTGGGCGTGTTTCCGGCGGCCATGCGGTATGCAGGGCCTCGGGAGGCGATTCTCCACGCGCTAGCACGCAAGAATTACGGGTGTACCCACTTCATCGTGGGGCGGGATCACGCCGGAGTGGGGGGTTACTACGGCACCTACGACGCCCAGCTCATCTTCGACGACTACGAGCCTGACGAGATAGGAATCACGCCCCTCTTCTTCGAGCACGTATTCTATTGCCGAAAGTGTGGGGGCCTGGTCTCGGTCAAGACCTGCCCTCACCCGGCTTCCGACCACGTGGTCATGAGTGGGACGGAAGTAAGAATGAGGGTAAGCCGGGGAGAGATGCTACCCGAGGAGTTCACCCGTCCCGAGGTGAGCAGAGTTCTGATCGAGGGGATGAGGAAGAGGAAGCCGGCAGATGGCCAGCGCAGGGTGATGGTGATCGGCTTGGATTGCGCGACTCCGCAGTTGGTCTTCGATCAGTGGCGCGACGAACTGCCCAGTCTGCGGAAGCTGATGGAGCGCGGAATGTACGGCGAGCTGGAGAGCACCATCCCTCCCATCACCGTGCCTGCCTGGATGTCGATGATGACTGGCAAAGATCCGGGTCGGCTGGGATTCTACGGCTTTCGTAACCGCGCTGACTACTCATACGACAGGATGCGCATCGCCAACTCGAAGGCGGTGGTGGAGGACACCGTTTGGGATATACTCTCAAGGGATGGGAGGACGGTTGTCCTCGTGGGAGTCCCCCAAACTTATCCTGTGAAACCCACCAACGGCTACATCATCACCTCCTTTCTGACGCCGAGCACTGGCAGCCAGTATACCTATCCAGCTGAACTCAAAGAGGAGATAGAGTCGCTGGTGGGCGAGTACATGCTTGATGTCGAGGATTTCCGCACTGAGGACAAGGATGACTTGTTACGCCAAATCTATGAGATGACCGAGAAACGGCTCAAGGTGGTGAAGCATCTCGTGGCGTTGAAGGACTGGGATTTCTTCATGCTGGTGGAGATGGGGATTGATCGCATCCACCATGGTTTCTGGAAGTTCTTCGACCCTCAGCACAAGAAGTACCAGCCGGGCTCGCCCTACCAGGACGCCATCAAGGACTACTACAGGTATCTGGATGGAGAGATCGGGCAGATACTCGACATGCTTGATGAAGACACGGTTGTCCTCGTCGCTTCCGACCACGGCGCAAGGCACATGGAGGGTGGCATCTGCATCAACGAATGGCTGAAGCGAGAGGGGTATCTGGCGTTGAAGGAGGAGCCGGGCGAGATCGTTCCCTTGGAGAAAGTAGAGATTGACTGGGATCGTACGATGGCCTGGGGTGCGGGTGGGTACTATGGCCGCCTGTTCCTGAACGTGCGAGGGAGGGAACCCCAAGGTATCATTCCTCCTGAGCAATACGAGAGTGTCCGGGACGAGATTGTGCACAAGTTGTCTCAGATCACCGACGAGGATGGAGTGAATATCGGGACTGTGGCCTACAGACCGCAGGATGTCTACAGCGAGTGTCGCAACGTTCCACCGGATTTGATGGTCTACTTCGGGAACTTGTCCTGGCGCTCGGTGGGGAGCATGGGGCACGGAGACTTCCGCACGCGTGAGAACGACATTGGACCCGACGATGCCAATCATGCTCAGCAGGGCATCTTCATCATGTACGACCCTCGGGAGCAGGGGCGGGGTAGGGTGGAGGGACTCCAGGTGATGGATGTCGCGCCAACCGTGCTCGATCTATTCGGTCTCCCCGTTCCCAAGGATATGCAGGGTAAGATAATCTCCTACGGAAGGGGTTAGAATAGGATCCTATGGAACGGCAAGGCTTCACTCTATGGTTTACAGGCCTGTCAGGCTCCGGCAAGACGACTTTGGCCCGTGGCGTAGAGCAAAAACTGCGGGACAGAGGCTTGAAGGTGGAGGTCTTGGACGGTGACATAATCCGGACCAATCTGAGCAAGGGGTTGGGTTTCAGCAAAGAGGATAGAGATACTAACATCAGACGCATTGGCTTCGTCTGCAAGCTTCTCACGCGCAATGGCGTAGCGGCCATCGCCTCCGCCATCTCGCCCTACAGAGAGGTTAGGGACTACGTGCGCCAGGACATAGGTCGCTTCGTGGAGGTCTATTGCAGATGCCCCGTGGATGTGCTCATCGAGCGGGATGTGAAAGGCCTCTATCAGAAAGCCCTCGATGGGGCGATTGAGAACTTCACCGGGATCTCCGATCCCTATGAGGAGCCTCTGAACCCGGAAGTCATTGTTGACACAGACCGAGAAGACCCTGAGGAGAGCGTGGCCAAGATCATCGCCAAATTGGAGGAACTGGAGTACGTCCCTCAGGCAGCCGGGGAGGACGAAGGCGTGTATAGTGAGGAGGAGGAGAAGATCCTCGAGGACAGGCTCAGGGCCCTGGGATACTTGTGAGGGCTTCAGCGAGGTGCCGCTGCCGCCAGTCCTCCTTTGTCTCTTCTAGCATCAAAGGGAAGCGATGACCGCGCGCATAGCGTTGGCCGATGACAATGCTGCTTTCCGCGACGCCACCGCGCAGCTGCTGGAAAGGGAGGGCTACGAGGTCACCACAGCCTGTAATGGCCGGGAAGCTCTCGAGGTCATCGGTCGGGACAAGCCTGACCTGGTCCTGCTGGACATTATGATGCCGGGTCTGGACGGGATCTCTGTCGTGAAGCAAATAAGAGACCAGGACCCACACATCGGCGTGGTGATGATGACCGCCTTTGGCTCTGAGGAGATAGCGGTCGAGGCTCTAACGGCTGGCGCCGATGACTACCTCATCAAACCTCTAGATTACCAGGAAGCCTTCATTCGGCTCGACATAGTCCTGGAGAGGAGCCAGTTGCGGCGGGAGCGAAAGCGTCTCCAGGAGGAACTGTCAGCCGCCCACGATGAACTGCAGGCCAGGTACGGTGAGCTGGAGGCCAGCTACCAGCGGATACAGGAGTTGGAGGAGAAGACTCGGGAGTTGTTTGAGCGTTACCTTCCGTCGGAGGTGGCGCGCTATCTGATTGACGATCCATCGCGGGCCAACCTGGGAGGCGAGAGGCGGGAGGTGACCGTGCTCTTTGCTGACCTCCGAGGATTTACAGCGCTGGCGGAGAAGATGGCGCCAGAGACACTGATAGAGGTGATGAACGGCTATCTCGCACTGGCCACTGAGGCCATCTTCGCTCAGGGAGGCATCCTGGACAAATTCATGGGAGATGCGGTGATGGCACTCTATAACGCTCCCATACCACAGCCGGACCATGCTTTGCGGGCGGTCAAGACAGCCTTTGCCCTGCGGGAGAACTTGAGGGGCCGCGACGCCGAACCGAGCCTCCACTTCGGCTTCGGCGTCAATACAGGTGAGGCAGTGGTTGGCAACGTGGGCAGCGAAGCGTTGATGAACTACACAGCCATCGGCGACGCTGTCAACGTCGCCTTCCGGCTCCAGGAGCAGGCCGAGGGCCAGCAGATACTGTTGAGCCGCACCACCTTCGACCAGGTCAAGGACTTTGTGGAGGCCAGGCCACTAGGGCGGATGAGAATCAAGAGACGAGCCGAAGAAGCCGAAGTCTATGAAGCTCTAGCGCTCAAGGGCGGCCAGACCGAACAGCGCGATTCTCCTACTTCTTGACTGAATAGCCGTAGGGGCCTAGCGCATCCCCGAGGCCCCTGTACTCCGCGAACGTCAGGACAAACGGCTTGGCTCTGTCGTAGTCTATGCGACGCCCCGATTCGTCCAGCACATCCTCATCGACGTGAACAGCCACCACCTCTGCCAAGAATAGGTCATGGGCGCCAAGGGGTATCTTCTGGGCGACCCTGCATTCCATGTTGACGTGGCATTCGGCGATAAGCGGGGTCTTCACTTCGGTCGCTGGCTCCGGTGTAAGGCCAAAGGCCGCGAACTTGTCGACATCTCGACCAGAGACGTGCCCGCAACGGTCCGCCACCTCGAGCAGATCCTCTCCCGGGATGTTGATCACGAACTCGCCTGTCTTCTCGATTAGGCCATGCGAATGGCGATCGGGTCGCACGCTGATGCCCACCATGGGTGGATCCGAGCACACGGTGCCTACCCAGGCGAGAGTGATGATGTTGGGCTTCTCGCTCCCGCAGGTGGCGAGAATAACCGGCACTGGATACAAGTACGTGGAAGGTCTCTTGATCTTCTTCGCCACTTGGACCTCCTTCCTTTCTGACTGCTTTGGCTCGCCATCCCATTGTAGCATTCCCCTCTTCCTTGGGCAAATGGATGGGCTGAAGCGTCGATTGCAGCTGTGGTTCCCATGATCAGTGGAAGCGGCGCGTTTGCAGCCCGCTTGCTGGCACCTTCGACTAATACCGCCGTTGCTATCCGGGAGCCGCGGTGGCCACAATATGTTGTGGCTGCTCTTGGCTGCGCCCCAATATGTGGTAATGGGCGCTTGACAAGGCAGAGAGACTGTGCCATAATGTTGTTGGCTACCTCGAATTGATGTGCCGAAGCCAGGCGCGATGCCAGGCTGTCACAGCCGCAATCTGTGGGGATGGAAAGGCCATGGGAGAGATAGCATGGAAACACCTCCTCTGAGAGCAAAGGCACTAGGTCAACCTCGAGTCTGGATTGGAACGCGCGCCGTATCCAAGAAAGCTTGGGGGTCGAGGCGCGCCCTGGAACTGTTCTTCCTTCTGTTGAACCATCAAGGCGGGCTGAGCAAGCCGCGCATTGGGGAGTGCTTGTTCCCCGAAGCAGATGAGGCCGGCAGAGACGGGCTTTTCCATTCCACGCTTTATCGGTGTCGCAAGGCCCTGGAGGTGGAGGTGGTGGTGTGGGAGGACGACGTCTACCGCGTCCGAGACATCGCTGAGTGGGAATACGATGTTGTGGACTTCGAAGCTCTCCTGAGACGCGCCAGACGCATCAGAGAGGGCGGTGGCAAGGCGGAGGAGCTCTACCGCGAGGCTCTGGAATTGTATGAGGGAGACTACCTGGAGGGCTGCGATTCGGAGTGGTGTGACCAAACGAGATTCAGGCTCAAGCAGCTTCATCTCGAGGCCATCGTGGCCATGGCGGAATTGGCCGCTAAGCGCGGACCGCCAGAAGATGCTCTTGAGTTGTACAGGCTCGCTATCGCCGAGGACTACTACTGCGAGGCGGCCCACAAGGGCGTCGTCGACTGTCTCTTACGTATGGGAGACCGGCTGGCGGCCTTGCGCCACTATCTCGAACTGACCGAGAGGTTGAAGCAGGATGTTCCACCCGACGAGAGGTCGGAAATCCCTGCCCTCGTGGATGATATGTTGGGGAGATCGCTTCGCGAAGTGCTGACCGCGAATAGGAGTGCCACGCACGACACAGCGCGTGTTCTGCACTGATGGCTCGTCGACGAGGTTTGCCACGAGGTGTGGTGGCAATCTCCAACTGGCTGGCTTGACAGCGCTCGGCGAGTATTCTATAATCCCGCTGGCTGTCCCAGAACCGGAATCTGGGATCGCTCCATAGGACGCTTAGGAAGGAGGTGAGCAGGGCTGATGCAGTGGAATCGGTATCATTCCGTACCGTTCACTTGAGCGCGCTGAAGCCGAGCCCCCGGCGCGATGCACGTGCTGCATCAGGCTTCACTCAATACGTTGCTTAGCTGCTCGGAACCTGCTCCCTCAAGCCGAGGCCGACCCGGGCTTTCCATCCTCTAGGTCATCCCCCCGGTTTCTCCTCTCCTTGGGCTGCGGGTTTCGGTGGCCCGATGTCGTCGGACCAACGGAGATGGAGGATCTGACTCCGCTCGTTCGTTCACCCTGAGGTGCTAGAGATGATCTACTTTGACAACGCGGCTACTTCCTGGCCGAAGCCTCCTGCCGTGATTGGGGACATGTCTCATTTCATGACGGAAGTGGGAGCCAGTCCAGGACGATCAGCTCATCGTTTGTCCATCGAGACTGGGCGGCTGATCTATGAAACGCGTGAGGCCTTGGCCCGGCTTTTCAACGTGGATGATCCTTTGCGCATCGTCTTCGGTCTGAATGCGACCGAGGCCTTGAACCTGGCCTTGCAAGGGCTACTGCGGCCCGGTGACCACGTGATCACCAGCAGCATGGAGCATAACTCCGTGATGCGGCCCCTCCGTGCTCTGGAAGCCGACGGGGTCATAGAGGTAGAGGTGGTGTCCTGTTCCCCCCAGGGCTTCCTCGATCCGCTCGACCTGGAGTCGGCTATCAGGCCGCACACGAGAATGATCGCTCTCAATCATGCCTCCAACGTGGTAGGCAGCCTGCTGCCTGTGTCAGAGGCGGGGGAGATCTCGAGGAATCATGGCGTCCTCCTGCTGGTGGACGCCGCCCAGACCGCTGGGGCCTACCCCATCGATATCAAGGAGATGCAGATAGATCTGTTGGCCTTCACGGGGCACAAGGCACTCTTTGGACCCCAGGGGACGGGCGGGCTTTGTATCGGTGAACGGGTCAACGCAGATGAGCTGCAGCCTCTCAGGCAAGGAGGTACAGGCAGCCGGTCGGAGAGCGAGGAGCAACCGACTTTTCTGCCGGACAAGTGTGAGAGCGGCACGCCCAATACCGTCGGGTTGGCCGGCCTGCGAGCGGGCGTGAAGTTCGTCCTAGAGCATGGCGTCGAAGACATCCGGGGCCACGAGGTGCAGCTAACACAGCGGCTGATTGCGGCACTGCTGGATGTACCGGGCTTGACTCTTTACGGCGGCCACGATCCCGAGATGCAAACCGCCACGGTGTCCTTCAACCTAGAGGGCCTTGCTCCCTCCGAGGTAGGGCTGCTCTTGGATGAACGATGCGGCATCATGAGTCGCGTTGGGCTCCACTGTGCGCCGGCGGCCCACAGGACTATTGGCACTTTCCCAGTGGGAACGGTGCGGTTCGCTCTGAGTTACTTGAATACGGCAGAGGAGGTTGACGCCGCGGTACAGGCGGTGAGACAGATAGCCTCCAGCCAGTCCTGAGCGGCTTGGCTGATTCGGCGAATCCCCATTGAGCGGAGGTTACAAATGGCGAAGGTCGTGGACTGTAGAGGGTTGGCGTGTCCGCAACCTGTGATTCAGACAAAGAAGGCGATGGCCGAGGCCGAGCAGGTGACGACCATAGTAGACAACGACGCTGCTATGATGAACGTATCGCGGATGGCAGAGAAGGAGGGCTACTCCGTCGAGGCGGAGACCAGAGGTGATGGAATCTACCTGCACGTGAGCAAGACCGGCGCTGTTCCGGAGGACACACCTGTGCCTGCTCCGGTCATGGAATCACCTGTCGGTCCGACCGTGGTGCTGATCCCGTGTGACAGTATGGGCCGTGGTGACGACGAACTGGGGAGTATCCTCATACGGTCGTTCCTCCACACTCTCAACGAGGTCGAACCGTTGCCTGACACGATGATCTTCCTCAATGCCGGTGTCAAGCTGACGGTGGAGGGTTCTCCTGTCCTGGAGGACCTGGCGGGCCTTGAGAGGAGGGGCGTGGAGATTCTGGCCTGCGGTACTTGTCTTGGCCATTTCGGAATCAAGGAGAAGATCGCTGTCGGCGAGGTCTCCAACATGTACTCCATCGCGGAGACCCTGTTGGGAGCCGAGAAGGTGGTTGCTGTGTAGGAGGATTCCGTGGGCGAGCGGGAATACAGCGTCGTCCTTTTCTATTCGACGAGTGGGGCCATACGAGGTGAGAAGCTGGCCAAGGAGGAGGGCTTGAAGGTCAAGCTTATCCCTGTTCCGCGGCATCTCAGCTCCGACTGTGGCGTCTGCCTGAGGTGTGATTCAGCAGATGTCGAGCTTGTGCGTTCCATTCTTGAAGCGGCTCGAGTTGAGTTTGAGGAGATCTGTGCCTTGTAAGCGGCGGTTGAACGAGGCGCGGCACCACGGCACACCAGGTGACCGGCAAGCAGGTTATGTCCATTTGTCGTCCGAAGGGCAGCGGCAATCCTACCCTACATTTGACCATCCAGTTGGCCAACTTCGGGAGGCCGCGGTTTGAACGAAGCATCGCCCACACGTATAATAGAACCGGAGGACTGCGAATCCATGACGGGGGAGCAACTTAGGGGGACAGTTGCACATCAGATGGACGCAAATCGTATGACGGGAGTGACATAGATGGCTCTGTCAGACACGTTGCGTGGCCTGTATCACTTGTTTGCGGACCGAAAACCAGGGAATCTCGAGGTGAGGCCGCCCAAGGCACGCAAGAGGGCTCTGTGGTGCGATGACGGCCAGCCGCTGGTGAGCAAGGTGCATGTGCCCGATGGGATAAAGGAAGGCGTGGCGAAAAGCCTAGACCTGCTGGGTGGGCTGGACAGGCTCGTCCAGCGAGGGGATGCGGTGCTGGTCAAACCTAACTTCAATAGCCCTGATCCTTTCCCAGGTTCGACGGACCTCGAATTCCTGCGCGCGGTTCTGGAGTTGTTGGCGGATGCCGGGGCACAACTCACAGTGGGTGAGAGTGCTGGAGGGCTGTGGCGGCCCACGAGAAACACAGCGACCAAGCTCGGCGCGCTTGACCTGCTGAGGGAGATGGGCGTCGAGTTCGTCGCCTTCGATGCCGGTGAGACCGAGTGGGTGGAGGTGCCAATCGAAGGCGACTACCTCAAGAGCGTCGCCGTGCCCAGGATCGCCTACGACGCCGATAGACTGGTCTATCTTCCAGGCATGAAGACTCACAAATTCGCGCGTTTCACCCTCTCGCTCAAGCTGTCGGTGGGTCTTGTACACCCCGGTCAGCGACTGGCACTGCACATGAAGAATCTGGAGGAAAAGGTGGCGGAGATCAACCTGGTATGGCAACCAGACCTGCTAATCATGGACGGCCGGAAGGCCTTCGTCAGTGGAGGTCCCGAGCAAGGCGAGATGGTTGAACCAGGCATCGTCATGGCCTCCGGAGATCTGGTAGCCATAGATGTAGAGGCTTTGAAGATCCTGCAGTCGTATGGAGCCGAGAACAGGTTAGAAGGAGATCCGTACGAGCTGCCCCAGATCGCCACTGCCTTGAAGCATGGGTTGACCACTGCCAAAGGTGCCTACAAGGTTGTGGAATGACGCTTCTGATAACTGGCGGGGCAGGCTACATAGGCGGAAAGCTCGTGGAAAGCCTGCTTGCTAGGCAGGAGAAGGTCAGGCTATTCGACCTGAGAGCCGAGTCGGCGAGTCACCTGGCTCGAAAGGGCGCCGAACTGATATCGGGAGACATCCTGGATCGGGAAGCGGTGCGGACGGCCTTTGACGGCTGCGATCGGCTATTTCATACCGCGGCCCTATTCGACATGTGGCAGCCTGACAAGCGAGCCTATTATGAGGTCAATGTGGAGGGCACTAGGAACGTCTTGGAGGCTGCCCTCGAGGTGGGGATAGAGCGCGCCGTCCACACCAGTTCTGCGGCCACCATCGGCGAGCCACAAAACGAGTTGGGCCATGAGGAGACGGTTCATCGGGGCTATTTCCTCTCAGACTATGAACGCTCCAAGTATCTGGGCGAGCAGGTTGCACTTGAGATGACCCAGCGGGGGCTACCGCTGGTATGTGTCAATCCCACGACGGTGTATGGGCCAGGACAGATGCAGCACATGACGGGGGCGCTTGTGCGTTTCCTCAACGGTCGCCTGCCAGCGGTGGTAGATGCCAGGCTTAACTTCGTCTACATCGACGATGTGGTGCGGGGGCACCTACTGGCTATGGAGAAAGGAGCGGTCGGTCAGAGATACATCTTGGGTGGCGAGAATTCATCGCTGGTGCAGTTCCTGAGCCTCGCCGCGGAGATCGCTGGCATGGAGCGCGAACCTCGGACGGTGCCCGGCTGGCTCCTCAAGGTGACAGCGGGAGTGATGGGAGCGATCTCCAGGCTCACGGGGAGACGGCCCACCGTGTCGCCAGCCGAGGCAAGGACGGCCTTGCATAGCTTCATCTTCGATACTCGGAAGGCCAGAACCGAGTTGGGCACGGAAAACACGCCTCTGCGGGAGGGCTTACGGAAGACGGTGCACTGGCTGCGGGAGGAAAAGCTCATCGAATCAGGGAACTGAAGGAAAGGCTTTCCCAGGGATAACCAAGGCTCAAGAAGTCGTTGATGTAGTAGAGAGGTACCCTACTGCCCAATCAGTCTTCGAGAAGTATGATGAGCGGGCTGGCGAGTGTATCTGTTGTAGTGCGCT
>CAZNMJ010000009.1:16954-33292 GCA_964573815.1 uncultured Anaerolineales bacterium
CAGTCTTCGAGAAGTATGATGAGCGGGCTGGCGAGTGTATCTGTTGTAGTGCGCTGTTCCAGGATATCGAAGAGGTGGCGACCAAATACTCCATTGATCTTGATGCGCTTTGGGAGGATCTCATCAGGGCGGCAAGGTAGGCCATCGAGTGGCCTCCTAATTGAGTTGGAGACGGAAAATGAGTACAGAAGAGAAATGGCGGCGTCTGACGTCCTTGACCAAGGCCGCAGGTTGAGCGGCTAAGAGGGGCCCTAAGGCCCTGGCGCAGGTCGTGCGCCCTCTAGCGGAGATCTTCAAGCCGGAGGATTATCCCAATTTGCTGGTGGGCCTGGACACGGGCGATGATGCAGCCATCTACAAGGTTAGCGACGAGCTAGCTATCATCCAGACCATCGATTTCTTCCCGCCTATTGTGGATGATCCCTACGAGTTTGGGGCTATCGCCGCCACCAACGCCATGAGCGACATCTACGCCATGGGGGGAGAGGTCGTGCTGGCGTTGAATGTTTGCGGCTTTCCTCAAGCCATGCCTGCCGAGATCGTGAGTGAGATACTGAGGGGAGGCGCGGACAAGGTGGCTGAAGCAGGCGGGGTCATCGCCGGGGGACATACCTTGGATGACGACGAGCCCAAGTATGGTCTTGCGGTGATGGGCTTCGTGCACCCGCAGGAGATGGCCACCAAAGTGGGAGCGACAGCAGGTGACGTGCTGTTCTTGACCAAGCGCCTGGGCGTCGGCATCATCACCACAGCAGGGAAGGGAGGCGTGGCCGAACCTGCCCATCTCAGGGGGGCGGTCGAACAGATGCTGATGCTCAATCGCAGAGCTGCTCAATTGATGAAGCAGGCGGAGATCCACGCAGTTACCGATATCACTGGCTTCGCGCTGATTGGCCATTCATTCGAGGTGGCCGAGCTGAACAAGGTCACCCTCCGCTTTCACACAGATAGCCTTCCTTTCCTTGATGGTGCCAACCAATACGCCGCTGACTGGCTGTTCCCGGGCGGTGCTTCCTGCAACAAGGATGCTTACGAGGGCCATGTGCAGTTCGCGCCTGACATTGCGGATGAGAAACAGATGCTCTTGTACACCCCGGAGACCTCTGGTGGATTGCTCATCAGCGTGGCACGTCACGACGCTGAGCGGCTCGCCGAACTCTTCTCTAGCGAAGGCCAGCTATTCTGGGTCGTGGGCGAGGTTGTGGAAGGCCCGCCCGGCATTGAGGTAGTCTGAGAGGACTTTGCTATCGTCCGCGGCAAGAAGGAGGAGGGGAGTGCGTATCGCTGTCTTGGCGGATGTTCATGGCAATCTTCCCGCCCTCGAGGCGGTGCTGTCTCACCTGGAGGCCCAGGGCAGGGCGGAAGAGACTTGGGTGCTGGGCGACCTGGCGGTGTTCTGCCCCTACCCTGAGCAGGTGCTGGAGAGATTGGCCGCTTTGCCTGAGGCACGCTTTGTTCAAGGCAATACTGATCGCTATCTCGTGACAGGACGGAGACCTCCGCAGATGGCTGTCAAGGATGAGTCCCAGTGGAAGAGGGTGCCAGAGTTCCTAGAGGAGAGGGAAGGCAACTTCCGCTGGACCGTCGAGCAACTCAGCTACAAGTGGTACTCGTACCTGCGGGATTTGCCGGTGGAGCTTGACATCGACGTCCCGGGCTATGGCTCCGTCCTCGCTGTTCACGCCTCACCCCTTGGCGACGAGGTGGGCATCTGGGAGGATACGCCCGACGAGGAACTCCAGGAGATGCTAGCTGGCATCGACGCCAGGCTACTGGTGTGCGGCCATACTCATTTTCAATTGGGGCGCTGGCTGGATGACAGAGTCTGGATCGTCAACAGCGGGTCTGTAGGCCTGCCCCTGGATGGCGACCAGCGCGCTGCCTATGCCATCCTGGATTTCGAGGGCGGCGACTGCTGGGCTTCCTTTCATCGCGTGGACTACGATGTAGGCCAGGTCATTGCCGAGCTGGAAGAGGTTGGGCACCCCGCCGTTGAGTGGGTAGGAACCCGGCTGCGTCTTGCTGGCCATCCGCGAGGGGGGTGAGGGAACGAGTCCATGCCCATCGGCATCATTGGAGCTCTTGAGGAGGAGATCAGGCCGCTAGTCGAGGCGATGGGAAACCCTCGCAAATCGAAGTGGGGGAAGCGGTCCCTCTATGAGGGCCTTATAGGTGAGGTTGAGGTTGTCGTGACCGCGTGCGGGGTGGGGAAGGTGAAGGCAGCCGCGTGTACTCAGCATCTCATCGATCGGTTCTCGCCAGAGGCGGTGATCTGTACCGGCGTGGCAGGCGCTGTGAACCCGCGAATTGGGATTGGCGGCATCATATTGTCCGAGAAGGCCCTTCAGCATGATGTCGACCTGGGGGAACCCGTCCTAGTGCGGAGGGTCAGGAGAAGATGGCTCAAGGCGGATCCGAGGCTGGTAGAACTGGCTGTGGAGTCCGGGAGGGCCTTGGGCTTCGGAGATCGACTCCATGTGGGCAAGGTGCTGACTGGCGATCAGGCCATCGCCAGTGAGGAGAAGCGCCAATGGCTGTGGGAGACCTTCGGCGGCGACTGCGTGGACATGGAGAGCGCGGCGGTGGCGCAGGTTTGCCAATTCAATCGGATTCCGTTCCTCATTGTCCGCGCGATTTCCGATTCAGCGGTGGAAGACTCAGTCGATGAGTTCAAGCAGAGCCTTGTGACGAGCGCTGTGGATGCTGCTGGGCTGGTCCTCGGGGTACTGAACAGGGTCACGACATCGTGACCAGCACTTGGCCTTTGTCCACGCTGTCGCCAGGCGCGACGTGAGTTCGTTCCACGACCCCTTCCCTCGGCGCACGAAGCTCATTCTCCATCTTCATGGCCTCAACGATAGCGAGTACGTCTCCTGCCTGGACTCTCTGCCCCTCTTCGACAGGCACATCGAAGATCAAGCCGGGGATGGGTGATCTGACGGCGATCTCTTCGTCTTCCGATGGCCGGCGCCTTGCTCGCGCTCTGGCTACCCTCCGCGTTCTCTCGTCCTCTACCTCGACAGTGTACAACTCGCCAAGCAGCAGAACGCGGTAGCTGCCGTTGCGCTCCTCGACGTGGACCTCATAGGAGGAGTTATCGACAATCAATGAATAGAGGGATGGCCCACCGGCACTCTCCATGCTAGCCGCATGGACCTGTTCGTTGACGATGATCTCCTCCGCTCGACTCACGCTTATCTTGAATGCCTGGTCCCCCACTGCGGCGACGTAGTTCATCGTCCCATTGCCTCCCAGCGCCCAGCTACCTTCCAGTTGCTGTCAGAGCGGCCTTGGTCTCGCGCCGAGGCGGTCAGTGTGCTCTGGCGTTGCTGATGTGCCACCAAGGTGGCGGCAATGGCAGCTGCCTCGCGGAAGGCTCCTTTGCCTGCTTCCTGCATAGCGAAGCGGCTCTCCACAAACGTCGTATCGACCTGGCCATAGATGAACTCTGTGTGGTTCATCATCTGCTGGTGGAAGGGGATGTTGGTCTTGACGCCCATAATGCGGTACTCCTCCAACGCGCGGCGCATGCGCAATATGGCCTCTCCACGCGTTTCACCCCACACGCTCAGCTTGCTGATAAGGGGATCGTAGTACAGGCCGACGTCAAAGCCTTCGTAGATTCCGCTGTCCAGTCGTACGCCAGGTCCGGTGGGTTCGTGAAGCCCGTTGATGCGGCCAGCTGAGGGCAGGAAGTTGTCATACGGATCTTCAGCACAGATGCGACATTCCAGGGCCCATCCTTTGGGCTTGATGTCCTCTTGACGGTAGCGCAGGGCCCGGCCAGAAGCGATGCGCAGCTGCTCCTTCACTATGTCCACCCCACTCACCAGTTCGGTCACTGGATGCTCGACCTGGAGCCGGGTGTTCATCTCCAGGAAATAGTAGTTCTTCTCCTTGTCCAGCAGAAACTCTACCGTCCCTATATTGGTGTAGTCTACGGCGTGCGCCAAGGCAATGGCGGCTTCTCCCAGCTCACGCCGCAGCCCCTTATCGAGGGCCATGGATGGTGCCTCCTCGATGAGTTTCTGATGACGCCGCTGGAGGGAGCATTCTCGTTCGCCCAGGCTGACTATGTTGCGGTGTTGATCCCCCAGGATCTGGACCTCAATGTGCTTGGCTCCCTCGACCAGGCGCTCCAGATAGATGGCGCCATCGCCGAAGGTGGACTCTGCCTCTCTGCGAGCCGCCACCACCGCGAAGGGTAGCTCTCCTGCCGAGTAGACAGTGCGCATGCCCTTGCCGCCTCCGCCCACAGCGGCCTTGACTAGCAGTGGATACCCAATCTGCTCACCCACGGCCAACGCCTCGTCTGCGTCGCGGATCACGCGGTCAGTACCGGGGACAATGGGGATGCCAACGTCTGCCACAATGCGGCGTGCCGCGGCCTTGTCGCCCATCAACTCCATGGATTCTGGACTCGGACCGATGAAGGCCAGTCCTGCATCCCGACATGCGCGCGCAAAAGCGGGGTTCTCAGCCAGGAAGCCGTACCCGGGATGGACAGCGTCCACCTTTGCCCCCTTGGCGACCGCGATAATCTTGTCGATGCAGAGGTAGCTCTCGGATGCCCGCGGAGGGCCGATGTGATGAGCCTCGTCGGCGTAGCGGACGTGAAGAGCGGTCCGGTCGGCGTCGGAATAGATGGCCACCGTGCCCACGCCCAGCTCCCTGCACGCCCGAAGAACCCTTACGGCAATCTCCCCTCGATTCGCTACCAGAACCTTCTTGAACATCTCTCTTGTTGAGCGACCTCAGCGCAGGCTGCTGCCCACATCCTGGCTGACAACGATGCTCTCTCGGCGCCAGGCCGGCAGCTGGTCCAACGACATTATATTGCAGTAGTGTGGGCCGGGCAAACGCATTCTCCCTACATTGACAATAGCACCAGACCTACTACGGCCAGCAGAGCCAGGGCCACACAGGTCTGGGGAATGCCCAGAATCGGGACTAGCAGAGTGCTGCTCAGGAGTGCTCCAAAGCACGCGCCGGCCAAATCAGTACCGTAGATGAGGCCGGCGGTTCTGCTCACGCTGCCCTTGGTTAGCTCTACGGCCAGGGGGAACTCCATACCTCCCAAGAACCCGGCCGTCAGTGCCAGGAGTGGGAATAGAAGGTCAGGAAAGGGCAAGACCTTGGATGCGAGCAACAGTATGGGCAGAGAAAGAGCATAGACGAAGATGGCGCCTTGAAGTGACATGAAGACCGCCCGATGTCCGATTCTCTTCTGTCCCAGGCTTCGACTCACCAGCTTGTTCATTAGTGTGCCTCCCGAGGCCGTGCCTACCATGAAGGCGGCCGTGATCAAGGCTACTTCATGGTATACGTATCCCCTCAGAGCCTGGAAACCTAGTAACACTACCATGCTGATCGTCATCTCTGTGAAGCCGGTGAGGCCAATCACAGTGGGGATGACGGCGCCGCGGAAGCGCCTGACGATGACTGCCAATATCAAGAGCGGTGCTGCCAGCCACCATACGTTCAGTAGGGATGCTGTATAGTACAACCCCCGGAGGTTGGAATAGAAACGACTGAGCCAGAGCGCCATGTCATAGTAATAGCAGATCGGCTGCAGATCCTGGTTGAGCCTGACGGGGCCAATGTCCTCCAGGCCGGAGAGGGTCAGGGCGAAGCGGTCTGTGGTGAACACATATTCCAGGTAGGCAGCGTTGACCCATCGGGTTTCAATCCCCCGCTCCGTTAAGCGATCCGCAAGTAGCAGATGGTCACTTGACAGGGGCCTGTCTGACGCTAAGAAGAAGTTGTGTTCGCCGGGCAGGACCACAACGGAGGGGAACACCGACCGCAGCGAATGGTAGACCCCGCCGTTGCGATGGCGCATCTCGGGGCTCAAGTAGTTCTCCGCCGAGGGCAGGCCCAGGGAAAAGACGCCACCATCCTTGAGAATACCTCGGACCTCGCGGAAGAACTCCTGGGTGTAGAAGCGGTTCAGCTGTCCTGTGGAGGGTTCGGGCAGATCGACGATGACCACATCGAAGTGTCTGTCGGTCTCTGTTACGTACAGACGTCCGTCCTCGTAGGCGATAGCCGCCCGAGGGTCCTCGAAAGGGACTCTGTCCTGGGCAGGCAGGTGTACCATGGCCGCCTGAATCAGCAGTGGGTCCAGTTCGACGTACTGCACATCTTGTACCGGATGCTTCAGTATCTCGCGCAAAGTCCCGCTGGCCCCGCCGCCGATGAGAAGCACACTCTTGGGTTCGGGATGTTCGAGAAGCGGGAAGTGGGCCACCTCCTCGGGAAATGTGCCCTGTGTCTCGAACATGAGCAGCCCATTCTCGAAAAAGACCCTCTGGCTGTCGCGACTAGTGATGGTAAGCCTCCCATAGATGGAGTCCTGGCTGAAGAGCACCTCACCCCATTGCCAGCTCAGAGTGGCTTGGTTCAAGAGCGCACCCAAGGGCACGGCGACTACAGCCAGCAGGACACTGCACAGGAACAGCACGGTACGCTGCCATCGCACTCTCTCCTCACTTGCGTCACGTAGACTGGGAAGCCCGAAAGCCCAGTACCCGGCCATCAGGTTCACCGCTCCCAGGCCCACTGCGATCTGAATCGGGTTAAGGTACTTGACCAGGAGAAAGGAAAAGAGAGCTCCACCGACGGCAGCGCCGATACCCTCCAAGACGTAGGCATGACCGACGGTGCCGCCCTGGCGGGCTAGCAGGCGAGAGCCCAAGGTGAACTGAAAGCCGAGAATCAGGCAGAGGGGCGCCAAGATGACGGCGATGGACCAGGCCATGGCGCCGAAGCCAATCATCAGCCCCGGAGTGATGTCCAGGATGATCCTCAGGGACCGGATGAGCACTATCGCGCTGGGCAGAAGCAGGGCGATCGGGCCCCACGAGATGACATAGGCTCGCACGCCCAGTTGAAGCCGTTCTGCAAATCGGCCGGTCGCCCAGGAGCCCAGGGCTACCCAGAAGAGCCATGTGGCCAGGATCAATCCCAGGGAGAGTTCGTTGCCGTAGAAGACGGCCACGAACTCCCGGATGAGTACAACCTGGGCGATGACGGAGGTGAAGCCAAGAACGGCTAGGACGGGTCTCATGTTGAGGTCACGATGTTTCGCCGAACACGATGGCAGTGAACGTGTAGAGGGCTGCTCCTTGTCGCCATGCGTCGTCGGGCAGCCCGGCCTTGCGGGAGACAGCTTCGAGGAACTGCTCGCGACTCCACCCTTCTTCAGTGACCACCTGAGGAAGCAGTAGCCCGCTCCTGCCTTCGGCAACGATGACGAGTCCGTGCCTTCCCACCTCTATGCTCTGTGTGTTAGTGACCCGCTTGAGGGGCGACAGAACGGAGATCTCAATGGTGATCTGTTCCAGTTCCTCAGGGGGCAACGGAGAGAAACGAGGGTCCTCGGTAGCTGCTCTCACGGCGGCCTGCTGCACGGTGACGTGTAGCGGTTGCCGGGCGAGGATGTGGCCTACGCAACCCCTCAGGTCATCTGCCTGCTCCAGGGTGACGAAGGCTCCACTGTTCCGCAGGAGATTGGGCTCTGTGATGGTGAACTTGGGCATCGTCCCGTCTCGGAGATATTGGGCGATCGATTCCCGGGCGATGGTCAACAATCTGTCCTTCTCGGCGGCAGTGAGCTGAGGAGGTTCGTAGCGCCAGAACATCACCGCGCCGTAGCCGACAACCTGCGTTCTGTCTCCTGTCACTAGGGGGCTGTCGGCGGAGTTGGCATACTTGAGCACGGTGACCTGGTTCGCTCCCAGGCGGTGTGCCACCTTCATCGCTGTCAGCACCGGCCCCTGACCACACAGGCAGGTGCCCAGATTCGGAACCCCACTGGCCATGCTCTCTCTAATGGTGGATAGGACTGCTTGGGGGTCCATTGTCTCCGTCGCCGCCAAGGTCGCGGAGTCCACACGAACCGCCTCGTCGTAGGGCGGGTAGTGTGCCATATCGGAGCTAGCGATGATGAGCGCCTTTCTGTCGCGGAGGACCTTGACCAGAGCCTCTGCGAGAGTCTCTACATTCTCCTCCGTCGGCTGGCCGATGACGATGGGCACGATTTCGAGGTCCTGATAGATCCGCTGCAAGAAAGGCAGTTCCACCTCTAGCGAGTGCTCCGCCGCGTGCACGTCAGGCTCGAAGACGATGCGCTCGTCCATGTCGAGAAGAGCCTGCGCCACCTCTTCATCGATCGGTATCGACCCCAGCGGCGTCCGGAATGCGCCCTGGGCATACACAGAGATGTCTTGAAACGTGGCGTGACGGTGGTTGGGCCCGACGATGACGATGGTGTCATACGCGACGCCCTCTAGTTCTTTGAAGGCGTAGGCAGCCACCCAGCCCGAATAGACGTAGCCCGCATGGGGTACGATGAGGGCGATAGGCTCCCCGTCAGTGTCTTCGACGGCCTTCAGAAAGGAGTCCACCATCGTCGCCAGGTTCTCGGGGTCATCGGGATAGAAGCTTCCGGCAACCGCTGGTTCTCTCACCATCTCAGGCCTTACGGCTGGGGGCGTCGAAGTAGCAAGGGAAGGAATGGTGGGTGTGCGTTCTCCAACCGAGGGCGGGGCCAGGTCGCACCCACCCAGAACTATGCAGAGCGCCATGGCTACTGACAGTGCTATGTTGGGGAACCTAGCTGTCATGATCTCCTCCAGCCTCTCGCCACACACCTGGTATAGGGTTGCCACAGTACTCACAGTTTCCGTCTCTGAGATGGTACTCCAGCAGGGCAAACCCTTGGCGCACAATAATCGCTTCGCCACATCGGGCACAGTACGTGTAGTTGGCTGGGTGGCCGGGAACGTTGCCGACATAGGCGTAGTTGATGCCCTGTTCCAGGGCTATGTCTCTCGCGGTCTCCAGGGACTCCACCGGCGTAGGCGGCAGGTTCAGCAGTTTGTACAGCGGTTGGAAGCGGTTGAAGTGGACAGGCACATCAGGGCCGACGTTATCCACTACCCAGCGCGCCAGTTCCTTGAGTTCTTCCGGATCATCGTTCAAAGTGGGTACCACCAGATTGACGATCTCAAGATGGACTCCTTCCTCGTGAATCAGTTTGATACTGTCCAGCACCGGCTGCAGAGTTCCGTAGCAGACCTTCTCGTAGAAGTCCTCGTTTAAGCCTTTGAGGTCTATCTTGATGGCATCGACCGTGCGGCAGAGTTCCCGCAGGGGACCAGCGTTTATGTAGCCCGCTGAGATGACCACGTTTTGAAGCCCAGCCTCGCGGGCCATGCGAGCTGTGTCCACCATGTATTCGTAGAAGATCGTCGGCTCGGAATAGGTGTATGCCACTGAACGGCTTCCACTGCGCAGGGCGGCTTCAACGACTCCTTCTGGTGGGAGGTCGTAGTTGTCCAAGTCCTCAGGTGGGAACTGGGATATCTCCCAGTTCTGGCAGTACTGACAGTGTAGATTGCAGCCGGCCGTAGCGATGGAGAAGGCTACGCTCGTGGGTAGGAAGTGGTAGAATGGCTTCTTCTCAATGGGATCCGCATGAACTGCGCAGGGATTGCCATAGACCATCGTGTAGAGCTTGCCGCCCCGGTTCTCCCTGACACGGCAGTCTCCTCTGTGTCCTTCGGAGATGATACATCCTTTGGGGCAGAGTTCGCACTTGACATAACTTCCCTCATGCGGATTGTGACAGTAGAGAACGCGTGAGGGCTGGATGGCGCCGTGGCAGGACTGACAACTCAGGTCTCCCTCCAGAGCTTGGTAGTGTCTGGCCTCCCGCGAATAGGGCGAGGATAGTGGCGCGGTTTGGAGGGTATCAGCGCGTTCCTTCCGAGAACTGCACGATAGCTGAGAGACCAGCGTCCCGCCACCGAAAGCGGCGAGGCCGAGGCTTGCCAGGGCCTTCAGAAACTGGCGTCTTGTGATGTCGCTCATTCTAGGCCCCTTCGACGACCTGCAGTCAGTAGAGGTGCAGGCTTTCCACGCCAACGCGACTGGCGAGCCAGCCTACTCCCCAAAGGGTAAAGATCACGCAAAGAAAGCCCACGATGGAGAGGGTGGCGATGGGTCTGCCCCGCCACCCCCTGATGGCTCGGAGGTGGAACAGCAGGGTGTATACCAGCCAGGTGATGAGCGTCCAGGTCTCCTTGATATCCCAACTCCAGTATCTACCCCAGGCCAGCTGGGCCCAAATGGCGCCTGTGATGAGCACCAGGCTCATGGCAGGATAGCCCACGGCCAGCGCCCTGAAATTGAACTCGTCTACTGTGGCAGACTCGGGGAAATACTCAGGTAGGCCTGGAGCCGTCTCTCCTATGAGATACATCACACCTGCGCCACAACTCACCGCGAAGGCCCCGTAGGCTATCGCGCCAGTGGTGACATGCAATTGCAGCCAACTGGTTCGGAGAGCGGGCAGCAAAGGCCGCCCTATTCTCGTGCTCTCTGGAGCCAGGATTTGGGCGTAGCCGGCGATGAGCAGGGCGATGAGGAGCACGGATGCCCCTAGGGCCCTTGTGCCCGTCACGTATTCCAGCAGCAGGTATATCACGAGCATGCACCACGTGAAGACCATGGCGTACTCGTAGCTGTTGCTCAGCGGCCAGTGTCCGGTCTCCATAGCGCGCATCGCCAAGCCGACGCTGAGGCAGACCAGTGCGGCGAGAGCCAGGCCCGTGCTCAGCCGGCCGAGCACCTGCCGTCCCTTGAAGAGACAGGCTATGTAGCCCGCAGTCGCTCCGGCGACGAGGGGGACCGTGATACTGAGTATCGCAGACGAGTCGGCAGTCATGGCAGCTCTTCCCTTAGGTCCTTGACCAGCTTGGCGAACTCGGCCTGGAATGCCGTCTGGTTCCTGTCCGCCGAGCCGGCGACTACCAGATCTTCGTCGGTGAGCTTGATCCATACGCGGCTCGGATAGAAGTAGAAGGATATGAGCAGCCCTATGACACCCAAGAGGCTAGCCAGGACGACTGGGGCAAATCCAGGGTCGCTGACCACTTGGAGCATGGTGTAGTAGTCCGGCACGAATTGAAGACTGAAGCCGGGCAGCTGGACGGCCTCTCCTCGGGGCACATAGTCACTGAATAGCGGCTGGCCAGCCTGGGAGGCCTCGAGGAAGGCGACAGGCGCTTCCGCTGACTGGTCCAGCACGGCTGCGTGATTGGGGCTCACCGTCACGCTCACATCGAGAGTAGGCAGGTATAGCGCAGCCTCATCTGCCTCGCCCGTGATGGCCAGTGAGACATCGCCTTCCCCAATCTCGTGACTCCATGACGATGCCATGGGAAGGGGCATCCCGCCAGCGTCCAAACCGACGATGCGCAGGGCAGGTCCTGCGCCCCAGAGGTAGAAGCCCACCCCCTGGTAGGTCAGTGGATCGTTGACTCGGACGATCTTTCTGGCAATCTCTGACGCACCCTGCACCACGACCAGGTGGCTGCGATAGTCGCGCGGTGTGCCATCGGCGTACCTATCTACCTCGAAGCCTTCGTGACGCACCTGGAAGTCGTGTCCGTGGGGCACGTCGTACGACTCGCCAGGCCCCAAGATAACGATGGGCTCCCTCCAGCTGGCTCGCGCACTCCATACCGCCCCCAAGGCGATCAATACGACCGCACTGTGAGTGACCAGTGTGCCGACTCTGGCGAGGCGGTTCTTGTCGCCGCGGACGTAGGTAGTCCCCTTTTGTTCCTCCATCAGCGGGCGGTACCTGTGCTCGGATAGAACTTCTGTTATCGCTTCTCGCGCCCGTTGCTTTGAAGCAACCTCCAAGGAAGTGCGGTTGCCTGCCTTGGCGTAGAAGCTGTCTGGCCTCACGGCCGTAGGCTTCGCGGTGATGGCCCTCCAGATGGGTTTCAGCCTGTTGACGGTGCAAGCCAACCCGTTGACCAAGAGGGCAGCTAGGCTCAGCACAAAGATGGGCGAGGCGTAGACGTTGAAGAGCCCTATGGCGCGATAGATGTCGCTCAGGGGTCCGTATCTGTCCCGCGCCGCCTGCTCCCACAGAGCATGAGCCACCGGGTCAGCCTGGATCTCTGCGCTGAGTTGAGGGAACAGGGTGCCGGCCAGTGACATGATGAGGACGGCGGAGAGGAGAATAGCAGTGAGCTTGATGGAGCAAAGAGAGCGCCAAACTCTCCGGCCAAGACCCCGGTCTTTGCCTATGCGCACGGGCAAACCTGACCTCCGGCGATAGATGTGTTCGAATCGCGACTCAAACGAACCGGCAAATATCCTTAGTGAGCATCGCTAGTGGTCGAGGATTGAGAGCGAGGGTCACCGTCAGCTGGCAGTCGTCGTTTGACTGCAGTGAGCAGAGCCGCGTAGTCAATGCTTGCCAAATCTGTCGTGTCGACGTCAAGGGTTTCGCCACCAATGTCCAGCATGTCACAGGTGCCCGCCATCAACTGTTTCTCGAACTCTGCGTAGTTCTGGTGATCAGTATGCCCACGATGTCGCTCGCCAGACTCCGAACGTCGCTTGAACCGTTCGAAGAGGGTCTCGCCGTCCGTCGTGCAGCGAATCTGAAGAGCTTGGAAATCGTGTCTGGCCCTCAAATCACGGAACTTCTGCGTGTCGAAATCTGGCTTGAAATAGTTCTCTACGACAAAGGACTGCCTAGTAGCCAAGAGGAGTTCTACGAAGTAGTACAATAGATGCCAGCTCGCAATTCCCAGTTTCTTGGACCAGTCACGATCCTTCCATCCGAGATCGTCAAAGAGTACCTCTTTGATGTCATCTCTGCTTACTAGGGGCAGCCCAAGGTCTCTCGCCAGTCGCTTTGCTAACGTGGACTTACCCGTGCAGGGAAGGCCGGTGACAAGGATGAGTACGGTCCTTGACATATTGGCTCTTCAACTTGGTCGGCCAGTCGAGTGCATACCTGATAGTACAGGCACACTACTGACCACCAGTATGGTTCTACCTTGTTGAACAGTGCAGTGGCTCACCAGCGGCAGATGGGCCTTTCCGCCTGCGCTGCCTTGTCAGAAGTGTGCCAGCGGCACCTCCAGGGAAGCATCGAGTGAAGTGCTCCCAGCCACCATTATACGACACAAGGCTACTATGTGTCTAGGGAAACTCTTGAAGATGGCGTCAGACTATGGTATAGTGCCGAAGCGTACTGAGGAAACGGGTATAGCGACATGCCAGAAGGATTGTTCAAGGTCATCCTGGACTACGACGGCACGCTGACGGCTGAGGAGGACCAGGTTGGGGAGTTGGCAGAGAAGTCTATCAGCACCCTGTCCCAGGAGATCCTCAAGGTGCCCTGGGCTGAGGTCAGGGATGCCTACTATCGCACGCGCGCTATGCTCCTCGCTGAGCCTCACAAGTACTGGTGGGAGGTGAACGGGGGCATTGCTTCCTACAGCGACGAAGGGGCGTTCATCACCAATACCACGACGATCCAGACCATGCTACGGCTGAGCACGTCGTATGCCCACGCCGTGGAGCAGTATTTCGGGGAGGTAGAGTACGACCCGATAGTGGATTGCAGCAACTACCTCTTTCACAAGCACACCTTTGACCTGGAACCCCATTTTCGAGAACCCACCGAGCGCGTCTTGGGCCAACTGGTAGCGCATCCTCGTCTGGAGCCCATCATCCTCAGCAGTTCCAAGGGGGATAAGGTGAGGAAAAACCTGAGAATCCTGGGATTCGAGGATATCAGGGTGCTGGGAGATACGCGGCAGTATGAGATAGATCCCTCCTGGAAGAGGGAGTTCGTTCATCCCGGGCAAGGCAGGGGTCAGATCTTCAGGGTGGATGAGAAGCACACTGTAGACCTGCGACGTCCTGCCTACTACAGTGCACTGGTGAAGGAGATGCTGAACGCCGAGGGCTTGCTCGTCGCGGCAGACACCTTCTCCATGCCAGGTGCGCTGCCGATGATGATGGGCATCCCCTTCCTGTTGCTCAAGACGGAGTACACTCCTGCCTGGTGCGAAGCCTACGTGACTTCGCACCCCCACGGTGAGATACTGCCGGACCTGGCGTTGTTGACCCCCCGTGTCGAGGCCCTGGTGTGAGGGCCAGAGCCCCAGTTCATTCTGGGGGTTGCCCTTTCTGCTCAAACTGCTGTTGAAATAGCTGCCTCATCGTTTGGATGGTATCGGCAGCGTCGGGGCTCTTGTCTTCCCGCTGCCGCGATATGCGGGCGAAACGCAGGGCCAGGCCGGATTCGTATTGGGAACTGGCCTGAATCTCATTGAACAGCACTTCCACGACCACCTTCGGCTGCACGAACACGGTACCCCCACTTCGATGGGTCTCCAACGCCAGAAGCCTTTGGGTCATCTCCTTGAACTCTTCGTCGGTCAGCCCTTTGAAGGTCTTGCCCACCTCTAAGAAGGAGCCTTTTTTCTCATCCCTGGCCGCTAGGTGGTAGTTGCTTAGCCAGCCATGGCGACGGCCGTATCCCCAGTCCGCAGCAACGATGACCAGGTCCAGAGAGATGGTGTGCTTGACTTTGAACCACGCCTTGCCTCTCACACCGGGGCTGTACGGGCTGACCAGGTGTTTGACCATGAGCCCCTCGTGTCCTTCTCGATAGGCCTCCTGAGCAAAAGCTTCCCCTTCCACCACATCGTGTGGCACTGTTCTCGCCACGGCGAGCATGTTTCCCTTGGTCCCCTCCAGGATCTGCCACCGTTCGTGGTTTGGAAGATCGACCAGGCTTTGTCCGTCACGGAAGAGAATGTCGAAGAGGTAGAGTTGGACCGGTACTTGCTGGGCTATCTCGGTTATTCTATGCACCCTGCGAAAGCGACGCATCAGGTGCTGGAAGGGAACAGGGCGGCCTTCGTCGTCCACGGCGATGACTTCCCCCTCGAGGATCGCCGTCTCCGCTCGTGCCTGCGCGCGTACCTCCTCCACTATCTCAGGCAGGCTTTTCGTCACTCGAGAGAGGTTTCGGGTGTAGATTTCAACCGCGGAGCCATCCTTGTGGATCTGGACCCTTGCTCCATCGAGCTTGTACTCCAGAGCGATCTCTCCACTGTGATGGTCGAAGGCATCAGCCAGGTCCTTCGCCGTGAGGGCCAGCATGGGCTTCAGGGGCCGGAAGAGTTGGGGACGGATCTCAACGAGACCAACCTCGCCCTCGCTCAAGGCCACCGCCGCGACTTCCCCCAGATCGCCACAGAGCATGTTGGCCCTACGTACCACCTTCTTCTTGGCGCCGGAAGCCTGAGCTATGGCGTCCAGGACAATGCCCTCGCTGACGCCGTGGCGCATCTCCCGCACGACGTTCTTGACCAGGTACTTGGCCTCGACGGCAGTGGCCCTCAACAGCAGTGAGCGGAGATGCTTCTCCTTCCTCGCTCGTGAGCCTTTCCCGCTGATCTCAGCTATCTGTTCAAACGTCTGGTAGACCTCCAGGATTGTCAGAGGCGGAGGCTGGGGAGGGTCGGTCCGGAACCCTTCGAAGAGCAGACGCATCGCCTCTCCGGCATCCACCGCCTCTGAGTATATGGTCTGTCGGTCCGCATCCGTAGCCTCGGTCAGCTCCATGGCGATCTTGGACGCAGCTCGCCAGCTCAGATTCAGCGCTCTTTCATCCCATTCCGGGAAGATCTGCCCGATAAGTAAGCGCAGGCCAGAAGGGATCTCGTCGGGCGCCAGGCGCTGGAGGAATTGAGCGATCATCTCGGCCAGCAGCAGCCTGCCACTGGTCTTCTCCAGTTGCTCTCCCAATAGGGCGAGTTCTTCAAAGGGGGTCTTGTCCATGTCTTGCCTTTCTCGACAATCGCACTCAGCTCACCGGCGGAGCGGCGGCGTTTGGGATTATAACAGCCCCGACCTCTGCTGACAATGGCATGCGACATTGAAGTAGGCTTCGTTCACAACGAGGTGGTCACGGGACTCACTCACTTCATCGAGGCATGAGAGCGCCGGGCAAATGCGGCAATGCGCGACGGGGTGCCTGTTCGCGTAGGCGATTTTGCAGAGCACTGTGAACATGCTATACTGTTCCCGACTGGCAAATTGACGGGACTGTCGTCGACTGTGCTTTGACGATGGCACCGGATTCAGAAGTGCCGCCTGGGACCTAGGGGTCGGCACCAGGATGTGTCCTAATCTCTCGCAGTTGTAGTTTTCGGTGAGATGATGACGGAAGTCCTCGGCCCTGGCTATCAAGAGCAGTGCGGGTCGTCTTTTCGCGGCAGGGAGACTGTGAGCAGGTATTGCCGTGTTCTCATAGTATTGCTGTTCCTGTGGCTCACGGGATGCGGTGAGAAGGCGTTTGACTCCTCTCCACCTTCTGCCCAAACGAGTGCGACGCCCACCATCAGCCTTTCGTCTGCCACGACTGCCACTGCCCCAACACAGACTTCTTTCCCGTCTCCCACGCCTACTGCAGTGCCTGCGCCGTTTCCTCCCCTTCAACTCTCC
>CAZNMJ010000010.1:0-31783 GCA_964573815.1 uncultured Anaerolineales bacterium
GCGAGGTGAAGACGGCCACGGTCCAGTAGCGTCTTAGCAAGTACACCGGAATCGGCATTATCAGAGGTATGAAGATCAAGAGTAGCAGAAGGTTCATCTCTTGCCGTCCTCGGAAGAATGGGAGATCTGCGCTGCTGTAAGGTAGGATATAGCCAGAGCCATAAGCAGATTGACTGCTCCCAGCAAAGCGGCGACGCTCAGACTCTTCTCCAAGGCGGCGAAGAGAACTTCGAACCCTGCCTGGAAGATGAGGAGACCTATGCCAGCCTTGAAGGGGTCTCTGGCCAGGATAACGACGAGAAGGCCTATCGCCACCAGCCAGTAACAGGCTTGGGAGATGCCCAAAGGCTGGGCAACGAAGGGGTATTTGGTGCCCAGAGCATAAGTCACTACCGCAGCCAGTAGTGCTACGAACAGTCGAAACCACACGTTCATTGGAAAGACATCGAACAAGGGGACGACGGATGACAGCTCATAGTAGCCTTCCCCGGCTGCTGACTCCCGCCCCCAGTGCACATGCCGCGCCGTGAGATAGAGAATCAGGCAGACCACGCCTCCCACAATCACTTTGATCAGTGCTACGCCCAAGGGCATCACGCGGACGAGGAGCAAGCTGACCAGGACATACTGAGCCAACAGCGCCCAGAGACTCAGCCTCCAATCTTCAAAGACGATGATCACCGTACCCGTGATGAGCAGCCCAACCATCAACTCAACGTGCGAGAGGGATGATAGGCTGAGGAACATATCCTGTAATGCGTCCATTGCGACCTCTTAGCTACTCAGAAGTAGGAGGGTGACCAGAGTGGCGAAAAGCAGGGTCCACGCGAGAGATCGTCTTCCCTCGAAGAACCTGCCGAATTGCTCCAGAATCGAAGCTACGTGTTGCGCGGTCCAGCCGACGGCGCCATAGAACCACTCCACCTCGGCGACCATCTTGAGTGTCTCCAGAGAGGTGCCGGCCCGAGCAACGATTGTGGCCCCCTTCAGGTACATGAAGTAGCCCAGAGCGAGCGACAGCATCATGCCGACAGCCAACACCAGAGGGGAAGCTGACTCTGGGGAGAAGATTAGGATGGGCAAGGCAAGGATGGCGGAAGGAGCGCCATGCAGTCCGGCAAGGCGCCCTATCAACGTGGGATAGAGGCCCATGATCACCACGGGGATGGCGAGGCCGGTCATGGCTGCCAGGAGCAGGGGCCGCACCTCGCCCTCGCCGCTCGCCTCCGACCCAGGTGTCATGAACATCTTCAGCAGCGGCGCCAGCAGCCAGCCGTTGGCCAGCAGACTTAGGAGGACGAGGGCGCCCAGGCCCGACTCTAGGAGCGACTGGTAGAGAGACAGCCGACTTACGAACCCCAGAGTCAGAGGCGTGGCCACCAATGTGGCAACACCAACAAGTGTGCAGCTTCGCGTCCAGAGGTCGTAGGGACGTGCCATCGCTTCTCTTGAAGCTTGCCGGCCCAAGAATAGCAGGGTCAGACCCAGCGTCAGGCTCATCGCCTGGGAGGAGATGATGACCTTGGAATGAGAGGCTGGAACGGCACTCGCGAGGGCCAGATAGCCTACCTGATTCAGGACAATGTAGGACGCCGTCCTCCGTAGACTCGTCTCAAGCCAGAGAGGAAAAGGGCTGAGAACGAGGGCTAGGCTTCCTACGAGCAGAACGATTTCCCTGCTTGGCGGCGACGCCACAGAGGCCGGGGTGAGCACTCGAGCCAACAGATACCCGCCGGCGGCTACTAGAGGGGTCACATACCATGTGATGAGCGTCGGCAGGGTCATTTCCAGGTCGGAGGGCAGCGCAACCAGCGCGGGATACAAGCCGAGGCGCGGTAGGGCGGCCAGCAGAAGTAGGGCGAAGACCTTCGTAGGTAGGAGCGTCGCCCGCAGAGAGAAGGACTCCCCCAGCGCTTCCAGTAGGAGCAGCGAAGCCAACAGGGCTACCCCGCCAATGTAGTTGATGATGAGCAACCTCAGCCCCGTTCGCGAGGCCGCCTTGCCACGGTGAAGAAAGCCGGTGAGGAACAGCAACCCTAAGTCGAGGAAGCCCCAGCTCAAGCAAAGCGTGAGGAGATCGGCCGAGAAGACTAGGCTCGCTCCTCCTGCAGCCACGAGGAAGATGCCCCCGTAAGGATGGCTGAGGTCATCCTTCGACCTCGCGAAATCATCCTGGGAGAGGATTCCTGCGAGCAAACCCAAGCCTATCAGCAAGGCAAATAGGAGGGATAGGCTATCCGCGTGGTAGCCCAACTCCGCGCCGAAAAGGGGCACCGGCTGCCACAGTGGAACCGTGATGGTGACCGGCTGATACCATTGGAGGGACACGGTGACCAGCAGGTAACTCCCTGCCATGGCGAGGGCCACGATGTGCGTGACCCGAGCGCGAGTCCTCATGCTGATCACGGGCAGCGCGACGGCACCTAGCAGAAGGATGGTCACGGGCAGGAGGAGTATCATGGGGGCATCGTGTCACCTGTGGCAGCTAATCGGGGCAATTCTAGGGCAGGTTCTGGCGTTTGTCAATGGCAGAGAGTGCTTGCGTGTCACAGGAACTTGCGCATCTGACACATATCCGCGCCGTGCAGATCACGACGCAGCACGCCTTCTACCAGGTAACCCTGTCTCTCGTAGAATCGTTGTACTTCGGAGTTCCAGTATGTCTTCAAGCTGATCTTGTGACATCCTTCGCGGCGGCAGGTGTCCTCCACTTCCGCGAGGAGAGCCTTGCCAATCCCTCGTCCTCGATAATGCGCGGCTGTGATCATCTGGGACAGTTTCCCCAGTCCAGCTTCGATCTTGAAGACTGCGGCTCCGACGATCCTATCACCTTCGTAGGCTGCCAGCGCGAATCGCTGAGCGTCCCACATGGTCGGGTCGTAGAATCCGAAGCGGCGCTCGTTTTCTGGCTTCCATTCGCGGTTGAGGAAGTCCTCTATGGCGCTGTGTTCTACCTCGAGGATTTCCACGCTACACACCTTGGTGTATCTGGGTACTCTACTGCCCTGTGCGCGTCACAGGGTTTCCGCCTCCGACAGGGCGGCCCGGACAGCTTGCTCGATTGCGATGTCCTCCAGCTGCTCATCCTTGCTCAGATGCAGGAAGAATTCGAGGTTTCCCGACGGGCCCTTTATCGGGGAGGGAACGAGTCCGCGTACTCGTAGTCCCGCAGCCATGGCCGAGGTTGCGACCTTTTCCAGGACGGCCCGGTGCACATCAGGGTCCTTCACAACACCGCCTCTGCCAACTTGCTCCCGCCCTGCCTCGAACTGGGGCTTGACCAGAGCTACGATCTCGCCCTCTGGGTGGAGCAATTCCATAACTGGAGGAAAGACGAGGCTCAAGGAGATGAAGGCCACATCAACAGTGGCGACCTCGATTGGATCAGGCAGACTGTGCAGATGCCGGATGTTCGTGCGCTCGAGGACGACGACCCGTGGATCCTGGCGCAATCGCCAGGCCAACTGCCCGTATCCGACGTCAATGGCATAAACTCTACGTGCGCCTTGTTGCAGGAGACAGTCGGTGAAGCCGCCAGTTGACGCTCCAACATCAGCCACGATCTTCTCCGTCACGTCCACCCGAAAGCGGGACAGGGCATGCTCTAGCTTGATGCCACCGCGGCTGACATACTGACGTCCCTCGCGGACGGTCACGTGAATGTCTTCGGGGACGCGCTTGCCCGGCTTGTCCACGACGTGATCGTCCACCAACACCTGACCAGCCATGATCAGGCTTTGCGCTTTCTGACGACTTTCGGCCAAGCCCCGGTCTACCAGCAATGTGTCAAGCCGCGTCTTTTGCATCATGTTAGCGTATCCCTGCCAGGGGCAAAAGTCAAACGGTTGACTGTTGCCGGACGATAGGTTATGATGTTTGCCATGTTTAGGCAGCTGTTGATCACCATGCGTCCTAAGCAATGGACGAAGAATCTCTTCATCTTCGCCCCCTTGCTCTTCGATATCAAGCTCCTCGATGTCGCCTATGTTGCCAGAACCACGCTAGCCTTCATCCTCTTCTGCATCCTCTCGGGCGCCGTGTATCTGATCAACGATCTGACGGATATTGAGAGGGACCAACAGCATCCTGTCAAGCGCAACCGTCCACTGCCATCGGGCAAACTGAGCAAAACGTGGGCCGTGAGTGCGGCCGTCGTCCTTCCCATCATCGCTCTTTCCTTGTCATTCCTTCTTGATCCGCTGTTTGGTCTCATTGCTCTGGTGTACTTCGCGATCCAGTTGTTTTATTCTTTCGGCTTGAAGGACGTTGTGATTCTGGATGTGTTGATCATTGCGGCCGGTTTCGATTTGCGTGTGGCGGCCGGTGCTGTAGTGGCTGAAGCCGAGAGGTTCTCGCCCTGGCTCTACGTGTGCATCACACTCCTGGCCCTGTTCTTGGCGCTGGGTAAACGGCGCAACGAACTGCTACTTCTTGAAGACAACGCCCTTGGACATCGCAAGGTGCTGCAAGAGTACTCCGCGCAGTTGCTTGACGAGATGATGGCGTTGGTGACGTCGGCGACGGTGATAGCCTATTCTCTTTACACGTTCTCGGCTGAGAACCTCCCTGCCAACAAGAGCATGATGCTGACCATTCCCTTCTTTCTATACAGCATCTTTCGCTACCTGTACTTGATCTACCAGAGGAACCTGGGCGGCAGCCCTGAGGAGATACTCATCAAGGATGTCCCATTCGTCATCAGCAACCTCTGCTGGGGCATCACTGTGGTGTTGATCTTGTACACGTTGTAGGAGCGGGTGAATTGATCAGAGCATTGATCATTGCCATGCATCCCAGACGGTGGCTCAAGAACCTGTTCATGTTCTCTGCCCTCGTGTTTGGGATGAAGCTGGTGCTCCCCAGTCTAATAGTGCGAGCACTGGTGGCTTTCTTCTGCCTATGTCTTCTCTCCAGCGCGGCTTACCTGATCAACGACATGGTGGATGCGGAGAGAGACAAGCTCCATCCGAGGAAGCGAGATCGGCCCCTGCCGGCAGGAAGGCTCAAAGAGTCCTGGGCCTTAGGGGGGGCGATTGTACTGGCCCTAGTCAGCCTGGCCGTCGCCGTCATCGTGGACTATCGCTTCGCCCTGGTATGCGCGGTGTTCATAGTCGTTGAGATCGGCTATTCCCTCTTGTTCACCAGATTCGTGATCTTGGACGTCTTGGCCATAGCCGCCGCCTTCATCCTGAGGGTCATGGCTGGCTCGGTAGTCGCAGGGGCCACCAACTTCTCACCATGGCTCTATGTGTGCGGCAGCTTCCTAGCGCTGTTCATGGCCCTCTGCAAGCGCCGCCAGGAGCTGATCGTACTGGGTGACCTTGCTCCCAAGCACCGCGAGGTCCTCGCCGACTATGGCTCCCTGCTTCTTGTGGAGATGATCGCGGTAGTCACCTCCTCCACGGTCATCGCCTATTCCCTCTATACTTTCTGGGGCGCTCACGTGCCTGAGAACAAGGGCATGATGCTCACAATCCCCTTCGTCCTGTACGGCGTCTTCCGCTACTTGCTGCTCATGCAGCGTCCAGACCTGCCGGGCAGCCCCGAGGAGATGCTGATCAAGGATCCACCGTTGGTGATCAACAACCTGCTCTGGGGCGTCGCCGTCTTGGCCATCCTCTATTGGTTCTAGCCCACAAGGCGAGACCCCATGTGCACTCCTCAAGGTCTCGCGCTTCAGGGAGGCTATCTCCGGGGCTCTGGGAACTGAGCAAAGAAAAGGCGCCGTGCCTTGGCACGACGCCTCAGATCCGGCTACAGCCCTCTTTATCGTTTCGTGTACTGCGGTGCCTTTCTGGCCCTCTTGAGACCCGGCTTCTTGCGCTCTTTCATACGCGGGTCTCGAGTCAGAGATCCTTCTCTTCGCAGCGTGCGGCGCAGTTCCGGATTCGCTTTCGTTAGGGCTCTGGCGATACCGTGACGGATGGCTCCCGCCTGTCCGGAGAGGCCGCCCCCCTGGACCTTGGCGGTTATCCTGAACATCTCTTCTGTGGCGGTCACCTGGAGCGGTCTCTTCAAGTGCAGCACGTCGGTAGGGCGGGAAAAGTACTCTTCTACCGTCTTGTCGTTCACGACGATGGCAGGCTCCTTGGATGGGTGAAGCCGGACTTGAGCCGTGGCCGTCTTCCGTCGCCCGGTGCCATAGTAGTAGAAGTCGGGTCCCCGGGATATCTCGTCCATCAAGTCGGGAACCTCGGCAACGGCCTCCAGAGGCTCAGTGGTCTCTGGCTCAGCTGCCATTTCCTCTACAGGGACTGCCTCTTCCGCAGCTTCGATTTCCTCAGCCGATGGTGCCTGCGGAATCTCCAGTTCCTCAGCTGGCTCCTCTTCCGCTGCCGGCGGCTCCGCTCCTTCTGCGGCTTCAACAGCCTCCCGCGCCTCGGCTTCTTGTACCTCGTTGACCTCCGCTGCCTCAGCTGCGTCGGCAGCCTGTGGTGCTTCTTCTATGTCTTCACCTACTTCTGGAGCTTTCGCCCCTTCCGTAAGCTCGGTCTCTTCCGCCACTACTCATGACCTCCTTGTGTCCAGTTCCGAACGTACTTCTCCCTGCAGGCACGCAGTTCCGCCAACTCACAATTCTAGGGGCTTGGGCTCTTGGGCCTGGTGGGGATGGCTGTCACCTCCATAGATCTTCAGCTTCTTCATCATGGCCCGCCCCAGTCTGTTGTGAGGCAGCATGCCCTTGACTGCGGAGCGAATGACCCGCGTGGGGTGTCTCTTCAGCTGCTCTCGCAGGGTGATGCTCGTGAGCCCGCCGGGATAGCCCGAATGCCGGTAGTACATCTTCTGATCCAGCTTGTTGCCTGTTACGTGGACCTTCTCAGCATTGATGACGATCACATAATCGCCAGTATCTAGATGCGGGGCATAGATCGGCTTGTGTTTCCCCCTCAAGACCTTGGCTATCTCCGAAGCCAGCCGTCCTAGTGTCTTGCCTTCGGCGTCCACCAGATACCACTCATGCTTGACCTCTGAAGGTTTCGGCGAGTACGTCTTCATCTCTGATACCTCAATAGTTCACTCTCACCAGGTAAAGGCCATGAGCTGGAGCTGGTGGACCAGCCAGGCTTCTGTCTTTGGCCTGAAGTATTCTCCTCACGTCAAGAGGCGTAAGTGCTCCTCTGCCAACCAACAATAGTGTGCCTACGATAGACCGCACCATCTGTCGTAGAAAGGCGTTGGCCGACATATCAACATAGATGTGGTTCGCTTCTCTGACACAGCTGGCGCGCACAACTTCGCGCACTGTACTCTCTCCCTGAGTTGGCTGGCCGAAGGAGGCAAAATCGTGGGTTCCAATGAGATATGCCAGTGCCTGTCCCATGACTCCCTCATCGAGGGGCTGGGCATGATGGTAGGCATACCGCGCCTCCAGCGGCGAGCGAATCTCCTGGTTCAAGATCGTGTACCGGTATTCTCGCGCTACGGCGCTGAAACGGGCGTGAAAGTCAGACGGCGCACGAGCCACTTCCCTGACGGCGATGTCATCTGCCAGCAACGCGTTGAGAGCTCTGTGGAGTTGCTCCAGTGATCGCTTCCAGCCCGTCAGAAAGTGAACGACCTGCCCTCGTGCATGCACGCCGGCGTCTGTGCGACCCGCTCCCACGATCCTCGTGTCCTGCTGTGTGACCTCGGCCAAGACCCGTTCCATTTCGCCTTGGATCGTTGGCTGGTTGGGCTGTTGCTGAAAACCTGCATACCTCGTGCCGTCGTATTCCACGACGGCCTTGATCTTGCGGCTTCCAGATGAGGCCTCTAGCATCCGATCCTCAGACACCTCACTCCACCAGTTCTAGGATAGCCATGGGAGCGGCGTCACCTTGCCGTGGGCCGAGCTTGATGATCCGTGTGTACCCGCCGGGGCGGTCCCTGTATTCAGGAGCTATGGTGTCGAACAGTTCTCGTACAACTTCTTTGTCGGTGATGGTACGCGCCACTTGTCGCCGCTCATGGACGTCGCTCTCTTTGTCCAGCGAGCCCTTGGCTACAGTTATCAACTTCTCAGCCTCTGCGCGCACCGCCCTTGCCTTGGCCTCAGTGGTCCTTATCCGTCGATGTCGGAACAATTCCGTGATCAGGTTTCTGAATAGTGCCCGACGGTGACCGCGAGAACGTTTCAGCCTATAACCTGCTACCCTATGTCTCATCGCTCTCTTCCTCTTGAGATTCAGGGAGGAGATTCTTCTCGCTCAGCGCTAGTTTCAACTCGTCGAGTGACTTTCGCCCGAAGTTTCTGATGGCCATGATCTCGTCGTCGCCTTTCTCCGACTTCTCCAGAATCATGCCCACCTTCGTTATCCCGGCTCGTTTCAGGCAGTTGAAGGCTCGGACAGAAAGGTCGAGTTCCTCGATGGGCATCTCGTATATCCTTGGAGGAATGCCTTCTTCCACCGCCTCTTCCTCTTCGTCGATCAGAACTCCTCCGATGTTGGCCACCAGAGAGAAGTGCTTGGCTAGCATCTGCGCCGCCGTGCTGAGAGCTTCTTCAGGCTGGATAGTTCCGTCAGTCCAGATGTCAAGTTTGAGCTGGTCAAAGTCGGTAATCTCGCCTATGCGAACTCTATCTACCGTGTATGCGATCTTCCGAATGGGAGAGAATATGGCATCTACTGGTAGCTCCCCTATGGGCAGTGCACCTCTCTCCTCGCTGGGGCTATAGCCCCGTCCTTTCTCCGCCACTATCTCCATCTCGACTCTGGAATCACTGGAGTCCAGGGTCAGTAGGTGGAGCTCCGGGTTGACAATCTCCACCTCGCTCGGGTAGTCTACGTCTCCTGCTGTGACTACGCCTTCTCCCTCCGCCTCAAGTCGTAGTCGTACGGGCTCATCCCCCTGCAGCTTCATCCTCAGCTGCTTCAGGTTGAGGAGCAGGGTCATGGTATCCTCCCTGACACCGGGTATGGGTGAGAATTCATGGTGGATCCCATCTACCCTGATGGAAGTGATTGCTGCTCCAGGCAAGGAAGAAAGGAGAACTCTGCGCAGGGAATTGCCGATCGTGACACCGTAGCCACTCTCCAGTGGCCCGACGATGAAACGCCCATATCGTTCGGTGATCGCTTCAACCTCTATCTTGGGCAAAACAAGATTGGGCAACAAGGGGTCCCTCCTCTAACAGCTTCTACTGTGAGAAACCGTCCTACCTGCTATAGTACTCGATTATCAATTGCTCATTCAGTGGCGCTTCGATCTCTTCTCGAGTGGGAAGAGCCAGCACCCGCCCCGACAGAGTGTTGACGTCCACGCTCAACCACTCCGGCGGGAAACGGTGTTCCATCTCCTGTACCACGTTCTTGAAGTATGCGTTGTCCTTGCTCTTGGCGCGCACCGATATCTCGTCACCAGGTTTGACCAGATAGGAAGGGATATCGGTCTTGCCGCCGTTTACTTCGATATGTCCATGCCGCACCAGTTGGCGAGCCTGGGCGCGAGAGCTGGCAAAACCAAGGCGATAAACGATGTTATCCAACCTGCTCTCCAGGATCTGCAAGAGGTTCGCTCCAGTAAGGCCCTTGCGCCTTTCAGCCTCCCTGAAATAGCGTCGAAACTGCCTTTCCATGACACTGTAGATGCGACGCGCCTTCTGCTTCTCCCTGAGCTGTATACCGAAGTCAGTAGTCTTGCGCCGGAATCTGGCCCGATGACGACCATGCATACCGGGGGCATAGGACCGTCTGTCGAAAGCACATTTCGCCGTGAAGCACCGATCTCCTTTCAAGAACAGCTTCTCCCCTTCTCTACGACAAAGCTTGCAAACCGGGCCTGTATGTCTTGCCATTCTGTCTCCTCTGGCGACTCAATCTCAAGATTGGCTGAGCTGGCTTTCTGACTATACGCGTCGTTTCTTCGGAGGACGACAGCCGTTGTGCGGCACGCGCGTGACGTCACTGATAGACCTGACCGCCATTCCCTCTCCTTGCAGAGCGCGGACTGCTGCTTCGCGGCCCGGGCCGGGCCCCTTGACGAAGATATCCAGCTCCCTCACGCCCATGTCCATCGCCTGCCGAGCTACCCGTCGGGCCGCCAGCTGCGCCGCATAGGGTGTGCTCTTGCGGGAGCCTTTGAAGCCGACCGTACCAGCGCTGCTCCATGTGATCACGTCGCCATTCACATCCGTGATGGTGATGATCGTGTTGTTGAAGGTCGACTGTATGTGCGCCTGTGCGTGGGGAATGTCCCTCCGCACCCGCCGCGGTCCGCGTCTCTTGACTTTCCTTCGTGCCACCTGTTCCTCCTATCCACGAAGCCAGATTCGCCCCTCTACATGCCATTGAAGGGGCGTGCACGCCGGGGGCGTACAGTGCATTACTACGTCTTGGCTCTGGTCCGACGCTTACCAGGTACTGTTCGTCTTGCGCCCCGCTTGGTCCGCGCGTTGGTCCTGGTGCGCTGGCCGCGCACCGGAAGGTTGCGGCGGTGACGTAGCCCTCGATACGAACCAATCTCCTGTAGTCGCTTGATGTTCTGGGTCACTTCTCTGCGCAAGTCGCCTTCCACTTTGTAGTCCCTGTCAACGATGACTCGGATGCGGGTAGCATCTTCCTCAGTCAGATCCTTGACCCTGATGTCGGGGTCAATGCCCGCTTGGTTGAGGATTCTCTGGCTGGTCGACTTACCGATGCCATAGATGTACGTCAAGGCGATCTCAGTTCGCTTGCCCTTGGGCAAATCGACGCCGGCGATCCTAGCCATTCTTGTCCTCCTATCTCTTGCTGGGCAGGTTGCTGAGCCTGCCGGACCAGACTAGCCCTGCCTTTGCTTGTGTCTCGGGTTCTTGCAGAGCACCCGCACGACACCTCTGCGCCGTACGATCTTGCAGTTCTCGCAACGACGCTTTACCGATGGCGTCACTTTCATGATCGCATACTCTCCTACAATCGAGTCAGGATCTCGGGCTCCCCGTCGGTTACGGCTATCGTATGCTCGAAATGAGCTGACAACTCCCCATCATCGGTGACCACCGTCCAGTCATCCTCCAGGACTTGAGTCAGATAGGTTCCTACGTTCACCATAGGCTCCAGGGCGAAAGTCATGCCCGGCTTGAGGACAATCCCTCTCCCGGGCTGCCCATAGTTTGGTATCTGAGGGTCCTCATGCATGTCCCGCCCGATGCCGTGTCCCACATACTGCCGCACCACGGAGAAGCCGTGGGATTCGGCTTGGTTCTGAATGGCCCACGAGATGTCTCCTAGATAGCTGCCCTTCCTGGCTTGAGCTATCCCCGCTTCCAGCGCGCCCCGCGTTGTGTCGATGAGTTCTTGAGCCTGTTCACTTATGTTGCCTACCCCAATGGTAACAGCCGCATCTCCGTGATACCCGCGGTAGATGGCCCCAAAATCCATACTCACGATGTCGCCCTCTTCCAGGACTCGCGGTCCGGGGATCCCGTGGACCACCTCTTCGTTGATGGCAATGCAGAGTGAGGCAGGAAAACCTCGATATCCGAGGAACGCGGGCGTGGCACCGAGCCTGGTGACCGTCTCGTGTGCCAGCGCATCCAGTTCCGCGGTGGCAACTCCCGGTCTTATTCTGTCCTCCAGCTGAGCGTGAGTGATAGCCACAATCCTGCCTGCCTCGCGCATCAACGCCAGTTCACGATCCGATTTTCTGATAACCATTACCGAATCTTAAGCGCTTCCACTATTCTCTCGTGCACACGCTCTATGCCACCCTTGCTCTCGATGGTGATGAGCAACTCCTCACCCTGATAGTAGTCGATCAGAGGGCTGGTCTGATCCCAGTAGACTCCAATTCTATTCCTCACCGTTTCCGGCACGTCATCGCCACGCTGATAAAGCTCGCCGCCACACACGTCACATTTGCCCTTCTGCCGCGGAGGGTTGGAGATGACGTTGTAAACGGCCTGACAATTGCGGCAGGTCCAGCGGCTCGAGAGTCGTCTCACCAACTCCTCCTCGGAGGCATCGATGAAAAGCGCTACGTCTATGGCCTTACCTTGCTCGGCAAGGAGCTCCTTGAGAGCTTTGGCTTGCTCGAGCGTGCGGGGGAATCCATCCAAGATCACTCCCTCATCGCAGTCCGTCTTGAGTAGCCGCTCGCGGATCATGGCGATGGTAACCTCATCCGGCACTAGCTCGCCTCGATCCATGTAGGACTTCGCTTTCAACCCTAGCTCCGTCTTGGACTGGAGTGCTTCGCGAAAGAGGTCGCCACTAGCCACATGCGGAATCCCCAGTCGCTCGGCCAACATCGCCGCTTGCGTTCCCTTGCCGGCGCCCGGTGGGCCGAGCATGATAATGTTCATCTGCCTGCCCCACACCTATCGTAGGAAGCCTTCATAGTGGCGCATGAGCAACTGTGCCTCTAGCTGTTTCATTGTGTCTATGACCACGCCGACCACAATCAGCAGACCTGTGCTGGTGACAATCATGGTCTGCATGGGGGTCAGTGCGCTGGCAAAGAACGGCAGGACGGCCACCACCCCCAAGAAGAAAGCGCCCACCAGGGTTATGCGCCGCAACACGCGATTCAAGTACTCGGCTGTGCGCGCCCCCGGACGTATGCCAGGGATGAAGCCTCCATGCCGCTGCAGGTTGTCCGGCATGTTCTGCTGTTGGAAGAGGACGTCGGTATAGAAGAATGTGAAGCCCACTACCATGATGAAATACAGAATCCAATAGAAAACCTGCTCCGTCTTAAAGATGTTTGCAATGCCCTGCGCAACGCTGGCTACCACGTCGTTTTCGGCATATACAAAGTAACTGGCGATGACCCCTGGCAGGATCAGGAAGGAGGACGCGAAGATCAGGGGGATCATGCCCGCAGAGTTCACCTTCATCGGAATGTGAGTGCTCTGACCGCCATAGATCTTTGTGCCTCTGACGCGCTTGCCGTATTGCACGGGGATCCGTCGTTGTCCCTCATAGATGAAGACGATGGCTGCCACCGTTATGATGCCGATGATGGCGAAAGCTATCAGGCCGGGGGGGTTCGTCCGCAGGTCTTGCGCCACGTTTTGAGGGATGCGGGATACGATGCCGCCAAAGATGATGATCGAGATCCCATTCCCCACCCCTTGCTCGGTGATAAGTTCGCCCAGCCAAACGGCAAACATGGTGCCTGCCGCGAGAGTGACGATGGTGGCAAAGCTGGATAGGAAAGTGTCGGCCGAAAACAGGTTGAAATTCTCAATGACGGGCATTGTGGCTCGGCTGAACACGGTGATCTGTCCGATGGCCGACAGCGCAGCCAAGGGAACCGTCATGATGTGTGTGATTTGATTGATCTTGGCTTGGCCGGCCTCGCCCTCTTGACTCAGGCGCTCCAGAGGCGGTACCAGCGGCACCAATAACTGCATGATGATCGTAGCTGTAATGTACGGGTACACGCCCATTGCCACCACAGAGAAGCTGGACATGGCGCCACCCGAGAACATGTCGAGTAGCCCCAGCAACTGGTTGGTTTGGAAGAGTTGTCTCAGGGCGTCGGCATTTACCCCTGGCACGGGTATGTGGGCCGCAAAACGATAGACGACCAGCATAGCTAGCGTGAAGAAAATCTTCCGGCGTAAGTCCGGTAGCTTGAAAGCGTTGAGGACATTCCTGATCGTTTCCACGGGTCTCTCCTCTAACGGCGTCGCGGCCTGCGACCCCTCTTGGGCCTGGTGGCCGGCAGAGCTAGTTCCTCAACACTCCCTCCTGCGGCCTCTATCTTGGCCCTTGCACCATCGGAGAAGCCATGGGCTTTGACCGTCAGCGGCTTCTCCAGATTTCCTCTTCCTAGAACTCTGACCAGTTCACGGGGTGACTTGATCAGGCCGGCCTCGGTGAGCGCGGCCGGTGTAACCTCATCACCCTTGTCAAAGCGCTCGTTGAGCCGATCGAGATTCACCACGGCAAACTCTGTCTTGAATATATTCGTAAAGCCTCTGATACGAGGCAGTCTTCTCACGAGGGGCAGTTGCCCACCTTCGAAGTAGGGCGGGATGTTGCCGCCAGAGCGTGCCTTTTGCCCCTTGGTGCCGCGCCCCGCCGTTTTTCCGTGCCCAGAGCTGTCTCCTCTCCCTGCTCTCTTCCTCTTCTTCGTGGCCCCCTTGGGTGGCCCTAGGTCGTGTAGTTTCATAGCTCCTCCGAGGGAAGACTTGCTACCTCCCGGCTAGCCAGGAAGGATTAGATCTCCTCCACTCTCACCAGATGCTCTACTTTGTGAATCATGCCCCGGATGGAGGGGTTGTCCATATGCTGCACCGACTGACCGAGACGGCGAAGACCCAAGGCCCTGATGGTCGCCTTTTGGTCTTCAGAATACCCTATGCTGCTCTTGACCCAGGTTATGCGCAGCTTGCTGCTCCTAGCCATTTGCCTGCTCCCAGAAGGGCAACACTTCCTCCAAGGGCTTACCGCGCCGGCGAGCCTCCGCTTCCGGGTTTTTCAATTGCTTCAAGCCTTCTATTGTCGCCAACACCACGTTGAGGATGTTGGCGCTTCCCAGCGACTTGGTGAGGATATTCTTCACGCCGGCGGCCTCCACCACGGCCCGCACTCCTCCACCGGCCATGACCCCGGTCCCTGGCGAAGCGGGCTTGAGAAGCACCTTGGCTGCCCCGAACCTGGACACGACCTCGTGAGGGATGGTGCCACTGACGATGGGCACCTGGATCATGTTCTTCTTGGCTTTTTCGATTCCCTTGCGGATGGCTTCGGGCACCTCCCGTGCCTTGCCGACACCGGCCCCCACGCTGCCCTGACCATCACCGACAACAACCACAGCTCGGAAGCCAAAGCGGCGCCCTCCTTTTCCCACCTTAGCCACACGAGCAATATGCACTACTCGCTCCTCTAGGAATTCCTCTTCCATGAATGTCCTCTTTCCCTCGATCACCGTCTAGTCAGACTTGGCGTCTTTCCGTCCGAAGGTACTGTCGAGGACCGTGCATGTTCCCGGTCCTAGAACTCCAGGCCACCCGCGCGGGCTCCTTCGGCGAGAGACTGCACCCGGCCGTGATACTTGTTTCCCCCTCTGTCAAAGACTACTTTCTCGATCCCATGAGCTTTGGCCCGCTGGGCCAGAACCTTACCGACCACTTTGGCCTGCTCTGACTTCTTGAGCCCAGCAATTTGATCTCGTACTTCCTGGTCCAGTGTCGACGCAGAGACGAGAGTGTGACCTTCGGTATCGTCGATTAGCTGCGCGTAGATGTGCTTCAGGCTGCGGTAGACGGAAAGTCGGGGACGGTCCTTGCTGGTTCGTATCTTCTTGCGCACGCGCATGTGTCTGCGACGGCGAGCCGTCTTAAGATTACTACTACTGCTCATTCGCTCTTGCTCCCACCACTGCTGCCGTTGTTCCAGTAAGGTGCTACCCGATCTTTCCTGCCTTGCCAGCCTTGCGACGCACGTACTCTCCCGCGTAGCGAATTCCTTTTCCTTTGTAAGGCTCCGGCTTTCGTACCGCTCTGATCTCGGCTGCGACCCTGCCCACCAGTTCCTTGTCGACTCCCTCCACGACTATGTTTCGATAACCCTTCTCCACATCAATAGTGATCCCTGGTGGGGGATCGATCTGAACAGGGTGTGAATAGCCCACCAATAGGATGAGCTTCTCTCCTTCCATCTGGGCGCGATAACCCACGCCATGGATTTCCAGATCCTTTCGGAATCCGTCATGCACCCCTTGCACCATGTTTGCCAGCAAGGCCCGTGTCAGCCCGTGGAGTGACCGATGCAGCCGATGATCGGTGGGTCGGGTGACAACAAGCTGGCTGTCCTGCAAAGTGATGGAGATATCGGGATGAAACCTGCGGGTGAGCTCACCCTTCGGCCCCTTAACCGTGACCTCCGAACCATGGATCGTTACCTGGACGTCGGATGGTATCGGTATCGGCATCCTACCTATGCGAGACATGATAGCGTACCTCCAGAGCTTTTCCGTCGAGAGGAAGAACTAACCCGATCTCCTCAGGGCACCAAGCTTGACGACTATCGCTACCACACATAGCACAGAACCTCGCCACCGATTCCCAGGCGCCGTGCACTCTTGTCGGTCATGACGCCCTGCGATGTAGACAGGATGGCTATCCCCATGCCGCTTAACACCCTGGGTAGGTCTCTCTTGCCAGCGTAGACCCGACAGCCGGGTTTGCTGACTCTCTGCAAGGCGGTTATCGCGGGTTCGCCATCCTCCGTGTACTTCAGCCATATCCTGAGTACCGGTTGAGGACGATCCTTGGTCACATCGTAGCCTTGGATATACCCCTGTTCTCGCAACACGTTGGCAATCGCCACCTTCATCTTGGAGGAAGGTGCTGTCACCTGGGTATGGCTGACCTCGATGGCGTTCCTGATGCGAGTCAGCATGTCAGCGACGGGATCAGTGTGCATGATTGTGATGCCCTTTCTCAGCTACCAGCTAGATTTGGTCACGCCAGGGATCTTGCCTTCCAGGGCCAACTCTCGAAAACATATGCGGCACAGTCCGAAGCGTCGCATGTACGCCCTCGGGCGTCCGCACAACGTGCAGCGGTTCCGCACTTGCGTCTTGTGTTTCCTTCGCTTCTCCCTGGCGATCATTGACTTCTTGGCCACTTCACCTCCACAAATGGGCTACTTGAGGGCTCAGCTCGTCGCCCGGTGCGCTAGACTCTCTCGAAAGGCATGCCTAGGAGCGACAGCAATCGCCTTGCTTCCTCATCGGTCTTGGCGCTGGTGACGATACTGATCTCCATTCCGCGCACCTTGTCTATGGAATCGTAGTCTATTTCGGGCCACACTAGCTGTTCTTCGAGGCCCAGAGTGTAGTTGCCTCGGCCATCGAAGGCATCGCGGGAAATGCCCCGAAAGTCTCGTTGGCGCGCCAAGGCCAGGTTCACCAGCCGATCGAAGAAGTCATACATCCGCCGGCCCCGTAGCGTGACCTTGGCACCGATGGCCATGCCTTCCCTGAGCTTGAAACCAGCGATGGACTTGCGCGCCCGGGTGATCATTGGTCGTTGTCCCGTGATGGTGCTCAGGTCTCGGGTTGCTCCATCCAGGGCCTTGGCGTCCTGCAGAGCCTCTCCCAGCCCCACGTTTAGGACAATCTTGACCAGATGTGGAACTTCCATCACGTTACGATAGCCGAAGTCCTCCATCAATATGGGGACGATTTCCTTTTGGTAGGCTTCTTTCAATCTGGACATGATTGTTTCTCCGACCAGGGCCCTCCGCTAGCCGACCGTCTCATTGCATCGTTTGCAGACTCTGGCCTTTCCTCCATCAGGAAGGACCCTGTAGGTTACCTGGGTTCGCTGATTACAATGGGGACAGACCAAGGCCAGCTTCGAGATATGCATCGGGGCCTCGCGCTCAATGATACCAGCCTGGGTGCGCACCCTGCCTGTGGGCTTGGTGTGTCTCTTGATGATATTGATGCCCGAGACAATCACCTGGTCCTTGTCCGGTAGAACCCTGTGCACACTACCCTTCATTCCGCGGTAGTTGCCTGTGATGACCTCTACAGTGTCACCTTTCTTGATCCGTTTCATCCTCTCGCCCTTCTCCGCTCTTGATTGACGTGCCTCACAGTACCTCCGGGGAGAGGGAGACGATCTTCATGAAGCCCCGTTCCCTCAACTCCCGACCGACGGGGCCGAAGATGCGTGTACCTTTGGGGTTCTGGTAATCGTCGAGAATGACCGCTGCGTTCTCATCGAACCGTATGTACGATCCATCTGAGCGCCCGTACTCCTTGGCGGTCCGCACAATCACCGCTCGTACCAGTTCTCCTTTCTTGACGGAACCAGAGGGGATGGCCTGCTTCACGGTAGCGATAATGATATCGCCTACACGCCCGTAGCGGCGCTTCGAGCCACCGAGAACCTTGATGCACATGATCTCTCGCGCTCCAGTGTTGTCTGCCACCCTGAGGTGACTCTCCGACTGGATCATTGCTCCACCCTCTGTCCCTGCCCCTTCAGTATCTCCTCAACCACCCACCGTTTCTCCTTACTCAGCGGGCGGCTCTCGACAATGCGAACCATATCGCCTATCTGGCAGGCATTGTCGGCGTCATGAGCCTTGAACCTCTTGCGGATCTTTATCACCTTCTTGTACAAGGGATGTCGGCCCAACCTCTCCACGACCACTACGACCGTCTTGTCCATCTTGTTGCTGACTACTTGGCCGACCAGGGATTTGCGTCGTCCCCTCATGATGTCTCCTCCCCGGTCTGGGCTAGCGCTCGCTCTCTAAGAATGCTCTTCGCACGGGCTATGTCCCTCTTGACCTGGCGGATACGGTTGTAGTTGGTCAGTTGGTTGGTACTCAACTGGAACCGCAGGTTGAAGAGTTCCTCGTACATGTTCTCCAATTCGTGCCGCAACTCCTCTGAGGTCATGTTTCTCAGGTCTAGCGTCTTCATGGGACGGTTCCTCGCTGTCACACTTCATGTCTGCTGACGAATTGGGTCTTTATAGGGAGCTTCTGGGAAGCCAAGCGGAAGGCCTCTCGAGCTGCGCTTTCCTCCACACCGGTGATTTCAAACAGCACTCGGCCCGGCTTGACCACAGCTACCCAGTGGTCGACATTGCCCTTGCCGCTGCCCATCCTGGTCTCCGCAGGCTTGACGGTTACCGGCTTGTCCGGGAAGACGCGTATCCAGAGTTTGCCGCCTCGTTGTACATGCCGCACTATGGCCCTTCGTGCCGCCTCTATCTGTCGGCTCGTGATCCACGAGGGCTCAAGCGCTTGGAGGCCGTACTCTCCAAAACTCACCTCGGCGCCACGACGAGCTTTGCCCTTCATGCGGCCCCGGTGAGCCTTCCGATACTTCACTCTCTTGGGCATTAGCATGAGCAGTCACCCCCTGATGGTACCGATGTCAGAACCCTTCGAGGAACGGCGCTTCTTCCTCTTCTGGAAAGACCTCGCCCTTGTAGACCCAAACCTTAACCCCAATGCGGCCATAGGTGGTCAAGGACTCTGTTTGCGCATAGTCAATGTCGGCTCGCAGGGTGTGCAGAGGCACACGCCCCTCCATCGTCCAGTCTCGGCGCGCCATTTCGGACCCAGCCAGGCGACCGCCGCAGGCTATCTTGATGCCGCCAGCCCCCAAGCGCATGGCCCTGGCAGCCGCCTGCTTCATGGCTCGCTTATGAGAAATCCGCCTCGCCAGTTGGGCGGAGATACTCTCCGCGATGAGGTAGGCATTCAGTTCGGGTTCAGGAACTTCTACGACCTCTATGCGGGCCTTCTTTCCTGTCACTTCTTCCACCTGCCGACGCAACAGGTTTACACTCGATCCCTTGCGGCCGATGACAATGCCCGGTCTTGCCGTGTGTATTGTAAGCGACACCTGCTTTGGGAAGCGCTCGACGTCTATCCTGCAGATGCCCGCATGCGCCATTTGATCGCGGATGAGCTGTCTGAGCTCAAGGTCCTCTTGCAGCAGATCCACGTATTCCAGGCCTTCAGCGTACCATTTGGCCTTCCAGTCCTTGGTGAATCCTAGCCTGAAACCTACGGGGTGTACCTTTCTGCCCAACTACCTTCTCCTTCCTGGCGCCTTATCTATTCTTCCTCAAGCTCGCTCAGAACCACCGTAATGTGAGTTCCCCTTTTGAGAATGGGCTTCACGCGCCCTCGAGCCCCAGCCCGGAATCGTTTTAGAGTGGGTCCCACATCGGCCGTTATCCGAGAGATGTACAAGTCCGACTTGGACAAGCCGTGTACGTCCTCAGCGTTGGCCGCCGCTGACTCTATGGCCTTCGTCACCGGCCTGGCTGCCGCCTGCGGCAAGAACCTTAAGAGGGCCAGAGCCTCATCCACGGGCCGTTCCCGCACCAGATCGATCACGCGTCTGGTTTTATGTGGCGACATAGGTATGAATTTCTCCACTGCCTTGATCTCAAGTCCCATGTTGGCACCTGCGTCTATCTTGTGATACGCGTTCCTCTTTCACGATAGGAATGGCCGCGAAAAGTCCGAGTGGGCGCGAACTCCCCCAGCTTGTGGCCCACCATGTTCTCGGTGATGTAGATTGGCACATGACGACGCCCATCGTGTACAGCTATCGTAAGACCTATCATCTCCGGGGAGATAGTAGAGGCGCGTGCCCAGGTCTTGATCACATACTCGTCACCGCTCTCCTGCATGCGCTTGACCTTCTTGAGCAGTTTGGCGTCTACGTATGGGCCTTTCTTCAGAGATCTGGTCATCTGCTATCTCCTCTTCGCTCCTCGCCGGCGAACTATCCACTTATTCGTATCTTTGCGACGACGGGTCTTCTTGCCGAGGGTCTTCTTGCCCCAGGGGCTCTTCGGCGATGGCATCCCGATGGGGGCCTTACCCTCGCCGCCACCGTGAGGATGATCCCGCGGACTCATTGCCGACCCTCGAGTGGCAGGGCGCCGTCCTAGCCAACGGGCTCTCCCAGCCTTGCCCAGGCTGACGTTGCCCCAATCGGTATTGCCCACCTGCCCGATGGTGGCCAGATTATCGACATGGATGAGCCGTATCTCGCCCGACGGTAGACGTACCTGAGCGTATTTGCCTTCCTTGGCTAGCAACTGAGCCGAGGTCCCAGCGGAGCGTGCCAGTTGCCCTCCCTTTCCTCTTTGTAGTTCGATATTGTGGATCATCGAACCCACCGGGATGTTGGCGACGGGTAGGGCATTGCCAACCCGAATATCGGCGTCAGGACCGGACTCCACGATGTCATTGACCTTCAGCCCCAAGGGCGCGATGATGTACCTCTTTTCACCGTCGGCATACACCAGGAGAGCTATGCGGGCTGACCGGTTGGGATCATACTCGATGGAATCGACCCTTGCTGGGACACCAAACTTGTCCCGCTTGAAATCTATGAGGCGATATCTACGTTTGTGCCCGCCACCTCGATGCCGAACGGTGATGCGCCCTTGCACGTTACGACCAGCTTTCTTTCGCACTGGTCTGAGAAGCGAGCGCTCGGGCTCGGTGCGGGTTATGTCCTCAAAGCTGGTGACGGACATGCCGCGGCGTCCCGGAGAAGTGGGTTTGTAGACCTTAATGGGCATACTCAGACCCCCTCAAAGAACCCTATGGACTGCCCCTCGGCCAGTTTCACAGTCGCCTTCTTCCAAGGGTGAGCCTTGCTGATGTGGCGGCCGTAGCGATGCCTCTTTCCAGGCATGTTAATGATGTTAACAGAGAGCACTTCCACATTGAAGATCTTCTCCACTGCTTCCTTGACCTGGTGTTTATTGGCGCAAGTATCAACCTCGAAAGTGTATCGGCCTTGCTCCCCTTGGAGAGTGGTCTTCTCGGTGACGATGGGGCGCTTCAGAATCTCGTAGATGTGCACGTCGATCTCTCCTATCTCTCACTGACCCAGGAAGTCCTCGATCGCCCTCATAGCTGCTAGGGGCATGACCAAGTAGTCATGGCCAAAGACGTCCACGAGGTTCAGGTATTGAGCACGCAGCGCCTTGGCGCGGGGCAGGTTATTCACGGACTTCTCCACGTTTATATCGCGCTCAGGCAGGAGAATAAGGGTGCTGGAGTCGTGTGCCAGGCCATCCAACATCCTGAGCATCTCCTTCGTCTTCGGAGTCGGCATTTCGAGCTTGTCTAGCACGATGATCTGCCCTTCACGGGCCTTCACCGAGAGTGCTGATCGCAGCGCCAGGCGCCGCATCTTGCGGGGCATAGCCTTGCGATAGTTCCTGCCAGCGCGCGGACCAAAGACCACACCGCCACCCCGCCACTGAGGCTCGCGAATGCTGCCGTGCCGCGCCCTTCCAGTGCCTTTCTGTCGCCACGGTTTCCTGCCGCCGCCTCTTACCTCGCCCCTGGTCTTGGTTCTGGCTGTGGCTAGACGCGCGTTAGCCAACTGGCGTGCCAAGGCCTGATGCATGACCGCCTCGTTTGGCGCTATTCCGAAGATGTCATCCCTGAGTTCTGTTTCGTCGATGACCTTTCCGGTCATGTTTCGAAGAGGAACTTTCATTTCTTCTTGCCCTTGACTGCACTCCTAATGGTCACAAGTCCGCCCTTCGCGCCAGGGACGGCACCCTTGACCGCCAACAGATTCCTTTCTGGGTCGACGAGGACGACTTTCACGTTCTGAACGGTGGTCCGCTGGCTACCCATGTGCCCTGCCATCCGCATGCCTTTGAAGACACGCCCTGGAGTAGACGTGGACCCTATGGAGCCAGGGGCCCGGGCCCGATCAGATTGTCCGTGAGTGGCAGGGCCTCCACCAAAGCCATGGCGCTTCATCGCTCCAGCGAATCCCTTCCCTTTTGAAATACCGGTCACATCCACCAGTTCGCCAATGGAGAAGATACCAGCGTCGATCTTCTGCCCAATCTCGAAGGCAGAGATATCGTCGACTTTGATCTCTCGCAGGTATCCCACGTCGGGCACACCCTTGGGCAGGTGTCCGCGTCGAGGCTTGTTGAGACGCTTGGCTTCCCCGAAGCCCAACTGGATGGCTTCGTAACCGTCCTTTGGCTTGGTCTTGATCTGAGTGACGTAGCATGGCCCCGCTTCAATGATGGTCACCGGGCTGACCTCACCGGCATCATCGAAGATCTGAGTCATTCCTACTTTTCTGCCTACAATCCCTTTCATCACCAGTCTCCGCGCGGAGTGACGTTCTCCGAAGGCACCTCAAGACCCAGTATCGGTCTTGACTAGGCCCCTTGGCCGCAGTGGGCTCGGTACCTAGAGCTTGATCTCGATGTCCACCCCAGCAGGTAGGTTGAGACGCATGAGCGTATCAACTGTCTTCGAGCCGGGTTCGATAATGTCTATCAGGCGCTTATGGGTGCGAATCTCGAACTGTTCTCGGGAATCCTTGTCGATGAACGGCGACCGGATCACGGTGAACTTCTCGACCTTCGTGGGTAAGGGCACCGGTCCTACGATAATCGCGCCGGTGCTCTGAGCCGCCTCGACTATCCTCCGAGCCGATTGATCGAGTACTTTGTGATCGTAAGCCTTCAAGCGGATTCTGATCTTCTCCCTGGCCATCTGTACTTTCTACCTCGCATGCGTCCGTTGGAGGCGATGGGGGCCCTTGGCGCAGTCACCATGCCTAGCAGACGGCTGACTCCCTCACTCGACGATCTTGGTGATCACTCCTGCGCCGACCGTTCGGCCTCCTTCACGGAGGGCGAAGCGCGACCCTTCTTCCAGGGCCACCGGCACTATCAACTCTATCTGGAGATTCACATTGTCCCCAGGCATCACCATCTCCACGCCCTCGGGCAGGTTCACCGCCCCCGTCACATCCATGGTCCTGATGTAGAACTGCGGCCGATACCCGGCGAAGAACGGTGTGTGCCTACCGCCCTCATCCTTCCGCAATACATATACGCTACCGTCAAAGGTGGTGTGGGGCTTGATGCTCCCCGGCTTCGATAGCACCATCCCTCGCTCCACTTCCTGCCTCTCTACACCCCGCAGCAGGCAGCCGATGTTGTCCCCAGCTATACCTTGGTCCAACAGCTTGTGGAACATCTCCACCCCAGTGCACACCGTCTTGCGCACGTCCTGTCCGAATCCTACGATCTCTACTTCCTCACCAACCTTGATCGTACCTCGCTCCAATCTGCCGGTAACTACCGTCCCCCGCCCCTTGATGCCAAAAACATCCTCTATCGGCATCAGGAAAGGCTTGTCCATCTCCCTCTCAGGCGTGGGGATGTAGTTGTCTACCGCATCCAGAAGCTCCCAGATAGGCTTGTACTCCGGAGCATCAGGGTCTGTGCTGGAGGAGTTCATGGCCTCCAAGGCCGAACCCCGCACGATGGGTGTCTCATCCCCAGGGAACTGGTACCCGTCCAACAACTCCCGTAACTCCAACTCCACCAACTCCAGCAACTCCGGATCCTCCATCATGTCCACTTTGTTAAGGAACACCACCATGCTGGGCACTTCCACCTGACGAGCCAACAAGACGTGCTCCCTCGTCTGAGGCATAGGCCCGTCAGGAGCACTGACCACCAGTATCGCCCCATCCATCTGCGCCGCACCAGTGATCATGTTCTTGATGTAGTCGGCGTGACCAGGGCAGTCCACATGGGCGTAGTGACGGTTCTCCGTCGAGTACTCCACGTGAGAGATGGCGATGGTCAACCCACGAGCCTTCTCCTCCGGAGCATTGTCGATGGTGTCGAAGGCTCGATACTCCGCCAGATCCTTGAAGCTCAACACCTTGGTCATGGCCGACGTCAACGTGGTCTTACCATGATCCACGTGACCTATCGTGCCCACATTCACATGAGGCTTGTCCCTTACAAACTTCTCCTTTGCCATACAGTCGGTCCTCCTTCTCTTGTCAAACCACTGTCCGCAACTGATCCTATGGAGTTCCTGTCGCTTCTCGTGGCCGATAGGCGTACGCTAGACCGCTCCCGTGGGTACCTCGGCATAGTAGTCGAACTCCATAGTGAAGGTTCCGCGGCCTTGGGTCAGCGAACGCAGGGCGGTGGCATAACCGAACATCTCAGCCAGCGGGGCATGAGCCCGCACGGCCTGCACGCTGCCCCGGGCTTCCATGCCTTCTATCTGGGCGCGTCTAGAGTTAAGGTCGCCCATGACATCACCTATGAAATCCTCTGGGACCACGACCTCCAGCTTGATTATCGGTTCCAGTAAGACGGGATCAGCCTCTTGTACGCCCTTCCGCAAGGCCATCGAACCTGCGATCTTGAAGGCCAAGGCTGACGAATCCTCCTCGTGGAAGGAGCCATCTACTAGCCTGATCCTAATGTCCACGACCGGATAACCGGCCAGCACCCCGCTCTCCATAGCTTCCCGAATACCTTGATCGACGGCGGGGATGTATTGCTTGGGGATCACACCATTGGATGTCTCATCCACGAAGACGTAGCCTTCTCCCTTGGTCAGAGGTTCCAGTTTCACCCAAACGTGGCCGTATTGGCCGTGTCCCCCGGTCTGCCGAATGAATCGACCTTCAGCCCGGACAGGTTTGGTGATGGTCTCTCGGTATGATACTTGCGGCTTCCCCACGCTTGCTGACACGCGGAACTCCCGCAGCATGCGGTCTACAAGAACCTCCAGGTGAAGTTCGCCCATGCCAGAGATCAAGGTCTGACCTGTATCTTTGTCAAGCCGAACCTGAAAGGTTGGATCCTCCTCTGCCAGGCGGTCCAAGGCCTCTTTCATCTTGTCCTGGTCTGCCTGGGTGCGAGGCTCAATAGCTACGGAAATGACAGGCTCTGGGAACTTTATGGACTCCAGAATGATGGGAGCGCTGGGATCGCACAGTGTATCCCCAGTAAAGGTGTGCTTCAGTCCAATCACGGCGGCTATGTCGCCCGCATATACGGCCTCGATATTCTCCTGATGGTTGGCGTGCATGCGGAGAAGGCGTCCCGCCCGCTCCTTCCGCTCTTTCGTCGAGTTCAGCATCCGGGAGCCGGTGTTTAGTGTGCCCGAATAGACTCTGACATACGCCAGCCTACCGACGTACGGATCGGACGCAATCTTGAATGCCAGGGCGGAGAAAGGACCTTCCTCTCAACATGGCGCGTCTCGTTCTCGCCGGTCCGCGGGTTGATGCCCTCGATAGCTGGGACATCCAAGGGTGAAGGCAGATAGTGAATCACGGCGTCCAGGACAGGCTGGATCGCCTTGTTGCGCAGGGCGGAGCCGCAAAGCACGGGCACCAGCTTTGACTCCAACGTAGCCTGTCGCAAGGCCCGCCTTATCTCCTGACCAGAGATCTCCTTGCCTTCCAGAAAGCCCACCGCCAATGCATCATCGGTTTCCGCTACTTTTTCGATCAGTGTGTCTCGGCACTTGGTCGCTTCCTCTTGGAGGGAGGCTGGTATCTCCAGTTCCTCCTGGTGAGTTCCCATTTCATCGGCATAGACCAGAGCTTTGAGGTCAATCAGGTCCACAACTCCTTCGAAGTGCTCTTCCTTGCCGATAGGGATCTGTATCGCCACCGGCCGGGCTCCCAGTCTCTTCTCTATCATCTCGAGCGAGCGCCAGAAGTCAGCCCCTGGGCGATCCATCTTGTTGATGAAAGAGATACGCGGTACGCCATAACGGTCAGCTTGATGCCAAACGGTTTCCGACTGCGGTTCGACTCCAGCTACCGCATCCAGCACAACGATCCCTCCGTCCAAGACCCGGAGGGAGCGCTGTACCTCCACTGTGAAATCTATGTGACCCGGCGTATCGATGATGTTGATCTGATGATCCAGCCAGTAGCAACTCGTGGCGGCAGCAGTGATAGTGATTCCTCGCTCCCGCTCCTGAGCCATCCAATCCATTTGAGTTGTGCCGTCGTGCACTTCCCCCATGCGATGGATCTTCTGGGTGTAGAAAAGGACACGCTCGGTGATCGTGGTCTTCCCGGCGTCTATATGGGCAATGATGCCGATGTTTCTTGTCCGAGCCAGGGGATAGTCCCGAGGCATCCTTGACTCCCGCTACCAGCGATAATGGGCGAAAGCTCTGTTGGCCTCCGCCATCTTGTGAGTATCGTCCTTCTTCTTCACCGTGGTTCCCGTGTTTCGGGAAGCATCCATCAGTTCGTCAGCCAGCCTCTCAGCCATGGGCCTGCCCTTCCGAGCCTGGGCAGATTGAATGAGCCATCGTATGGCCAAAGAGGTGCGCCGTTCTGGTCTCACCTCAATAGGTATCTGATAGGTTGCCCCGCCTACGCGCCGAGATCGCACCTCCAGAGCTGGAGTGGCGTTGTCCATGGCTTGATGGAAGACCTCCAAAGGATTCCTGCGAGTTCGCTCCTCGATTATGTCGAACGCGTCATACATGATTCTCGCAGCTACACTCTTCTTTCCCCGCTGCATGAGACGGTTGATGAATCTCGCCACCAGTTCGCTGTTGTACTTCGGATCCGGTTCCACTTCTCTGCGAGGGGGTCTGTATCGCCTAGGCATCTGTTCCCTCCGTTCACGGTGCAAAAACATGGGGCCGAGAGCTATCGCACCAATGGGGTTGCCAAGCCCTCGCCCCCACCATCCAGCCCTTCACTGATCCTGGGCTATCCTGGCGGGCACCCTCCTACAAGTATGTTACCCTTCTCTTCAGAAGACGATGTCAAAATGGGCACTTAGTCCCCACATTCAAAAAGACTAGTAGATCACCAGCTCTAGTCTTTTTGAAAGCCTCCTCAGCAGGTACGATGTATCCTTCTACTCGTACCTTAACTCCCTGTCAAAAGAGACACCTCAGGTGCATCTCACGGGGATGATTTAGATCCTCGTCTTCGGCCGCCTGGTGCCGTACTTGGATCGTCCGCGCATACGACCCTCGACGCCGCCGGCATCCAGGGCACCACGGACGATATGGTAGCGAACCCCCGGCAGGTCTTTTACACGCCCCCCACGAATCAAGACCACCGAATGCTCTTGGAGGCCGTGACCCTCGCCGGGTATGTACGCCGTCACCTCGATACCGTTGGTTAGCCGCACCCTTGCGATCTTTCGCAGCGCCGAATTGGGTTTCTTGGGCGTCATCGTCCTGACTAGTGTGCAAACGCCTCTCTTTTGAGGAGACCCCTTAGCATCCCTCACCGTCCGTTGGCGAAGGGCGTTGTGTCTAAAACGGAGCGCCGGAGCTGAGCTCCTCTGGCTTTTCTTCTTGCGACCTTTCTTGACTAACTGATTGACAGTCGGCAACGTTACCTCTCCTGAACCCCGTCACGGACAACCCCTGACACGATGGTCAGTGAGCTTTGAATGCGCAAATACTAATTCTACCACATTTGTTGTCAGCCGTCAAATGCGCAATTCACTTGGAAACCCTGGCTCCAGCCGCAGACGGGAGTCTCTTTCTGACACATCGTACTTCCCGAATTCGTGCCGCTTCCCATGCCCGTCTATGACCTCCACGGAAAGCCCAAGGCTCTGCAGTTCCTTGACCAAGACCCGAAAGGACTCCGGTATACCCGGTGGGCCATGCCTCGTACCCTTCACGATTGCCTGATACGTCTGGACTCTACCGGTCACGTCATCTGACTTGACGGTCAGCATCTCCTGCAAGATGTGGGCAGCACCGTAGGCTTCCAGGGCCCATACCTCCATTTCTCCAAAACGCTGGCCGCCGAATTGCGCCTTGCCCCCTAGGGGCTGCTGAGTGACCAACGAGTAAGGCCCAGTGGATCGCGCATGCACTTTGTCTTCTACGAGGTGTGCAAGCTTCATCATGTTGATCATTCCCACAGTCACGGGGTGGTCGAAAGGTTCGCCTGTCCTGCCGTCATAGAGGATCATCTTGCCCCAGGTTGGAATGGGCTGGCCGGTCTCCAGGCTCGCTTGACCAGCCCGCCGTTCTAGCTCCTGGCCCTCGAGGTCATCTGTGGAGTAGCCGAGTTCCTCCAACCACAATCGTAGGCAGACCTGGCAGGCCAGCCTGTCAGCCTTCTCCCTCTCCGGCAGGGGCCGTCTATCATCCTCGAACACCAGGAACTCGCTCGGGTCATATCCTAGCTTTGTCACCGTGTACTCCAAGACGCTGCGACGGGCATACCTCCGGTCTGACATCAGGGCTTCTACGTCGTAGCCCTCGTCGCCTAGCAAGTGGGTGAGATACAGGGTGCGGGCTTCGTCATCATCAGTAAGGTCTTCAAGTTCATACTCCTCATCTCTCAACCACTGCCAGGCCTCTTCCGCCACCTTGTTCCAGGCCCAGTCGATCAACCAGGCGCGAGCTAGCTCGGCGACGATCTCTTCTTCATCAGCTCCGTCGAACACGGGCGATATCGCTTTGAAACCCAGGCGGTCCGCAGCCCACCCAAGATGCGTTTCCAGAATCTGCCCGATATTCATTCGGCTGGGAACCCCCAAGGGGTTAAGGATGATCTCAATGGGGGTGCCGTCAGTCATGAAGGGCATGTCTTCGACGGGAACCACCTTGGAGATGACGCCCTTATTACCGTGGCGCCCGGCCATCTTGTCCCCTTCCGTCACTTTGGATAGGTGAGCGGTACTGACGCGCACGAGCTTCTCCACGCCAGCCGGGAGATCATGGCCGTCTTCGCGTGTGAAAGTTCGGACATAGACCACCTTGCCCCTCTCACCATGGGGTAGCCGTAGAGATGAATCCTTGACCTCCCTGGCCTTCTCGCCGAAGATGGCTCGCAACAGTTTCTCCTCCGGCGTGAGGTCTGTCTCGCCCTTGGGCGTTATCTTGCCCACGAGAACATCCCCGGGGTTGACTTCGGCCCCGACACAGATGACGCCCTCTTCGTCCAGGTTCTTCAAAGCTTCCTCCCCCACGTTGGGGATGTCGCGCGTTATCTCCTCTGGGCCTAGCTTCGTGCTCCGCGCTTGTATCTCGTGCTTCTCGATGTGTACCGAGGAGTACTTGTCATCGCGCACCAGACTCTCGCTGATAACCACGGCGTCCTCGAAGTTCTGTCCCTCCCAAGAGAGGAAGGCTACCAGTACGTTTTGGCCCAGCGCCAACTCTCCATTCTCCGTGGACGAGCTGTCGGCGAGGACGTCCCCCTTCTGACTGTAGTCCCCCTTATGCACGGTGGGTCGTTGATCTATGCACGTGCCTTGGTTGGACCGGTTGTGACGGCGCAGATCATAGGTTCGATCACCGTTATCGCCTCTGACCACGATGCTCTCCGAGGTGACACTCACGACTCTGCCAGGCTCGCGGGCTGTCAGCACCTGACCTGAATCGAGGGCAGCCTGCCGCTCCATGCCTGTTCCCACGGTGGGTGATTCTGGCATCACCAGGGGCACTGCTTGGCGCTGCATGTTGGAACCCATGAGCGCTCGGTTGGCATCGTCATGCTCCAGGAAGGGGATGAGAGCGGCTGACACGCTTACGATTTGCTTGGGCGAGACATCCATCATGTCGATCTTTTCCACCGGCTCGATCAGATACTCTCGCCGACTCCGTGCTTCAATTCGATCCTCTATCAACTGGCCTCTCTCGTCCAACTTTGCGTTGGCCTGAGCGATGACGTGCTTCTCCTCCTCATCGGCGGGCATGTAGACTATCTCGTTGGTGGCTATGGGACGGATCGGCACCTGTTCGTCCAGGGGCAGTTCGACTATCAACTCAGCCACCGCTGGGCTAATCACCGTTCCGGCGGTCGCGATCACCTCGCGAGACTCAGGATCCACCACGTCCTCGCGCAGGGTTTTTCCCAGCAGAGCGTGGAAGTCGTTGGGTACGCTGTTCATCACCTTCCGGTAGGGCGTTTCGATGAAGCCATACTCGTTGATCTCTGCATAGGTGGCCAGAGACCCAATGAGGCCGATGTTGGGACCCTCAGGAGTCTCAATAGGGCAGATGCGCCCATAGTGGCTGTCATGCACGTCTCGGACGTCGAACCCCGCTCTCTCTCGCCGGAGTCCTCCAGGCCCTAGGGCAGAAAGACGTCGCTTGTGGGTCAGTTCGGCCAAGGGGTTGGTCTGATCCATGAACTGGGAGAGCTGGCTACCACCGAAGAACTCCCTGATAGCGGCCACTACTGGTCTGATGTTGATGAGGGTAAGAGGGGTGATCTGCGACGGGTCCTTCGTGCTCATCCGCTCTCGCACGACCTGCTCCATACGCCGGAAACCAATCCGTAGCTGATTCTGGATCAACTCGCCGACAGTTTTGACCCTTCTGTTGCCCAGGGCGTCTATGTCGTCGGGCCCGTCAACACCATTGTTGATGAGGATCATTCGTTCCACGACCTTGACCAGGTCCGTCTTGGTCAGGGTGAGTTGGTCAAGAGGGAAAGACAATTCCAGCCTCTTGTTGAGCTTGTAGCGCCCCACCTTGGCGAGGTCGTACCGGCGAGAACTGAAGAGAAGCGACTCAAGGTATCTCTTCGCGTTCTCGAGGTTGGGAGGGTCGCCGGGCCGCATCCTCCGGAAGAACTCCACCACGGCCTCCTCGGCATTCTTGGTGGGGTCTTTCTCGATGGTGGCCTCTATGTAGCTTCGGTCCGGCATGTTGTCACAGCGTTCGAAGAGGGCGAAGAGCTCCTCGTCGGTGCCCTCCCGCAGCACGTCGTCTATAGGGTCATCCATATCTGTGGAAATGGCGGCCAGAGCTCGCACCAAGACCGTCACCGGTATCTTCCGTTTGCGGTCTACCTTCACCGATATGACGTTCTTCTTTGTCGTTTCGAACTCAAGCCAGGCCCCCCTGGACGGGATCAGCTTGGCCAAACACAGCTGTCTGCCGCTTTTCCTGTCCTCTTCCACAGTAAAGAAGATGCCAGAGGAACGGATCAGCTGACTCACGACTACCCTCTCCGCACCGTTGACGATGAACGTGGCGTTGTCGGTCATGAGAGGGAAGTTGCCCATGTAGACATCTTGTTCCAGCCGCTCGCCTTGCTCGTTGACCAACGCAGCCCTGATGTGGAGAGGGGCTGAGTAGGTCATGTCCATGACGCGACATTCCTGCTCGCTGTGTGTAGCTTCCTCGAACCGGTAGTCAATGAGTTCGAGGCTCATCTTGCCGTTGTAGCTCTTGATGGGGAATGTCTCTTCGAATAGTTCCCGGAGAGCTTGCTCCGTGAACCACTGGAAAGACTGCAGTTGAACGTCAACAAGGCGAGGCAAGGGGCGGATGTCGGTGATGCGGGCATAGGACTTGCGCCTGTCTCCGCTCCTCGCCGTGGTGGCGGCTGTTGGCGATTCGAGATCAAACAGAGATTTCTGCATTTCTGAACCCGCTCCTCGTGACTCTTGAACCATTCAGATGCACTCCCGCAGACACGTGATAAGAGGTAGAAGTTCGTGACGCTAAATTTACAGTATAACACATTTTTTACTCCTTGTCAAGATCCCGGTATCTCCCATGTCAAATGCGACAAGTAGGTAGTAGAGGGGGTTGCAGGCCGA
>CAZNMJ010000011.1:0-30978 GCA_964573815.1 uncultured Anaerolineales bacterium
GAATGCGTCTCCTGTCATGCTCGTGATGCTGTGATCAGCGTTTTGAGCCAATACCTATATACAGGGAGCCGATCTCTCGAGGCGCCGCCCGAGAGGGCAAAGCCAAAAGGTAGGCACCCACCTGCCTCGGCAGGTTCAAAACAATGATAGCACACGGCAAGATGGGGGACGCAGGCTTTAGCCAACAGGCGGTTCATGTCTGTTGGCTTTCTCTTTGTGCCGCGCTGTTTTCGCTCTTCGCCCTCCTACCTTTTTTCGCCCCAGGTATGCTAGAATCTGCTCGGCAACGTGAGGAGGGGCTCTATGGGCTCTGTACACAGATTCACCGGCGAAAAGGGCGGCTTCGAGTGGGAGGCCGTTGAGGCGGAAGCCTACGACTCGCCAGGGGTGCTCGCAGTCTCTGTTCGATGGCTGATCGGGCCCAAGGAAGGAGCAGCTCATTTCGCCATGCGATACTTCGAGATTGAGCCAGGCGGCGAGACTCCTGTGGATAGCCACGAGCACGATCATGGGGTCATGGTCCTCAGGGGCAAGGGACGAGTGCTTCTGGGAGACGACGCGCTGGACGTCTCCTTCGGCGACACGATCTATGTCTCGCCGCATGAAGAGCATCGGTTCAAGTGCCTGGGGCAAGAACCGTTCGGTTTCCTGTGCGTGATCCCGGCGAAGAGAGGCAGTCACGAGTGAAAGCGGCAGTGTACTTGGGACCAGGCCAGCTGAGCTATCAGGAGGTGGACCTGCCTGCGATCGATCCAGGCGAGTTGCTGGTGAGAGTCAAGGCTGCCTTGACCTGCGGCACAGACGTCAAGACCTACCGCAGAGGGCATCACCTGATGGAGCCACCGATGCTTTTTGGTCATGAGTTCTCAGGTGATGTATGCGAGGTCGGGGATGGGGTGACAGGATTCGCCGAGGGTACGAGAGTGGTGGCTGCCAACTCTGCTCCCTGCAACAGCTGTTTCTTCTGCAATCGTGGGAAGCAGAATCTGTGTGACGACATCCTGTTCAACTGGGGTGCTTTCGCCGAGTACATCAGAGTGCCTGCACGCATTGTGGAGAGGAACGTCTATGAGATTCCGCCTGGTCTATCGTACGAGGAGGCGGCCCTTGTCGAACCACTAGCCTGCGTCGTCTTGGGGAATGAGGCTGCTGGCATCTCTCCTGGCGACAGTGTGGTGATCGCCGGAGGAGGCGGACCCATCGGTCTGATGCACCTTCAGCTGGCGGTGCACAGAGGGTCGGAGCAGATCGTGGTGATTGACCTCAACGAGAACAGATTGCAGCTGGCCCGTGAATTGGGTGCAACCAGACTGGTCAATCCGGAGGCCGAGGATCCATTCGCTGCCGTCGGGGATTTGACCGATGGCCGAGGAGCTGACGTAGTCATCGAGACTGCTGGAGTACCCGAGGTCTGGCAAATGGCCCTGCAACTAGTTCGCAAGGGTGGAAGCGTGGTCATGTTCGGCGGTTGCCCCGCTGGGACGCAGATACCGTTGGATACGGGCCACCTGCACTATGGTGAGTTGACCATCAAGGGCGTATTTCATCACACGCCACACACGGTTCGGAAGGCACTTGAGTTACTGCGTCTCGGAGTGGTCAAGGCAGAGCCTCTGATAACCGGACAGCTGTCCTTGAAGGATGTGGAGCAGGCCTTGCGGATGGTGGCGGCCGGCCAGGCGATCAAGATGGCAATCATCCCCTAGGACGGTTCGGAAACAGGCATGAGAGTAGCGAGGTACTACAGTCGCGAAGATATTCGCCTAGAGGAAATGCCGATACCTGAGATCGGCCCTGGAGAGATCCTGGTGCAGGTGAAAGCCTGCGGCCTCTGCGGGAGCGATCTGATGGAGTGGTATGCGGACAGCAAGGCTCCCGCAGTGTTGGGACACGAGCCAGCGGGTTTCGTCTCCCGGGTAGGGAATGGGGTGGAAGGGTTCGCAGTGGGCGACAGGGTCTTCGCTCATCATCACGTCCCGTGCTTTGTGTGTCACTACTGTAGGCGCGAGAACTACTCCTCCTGCTCCACTTTCAGGGAGAACGGCATCTACCCTGGTGGGTTCGCGGAATACATGCGAGTGAGGGCCATCAATGTGGAGCGAGATGTGCTCAACCTGCCCGCGCATCTCGGTTTTGACGAGGCTACGCTGATTGAGCCTACAGCCTGTGCCATCCGAGGCATGAAGCGAGTCTGCATGCGGACAGGTGACACAGTGCTGGTCATTGGAGTTGGGGTGAGTGGCTTGCTCTTCACCCAGTTGAGCAGGATATGGGGCGCAAGCTTGATCATCGCCACGGACCTTGTTGAGTACCGCTTGCAGCGGGCGCTGGAGTTCGAGGCAGATTTCGCTATCAGCGCAACCGCGCCCGATTGGGAGAGCCAGGTTCTGGAATTGACCGAGGGCGTGGGTGCAGACCTGGTGATCGTGACGCCTGGTAGCGTCTCAGTGATGCAGCAGGGTTTGAGGCTCGCTGGGAAAGGCGGTACAGTGCTCATCTACGCGCCATTGCCACCAGGAGCCACCTTGCCAGTGGAGGTGCATGACCTGCTCTTCGGTGAGAAGACGCTTGTCACCACGTACTCCTGCGCACCTGACGACACGCGAGCCGCTCTGGAGTTGATCCGCCGAGGCAGAGTTCGAACAGAGGGTCTGGTCACTCATCGGTTCGGGCTGGGTGAGGTGGACGATGCCATAGTCTTGGCGGCTCAAGCGACTGAGTCGTTGAAAATCGTGATCGTTCCGTGAGTGCAGACTGCACCATCATGCGGAGAGTGGCAACAGAAAGGTGCGGACCGCCGTTCAGTTGGTAGAGAGATCCGCTGGTAGATGAAGTGGTCAGAGTTTCGAATAGGGCTGGACGTCAACCTCGTGCTGGTAGTCCTCCTTAGCGTCTTTGCCTTCGCCCCCTTGACCCACCCCGGCTTCCATCAGTCCCACTCCGGTTTCCTACCCGTCTTCGATCTTTATGACCTGGAGCGCAATCTGTGGGGCAATTGGGGTTGGCTGCCTAGTGCCGCGGGCGAGTGGGATGTACTCACGCGAGAAGGGCCTGTCCCTTACCTCATCGCCGAGTTTCTGCGATGGCTAGGCATCGGAGGTGTGCAAGCGATCAAGGGTGTCTATCTCGTCAGCTTCGTGGCCTCTGGTCTTGGCATGTACCTGCTGGGAAAGGAACTCTACGGTTGTCGAGGAGGCTTGGTAGCAGGCGTCGTCTACACCTATCTGCCCTATCATCTGGCCACTGTGTATGTGAGAGGTGCCTTTGCCGAGGCCTGGGCTTTCGTGCTCTATCCCTTCACCCTTCTGTGCTATGAGAAGTTCATGTCCCAGAGGGCTGCGCTATGGGGTGTGGCAGCTATTCTGCTGCACGCTTCTTTGGCGCTGACCAACCTTGGACTAGCACTGTTGTTTGCCCTGTTCTTGCTCGCCTACGTCTTGGTCCTCTCTCCCTCCCGGCGAGCGAGAGGACAGGCGCTTCTGCTGTTACCGGCAAGCCTGGGTCTTGCCATGCTTCTGCAACTACCTATGGCGTTGAGACACGGACTCCTTCTGCAGAGCGGGGAGGATTTCTGGCAGCACTTCGTCTATCCTTTCCAGCTGCTGTCGGCAAGCTGGGGGTACGGGGCTAGTCTGCCGGGCTGGGACGACACATTGCCCCTCCAAGTAGGCCTGGTGGCCACAGGCTTGACCTTGTTCGCTGGCATGCTCTGGCTGGGGGGAGGAGAAGCGGATCCCACGCTGCGGAGACGAGTAGGGTTTTTCGTTGTAACATCGGCGGTCATGGTTCTACTGCTGCTCCATCCCGCGGCTCTCATCTGGCGGATCAGCCTGCTTTCGTTCCTGTTGCGATACCCATGGCAGCTTCTGGCTCTCGTTGGTCTATGTATGGCGGCGGCTTCGGGAGGCGCCGTGGGCTTGGCCCGGGAGCTAGGTCGGTTTCATTGGCAGGCGGTCTTGTTGACGTTGACGGTCCTAGCAAGTTACAGTTATCTGACCCCGCATTTCACGGACGTAGAAGTCGGTGGGGCGCCGCTGGCGATAGTTGGGGATGAAATGACTCTACTGGGCTATCGGCGGGAAGGGCCTCTGCTTCATGGAGCGACAGTGCGGCTAACCCTGTATTGGCAGGCGCTAAGACCGATGGAGACGGACTACACTGTGTTCGTGCACGTTGTCGACCCGGAAGGCACGATATGGGGACAGAGCGATGCCATGCCGGCGCAAGGTGAGAAGCCCACAAGTTCCTGGAAGATGGGTGAGATAGTGGTGGACGAACACCAACTGAAGATAGATCTTGAGGGCCCGCGCAAGGGATACACCATCCAGCTTGGCGTGTACGATCCAGACACCCGTGAGAGGCTGCCTGTCTCCACTGGTGGTACTGTCGTAACTCTAGAGTAGGCTGTCGAGGCCGTGGGCACTATGCTTCTGTTTGAGGTACTGTATTGACCAGGCTCAAGGGTTTCGACATCAACATCATCTTGGTGATGGCGCTCACAGTCTTTGCTATCGCGCCCTTGTTTCAGCCAGGGTTCTTCTGGGGGGCTCATGACGCACGGCATAGCGTCTACTTTCTGTATGAGTTCGATCGTTCCATCCGCGACGGCATCTTCTATCCCCGGTGGTCCCCCGACATCGCCTTCGGGTACGGCTACCCTCTGTTCAACATCTACAGCCCTCTGGCGTTCTACCTTGCTGAGCCGTTCCATCTGCTGGGCCTGGATCTCACCGCGGCCATAAAGGTGGTGTTTGCCCTTGCCTTCATGCTTTCCGGCTTGACCATGTATCTCTTTGTGCGGAGGATCATGGGTCGCACTGCTGGTCTGATAGCAGGTCTGCTATATGTGTATGTCCCCTATCACATCCTCGATGTATACGTGCGTGGAGCGTTCGCTGAGTCGGTAGCCCTGGTCTTCTTCCCCCTGGTGCTATGGTGCTTCTACGAGACTGTCGAAAGTCCCCGTCCCGTGGCCTTGTTGGGGGCTGCGCTGTCGTATGCTGGACTCGTATTCTCGCACAATGGGCTCTTGCTTCTCTTCTCGCCCTTCTTGGGTATCTACCTCGTTTTCCTGGTGCTCGCCAAGTCCTGGCAGGATGCGGGCCAAGCGACATCTTCGAGAGGTGAACGGTGGATGTTGATGGGCAAGTCCATGGCGCGCAACGCCAGCATGCCCGTTGCTGCCCTGCTCCTCGGGTTTGGCTTGAGCGCCGTTTTCTGGCTCCCCATGGCCGTGGAATTCAAGTACGTGCGGCTGGACCAGTGGCTGGGCGGCTACTATGACTATCGAGACGATTTCGTCTACTTCTTCCAGTTCTTTTCCCCGTTCTGGGGTTACGGTCTGAGCCGACCAGGGCCGCATGATGAGCTGCCCTTCCAGATTGGGGCAGTGCCTCTTGTCCTTTCATTGCTTTCCATTGCGGCGGTGGCACGGCTGAAGAACCAGGTGCGCAGACGGATGGTGTTCTTCTTCCAGGGGGCTTTGGTGGTCATCGCGTTCCTGATGTTGGCCGCCTCCATGGCTTTCTGGGAGCTGCTGCCCATCGTGATCTTCGCACAGTTCCCGTGGCGCCTGCTGGCCCTGGTGATGCCGTGTGTCGCCTTCCTGGGAGGTTCCGTCATGGCGGCATCGGATGGCAATGACAAGCGCTCAGCTGCCGTAGCAACCTTGGCCTTGATCGTGCTGGTCATCTTCGGCAGCTATTCCTATCTGTCGCCTCAGATCATAGAGCCGGCTGAGGGCCCGGTTTCCCTGACGGGAATGATGCGTTTCATGGAGAGTAGCGACCAGATGACAGGCTCGGTGGCCTGGACCCACGAGGTGCCTCGATGGTCGTCTTTTGCGGAGCACGTGATGATCGAGGGTGAAGCTCCCGATCTGAAAGTTGACCTGGGGTCGCTGCCCAAGCCTCGGAGACGTCTGGCGATTGATCTTCAGGATACCGGCACCATCTATCACAAGCTCTGGGTGCATGCCGAAGAGGAGGGGAGGATCATCTTTGACATCTTCTACTATCCCGGCTGGCAGGCCTATGTGCTGACAGGGCCGGAAGGCAAGATAGAAAGGCAATTGGAAGTGTTGCCTCATGGCAGCCTGGGTCGAGTCTCGGTGTGGGTGCCGGTGGGAGAATACTATCTCCTCTTGCGCTTCGAAGACACACCGGTGCGGGTGGTGAGCAGGTGGCTGTCTTGGCTGAGCCTGTTGGCGGTCTTCGCTGTCTTGGGATGGCAAGTCTATTGGCGAAGGAAGTCGGGAGGATAGACTTTTCTCTCCCAGAGTAGGTTGCTGGAATCGAATGATAGATCTTCGGAAGAGCCTGAGCAGGCGGTTCAGTTGGAATGTAGTTCTCATCGTGGCCCTGTCGGCTTTCGCCTGGGCTCCCCTTGTCGGCCCTCCCTACTTCCTCAACGCCCATGACGCTCCTCACAGCGTTTTCTACCTGAACCAGTTTGACCAGGCGATAAGAGATGGCGTGCTTTATCCTCGATGGGGCGTGGATTTTGCGCTCGGGTATGGTTATCCCCTGTTCAATATCTACTCCACGCTGGCCTACTATGTAGCCGAAGTGTTTCACCTGTTGGGTGCGAGTCTCACAGCGTCTGTCAAGGTGACTTACATACTGGGCTTTGTCCTCTCTGGGCTGACCATGTACGCCTATGCCAAGAGGGTGCTGGGAGGGGACGCAGGTGTGCTGGCGGCGATTGTGTACATGTTCATACCCTATCGCCTGTTGGATGTATACGTACGCAGCGCTTTCGTGGAGTCCTTTGCCTTCGCATTCTTGCCCTTGATCCTACTGGGCTTCCATGACCTGGCAGAGCGCTGGTCCGTGCGCCGTCTGGTCCTGGCAAGTCTGGCGTATGCCGCGCTTTTTCTCACCCACGCAGCCACAGCACTCATTTTCACAATGCTGCTGGTGCCTTACGTAGGCTTCCTAGTAATCTCGAGGCTCCGGCTTGGGTGGGCGGAATTCCTGCGGGCAACCGGGCTTTCCCTAGCGGCAGCGGTCCTGGCTCTGGTGCTGAGCTCGATCTTCCTCGTGCCCATGCTGGCGGAGAAGGGCTACATTGTGGAGAGTCAATGGACTCAGGGCAGCTTCGGATACGCCAAGCACTTTGTGTATCCTTCGCAGCTCTTTTCGCCTTTCTGGGGCTATGGATATGCGGGCGAGGGCTTGAACGACGAGATGTCGCTCCAATTGGGGCTCGCGGCCGCGACATTGGCGATAGTGGGGGTGACCTGCTCGTGGTGGAAAGGAGTGAGCGGCAAAGGGCACGTACTGTTCTTCTTCGCCGCCTCGCTGGTCATCGTGCTGGCCATGGTGCCAGTCGCTCTGCCCGTTTGGCAAGTGTTGCCGCTGGCCGCTTTCATCCAGTTTCCGTGGCGGCTGTTGGGCTTGGCTGCACTCACGATGTCCTTCTTGAGCGGGGCAGCGGTGCACGCCATTCCAGCCGAGCGACTGCAGCCGCGTTTCGGGTGGAGCACTGGGTTGGGTGTCCTGCTACTGGTGGTCATCTTGACCAGTCACAACTATACGCTCCCCCAGTACACTGCGCCGTCTCCTCGCTCAGAGCAGCCAGTGGCCATCATTGACTTTGAGTCCTTCTATCCCCCGGACAGGGTAGGGATGACGGCCTGGGTGACGGAGCAACCTCACAACACTCCCTTGGTCCAGCAATACTTGTCAGGACAGCCGCTGGTCAAAGCCAGAGCCTTACTGGAAGGGGCGACGGTAGAGACCATCAGGCATGGTGGGGCCTCTGAAGAGGTGCTCGTCAGCACACCCGCAGAGACTGAAGTGCAGTTTTACACTTACTACTTCCCTGGCTGGCGGGGCTACGTGGAAGGTCAAGAAGTGGAAATCTATCCTACGGGGCCTCATGGGTTGATTACGCTCCGCGTCACCGAGGGCGACCATCGCGTTGCCATCCGCTTTGGCCACACTCCGATTCGCCTGCTGGGTATGGCTCTGTCCGTGGGCGGCTTGCTTCTCGTGGCAAGCATGGTAATCGTTGATCAGGTCAGAAGGAGGCGGTCGACATAACTTTCCGCTCACGGACGGGTTATTTACATAATCAGACAACCAGCATATCGAGGCGAAATGGCGATGTGCCGGAGTCAGCAGGCGGTAGGAGGAACGGGCGCTAGAGTATCTCTATGTCGTAGTCGGAGACCTGGGCGTCGAATCTGCTGTTGCTGATGGTCTCGACCACTCTGGTGAGTAGGCCGTGGGCGTGACTCGCATCGTTGGAAACGCAGGCAATGCCCACCACAGCCGATTGCCAGGAGTCGTTGGCGTCTACCTCGGCGATGGAGACGTTGAACTGATTCCTCACCTTGGCGAGAATCGATTTCACGACACGACGTTTGTCCTTCAGGGAATGGCTGCTAGGTATGTTTAGCACCAGGGTGCATACGCCGATAACCATCATGGGCTCCAGTTACGGGGTTGGTTGCGTGCTAGCGGGGCGCAGAACCTGACGAGCCCGAGGGCTGAAGACAATCGCTCAACCCGCTTCGTCTTCAGGCAAGTCGCTGACCAAGGCATTCTCTACTCTTCTGGTAACTCATTCGATGGGGGTAAAACGTACCCTGACTAGTCCCTTGAAGTCACCCCAGGCGGTCTGGAAGACGTTAACCCGACTGTCCGGGTCATCGATCCAGCGCACAGGAACCTCGTAGATCTGGTATCCCTTCTGTTCCGCCCTCAGGAGCAACTCCGAATCGAAGAACCAACCCTGGTCCTTGACTATCGGTACCAAGTCTTCAGCGGCCTGTCGGGTCAGCGCCTTGAACCCGCACTGCGCGTCGGAGAATTTGTTTCGGAACATCAGCTTGATCAACACGTTATAGCACCGGGAGATGATCTCCCTTTTCAACTGCCGTTGCACCCGCGCCCCGTGCTTGAGGCGTGAGCCAATAGCGATGTGGTATCCTTCCTCGGCAAGTCCGTCGATCAACGATGGAAAGGCCTCAAGATCTGTTGACAGGTCCACATCCATGTAACTCACGATATCAGCTTCGCTATCAAGCCAGGCGCGTCGCAAAGCCCGACCACGCCCCTTCTGGTCTAGGTGTAGGTAGCTCACTTCCGGGTAGAGAGAGGACAACGTCTTGGCCACCTCCAGAGTGCGGTCTACAGAAGCGTTGTCAGCTAAAACGATGCGCCACCTGTAGGGGCAGCGTTCTTGGAGGAACTCGCGTAGAGCTTTCACGCTCGGTTCCAGGGCTCGTTCCTCGTTGTAGACCGGGATCACCACATCCACAGACACTGCTTGCTCATTCTCGGTCATTTCGACGCTCTTTGGATCCGCCCGTGCAATTGTAGCACAATGACCTTCTTTGCGCATTCATATCTCGTTGCAGGGGGGGCATCCATCTTGTATAATTCAAAGTGTGATTCGTCGGAGTGTGGTACCGACATCCAGTTGGCAGAGGAGAGAAGGTGTTCGGACGAGGAAAGAATATCGAACAGAGCCTGACTCAGACCCGCCGCTCGTTTTTCGGACGGATCGGGAAGCTTCTCGCACAGGAGGAATTGACGGATGAAGTGTGGGAGGAGCTTGAGGAACTGCTGATCCAGGCAGATGTGGGTGCGACCACGACGATCGATATTGTCCAGGCTGTGCGGGATGAAGCTGGCTCCAAGGGGCTGAATAAGGCTAGTTTGGTGGAGGACGCGCTTCGGCAGAAGCTGGCGGACACCTTGGATGCAGGGGGCAGTTCGCCGACCCACACGCAAGACGGCTTGTGGATCATTCTGGCGGTGGGGGTGAACGGGTCTGGGAAGACCACGAGTATCGCGAAGCTAGCTTACTGGCACCAACAGCAGGGACGGAAGGTGCTACTGGCGGCAGCGGACACATTTCGAGCGGCAGCCGCCGAGCAGTTGCAGATATGGGGAGAGCGGCTAGGCGTCGATGTCGTAGCGCATCAGCCGGGCGCAGATCCTGCTGCAGTCGTGTACGATGCCATTCAGGCTGGTCAGGCACGGGAGGCCGAGACTCTTATTGTGGACACAGCCGGGCGCCTGCATACGAAATACAACCTCATGCAGGAGTTAGCCAAGATCCATCGTGTGATTAAGAATCGGATTCCGGAGGCGCCCCAGGAGACCCTGTTGGTGCTGGACGCCACTACAGGGCAGAATGCTCTCTCTCAAGCACGGTACTTCAAGGAGGCTGTGGATGTGAATGGTATCTTCTTGGCCAAGCTGGATGGCACCGCCAAAGGAGGTATCGTGTTCGCCATCGCCACCGAGCTGGGGATCCCTATCAAGTATGTGGGCACGGGGGAGCAACTAGATGACCTGGCGGAGTTCGATGCTCAGGAATTCGTAGCAGGGCTCTTTGAAGAATCATCGCTTCAGACAGTCTAGTTGAGACTGGTGGAGGTGCGAGTGGAAGACTTAGTCGAGTCACTGAACCGGCTAGAGCAGCGCATAGACAAGATAAAGGAGGGTCTTTGACCTAGCTGGCAAGGAGAAAGAGATCCGTCAGCTGGAGAAAAGGCTGACACAGCCGGACCTGTGGTCGGACCAGGTGGAGGCCCAGGAGGCCGCGCGGAGATTGTCCTTCCTTCAAGAGGAGGTTGAGGAATGGAACGAGTTGGCGCGGCGCGCTGGGGAACTGGAGGAACTACTCGTTCTCGCGGCGGAAGAGGGCGACGAAGAGCTGCAAATGGAGCTAGAGGCCGATGCGGAGCAGCTGAATCGGGATTTGCATCGCTCTGAGTTTCGCCTGATTTTCCAGGGGGAATATGATCGCGACGGCGCCCTACTCGCCATCCATGCCGGTGCAGGGGGGACGGATTCCCAGGAGTGGACGGAAAGGTTGGTTAGGATGTATGTGCGCTGGGCCGACAACCGCGGGTTCAAGACTCGGCTCATTGACAGTTCCCCCGGCGAGGAGGCTGGCTTGAAGAGCGCTACTATGGAGGTAGCTGGAAGCTTCGCCTATGGCTATCTCAAGGCGGAGAGGGGAGTACATCGTTTGGTGCGTCTCTCTCCCTTCGATGCTGCCCACCGTCGCCACACTTCTTTCGCCCTCGTCGAAGTTCTACCGAGCATTGATGATGCCGCTGAGGTTGACATCGACCCAAACGATCTGCGGATTGACACGTTTCGCTCCAGCAGTGCAGGCGGTCAGCATGTCAACAAGACGGACTCAGCTGTACGTATCGTGCATGTTCCGACGGGAATCGTAGCCACCTGCCAGAACGAGCGGTCGCAGGCTCAGAATCGTGCAATGGCCCTCAAGGTGCTTCAGGCGCGCCTGCTGGAGCGCCAGATGCGAGAACGGGAGAACGAGCAAGCTCGACTCAAAGGCGAGCACGTGTCGGCTGAGTGGGGCAATCAGATCCGGTCCTACATCATGCATCCCTACACCATGGTCAAAGACCACCGCACTGGGTACGAGAGGGGTGACGTAGGCAACGTACTGGATGGTGATCTGGACGACTTCATCGAGGTGTACCTCAGGTCTACGATAGACGAGGTCGCGGAGACGCAGGAAACTTAGGAGGTGTCTCGTGCAGCGATAACCCTTCCCGCTCGGGAAGGGTTATTGTCTTGAGGGCAGGGAAAGTCAGCTGCGGTGCACCACGACCTGACAGCTGCCACGGCGTGAAGTGACTCTAGTTGGATGGAAAAGACCTCAGTGAAGGGCTGTGTGGCCGCAGCCTTGGTGACTTCGCTTCTGTTCCTTTCTGCTTGCGCAGGGTGGTGGAATTCGGAAAGGGACGCTATCCGGCGGGCTGTCGTGGCCCACGAACTGGATGAGCAGGCGCGAGAGGTTGATGACATCATCGTCCGCCTCTCCCCAGGCGAGTTCCGGGGTGACTTCGGGCATGGCTCCAGAATCGTGTGGCTGGTCAGCACGGCCTATGAGAGACAGTATCGTGAAGCAGAGTACTTCCGAGTGCGCGACCCGGAGCGATCCTATCTATTCATACAGGATGTAAGCGTGGATCCATCTCAGAATCGAGCCACAGTGGGGGTCGTCGTCTCTTCGGGGAGCGGGAAGCCGATAGCCAAGGAGATCAGTTTACATAAGCACAATGACACTTGGGAAGTCGCCTCCGCGAGGGTGCTGACCGGAGGCCCAGCCGAATGAGGGCGCGCATAGACTCCACGAGCATTGGTGGTTGATGTCCTTAGCTGGGTTGCCCGAGTGGGGAGCAGAAGCAGTTGACGCAGCCATCCTGGACATGGGCGGTGAGTGCAGAGTGAGGGCCAAGGTCGTGGTGGGAGATCTACTGCCGAATTGAGGGGTCGGCACAGCAGCACATTGGAGAAAGGAGTCATGAGCTGAATGTCTACTTTGCTTCTGAGAAACGCTGACCTCCTGGTCACTATGGACGAAGAACGGCGGGAGATCAAAGACGGCGCCATTCTGTTGAGGGACAATGTCATACAGGCTGTGGGACGCACAAGCGACCTTCCAGGGCAGGCAGATAGGGTCATCGATCTCAGGGGGAAGATGGTACTGCCGGGTTTGGTCAACACCCATCACCACCTATACCAAACCCTGACGCGCTGCTTGCCATCCACCCAGGATGCGCCTCTCTTCGCCTGGCTGCAGAACCTTTATCCCATTTGGGCGAAGCTGACTCCAGAGGCGGTCTACATCAGTGCCCTGGTGGGCTTGGCGGAGTTGGCCCTCACGGGCTGCACCACGGCCGTCGATCAGCTGTACCTTTTCCCAAATGGGGTCAAGCTTGAGGACGAACTTCGTGCTGCGCGGGAGGTTGGAATACGCTTCCACCCATGCCGAGGCAGCATGTCACTGGGTGAGTCTGAAGGCGGCTTGCCCCCCGACGAGGTCGTCGAGGATGAGGAGGCTATCCTCGCTGACTGTCGGCGCGTGATAGAGGAATACCACGATCCTGAGCCGTACTCCATGTGCCGGATCATGATTGCGCCGTGTTCTCCCTTTTCAGTGTCAACTGACCTGTTACGAAGCTCCCGTGAGTTGGCCCAAAGCTATGGTGTCCATTGCCACACTCATGTGGCGGAGACTCTGGACGAAGAGGAGTTCTGCCAGCAGAAGTATGGCCGTCGGCCGGTTCAGTACATGGCGGACGTGGGATGGTTGGGGGACGATGTCTCCTACGCCCACGGGGTCCATCTTGTGGACGAAGAGATGAGACTGTTCGCCCAAACGGGCACCGGTATCGCTCACTGTCCGACTTCCAATATGCGTCTGGGTTCGGGTATCGCTCCGGTGCCGCGCATGCGGGAACTCGGGGTGAAAGTGGGGCTGGCAGTGGATGGAAGTGCGAGCAACGATTCATCCCACATGCTAAACGAGGCCCGGATGGCTATGCTGCTGCAGAGGGTCAAGCATGGCCCCACTGCTCTGAGTGCACGCGCCGTGCTGGAGATGGCTACCCTGGGCGGCGCGGCGGTCCTTGGACGGGACGACATCGGAGTTCTGTCGCCAAGCAGGGCCGCCGATCTAATAGCCATCAACATAGACCGGTTGGAGTTCTCAGGAGCGGGAGATCACGTAGCCGCCGCTGTCTTCTGCGGTCCCGTTGGCGTCGATCTGTCTATCATCGACGGCCACGTGATAGTCGAGGACGGCGAGCTTCTGACTCTGGACTTGGGATCCGTCGTGACCGAGCACGCTGAATTGGCAGACGGCCTGAGGACGTAGCAAGCGCGTTCTATCGCGACGAAATCCCTTCGTCTTCCCGGTAGATTCTGACTTCCTCTTCCACCGCCATCTCTTCGGCGAATACTTCAATTGAACTCACCCGGTGCATGGGAAACATGACGGTCGTCGCGTTATCGCTCAAGTAGTGGATGGGCTTTCCATCTTGGCGGCGAGGATCTAATACTAGGATGTTAGTGTCTCCAGGTTCGGGCAATCTCTCCAGTTCGGCGACAACGGGATCTTCATTCAGTAGGTGGACTATCACCCTCCGGGCCATGGTGGTCTCCTCTGCTACTAGTTGATCTTGGCCAATATCATGGTGATGTTGTCTTCGCCGCCGTGGTCATTGGCACGGGCAATGAGCTCATTGCAGGCTTCCTGGGGAGAAGACGAAATCCTTATTACGTCTACGATCTCTTCCTCGGACACTGCACCCCAAAGTCCGTCGCTGCACAAGATGAGATGGCTGCCGGTCTCGAGGCGCCGAGAATAGGTGTCCACCTTCAGCTCGTGCCCCTGTCCCACGGCCCGATACAGGAAGTTGCGCTGGGGATGGTGTTGTGCCTCCTGGGCTGAGATCTGACCCAACTCCGCGAGTCTGTTCACGAGGGAGTGGTCCTGAGTGATCTGATGCAGCCCGTCGTCATTCAGGTAGTACACTCTGGTATCGCCGACATGCGCCACGTAGGCGCTGTGTCCCAGCACCAGGACACAAGTAAGAGTTGTCCCCGCATCCGATTCCATTTGTGCGACCGCTTGGTTGGCGGACACAGCGGCTTCGGTCAGGATTTCGTGAATAGGGCGAATGGCGATCTCGGATGCGCGGCGTGAGAGTACGGGCAGCAAGACATCTCTCACGATGACTTCGCCAGCCACCCGTATGGCAAGAGAACTCGCCTCCTGTCCCCTCATATGCCCCCCCATGCCGTCTGCGACGATCAGTAGCGCGACGGCAAGAGGCTCTGATTCGTCCCCGATCACCGACTTCAATGTCAAGAAGGTGTCCTCATTGGCTTCGCGCGTCCTGCCCATATCGGTACCTTGTCCGATCTCAAGCGGATCTGCCTTCTGGCCTGGTCGCGGAGCCGTCGCCCTCTCGGGCAGCGTAGGTTCTCTTTTCCTGCCTCTCCTGCCGAGAAGCTTATCCCAGAAACTCAATCAATCCCTCGCATTGATGCCCAGACGGTTCCCGGGTAGTCTATCGGTGTGACTGAGCTAGTCTGTCGTTTTGGTCGGCAGCGCATACATCGTCTGATCAGTGGAACCAATGTACACGATGCCCTCGCTCACAACAGGCGAGCCTGTGATGGCTCCGTCGGTCCGGAATCGCCAGAGGAGAGTTCCCGTCTTGGCATCTAGGCTATAGAGATGCCCGTCAACAGATCCAACGTAGACTGCTCGCTCGGCCAGTCTAGGTGAAGACACTACGGGGCCTTCGGTGCTATACTGCCATTTGAGCACCCCGGATGTGGCATCCAGAGCATAGAGATGGTGGTCGTTCGAACCGCACCAGACCATCTTCTCGCTGACCAGAGGGGAAGATATGACCTTGCCCTTGGTCCGATAGCGCCACACAGCCCAGCCGTTTGCCAGGTCCAGAGCGTAGATACAGCGGTCATCCGATCCAATGAACACCATATCACCCGCCACGGTGGGAGACGACTGCAACGCCCGTCCGACTTGGTACTGCCATCTCGATTCGCCACTCTGCACGTCGAGAGCGTAGACAGTACCATCATCGGAACCGAAGACGATGATCTCGCCGGCGATCACGGGCGAGCAACGTATGGGGCCCGCCGCAGCGAATCGCCAGAGTTCCTGCCCTGATTTGCCGCTGACCGCATACAGGTGGTGGTCATCGGAACCAAAGAAGACGTGATCATACTCTACCTGTGGTGACGACCGAATCTTTCCGTCGGTAGGACAGGTCCACACTATGCGTCCGGTGCGAGTGTATACCGCATACAATACCTGATCCTCTGAGCCGAAGAAAGCGGTCTCACTCCACACGGATGGGGACGAGACAATTCCACCGTCGGTGGCGTAGCTCCAGCGTTCCTTTCCTGTCTTCGCATCCAAGCAGTACAGGTTGTTGTCATAGGAACCGAAAAAGAGGGCGCCCTCAACTACCGTCGGCGTAGCTCGGATCTCGTCCGCTGCGTTGAACGACCAGATAGGTGATACATCTTGCGCCAATAGCGCGCGGGTGTAAACCAGTGAGTCCCTACCCCGGGCGGAACCTGCCAAGACTCTTAGCAGTGCCCGCTTCATCTCTTCTGCCGATGCGTAGCGATCCTCAATCTCATACTCAAGAGCCTTGAATATCGTGGCCTCAAAGTCAGCAGTGACCGTCACATTGTAGTCCGGAATGCGATGATCGTGGAATGTGAATGGAGGCTCATTGCGCGGGTCCCTGCGAGTCATGAGATGGTGCAACGTGGCTCCCAGAGCGTATACGTCTCCTCTCGGCTCGGCTACACCTCGGTACTGCTCTGGTGGCGAGTATCCTTCCGTACCAATCATGGTGCCCCGTTTGCCCGCCTGGAACACCTTTGCGATTCCGAAGTCTATGAGCATGATCCGTCCATCTTCCCTGAGCATGATGTTGGAGGGCTTCATGTCACGGAAGACGATGGGGTTTGGCTTGTGGTTGTGCAGGTAGGACAGAACGTCGCAAGCCTGAAGGCCCCAGTCCACGACCTTCTCTTGGGTGAGCGCGAAATCGATCTCAGCTAGCAAGGATTCGAGATCAGTGCCTTCGATGTATTCAATAATCAGATATACTCGGCGCTCGTGGTGGAAGTAGTCGAAGACCTTGGGTATGGCGGGATGGCTCAGGCTAGCCAGTATGTTGGCTTCGCGCTCAAAGGTCTCCAGGCTAATCCTGCCTGTCACGGTGTCGCGGACGGGGCTGATCATCTCCTTCACAGCTACCAGTTTGTGAACGTCGGCGAACCGGTTGTCGCGAGCCTGATAGACGGCCCCCATACCCCCCTTGCTAAGGAACCTTAGTATCTCATACCTGCCTGCAAGCGCCTCCCCCGGAGCAAGGAACTCATCGTCAGTCCTGAGAGAATCAGGGAGGGCCTGCAACTCCTCAGGATCCATTCCGTATCTGTGCACGATCTCCACTGGTCTCTCGGACTGGGAGGTCTCCGGCGTCCAAGAACCCGGGTCTCTACCGGGCTCTGGCTGCTCTGGCCCTTTCTCCTCGGGAGTCTCGGCTACATCCGTGTCCTTGAGCCTGCGAAGCAAGCCCCTTTTTTTATCCGTGGGTGACATGGTGAAGAAGTCCGCGGCTTACTAGCAGTCGACTCTGCTGATGCTATTATATCACTGCTCGTTGACAAAAGCAATAGGACTTTAGGGCGATTCTGAACCCGGTTGTGTCAGAATGTGGCTATTCGGTGTTTGAGACAAGCTTCTGAAACCTCCACCTGAGCGATTGACTCCCGCCCGGCTTCTCTGGGCTGTCTGTGGGCAGGAACTCACTCCACGAGTTGACCGCGAAGGCGGCCCTGGACAAGGGGTTCCCTTGGCTGTGGGCATTTGCTCCGCACATAGACAAAAGGCCCATCCGAGATGGGCCACGATCGCATCGGATCAGCTGGGGGAGGAGGATTCGAACCCCCGCTTACTGATCCAGAGTCAGCTGTCCTACCACTAGACGATCCCCCAGTGCCACTACTATTGTATCACACCGTGTCTGGATCCACAAGGTCCGCAAGTGCTTTCTCGGCTTCCTTAATACGACTCAGTACCCGCTGTTTGCCGAGGATACTCATCGTGCCAAAGAGGGGGGGTGCCACTGTCTTCCCTGTGACAGCGACCCGGATAATGCCGAACAGCTGACCCGCCTTCAACTCCAGCTCTCTAGCGAGGTCGCGCAGAGTGCTCTCCAAAGTTGTCTCGTCAAACGCGGGAACCCGATCCAGAGCCTCGCGAACTCTGCCCAGAGCGGTCAGCGAATGTGCAGCATCCATGCCCTTGCCGATCAGCAGATCCGCGTCGTAGGTAATCTTCTCTTGGAAGAAGAAGTCCACAAGAGGCACCGCATCGGCGAGCACCTTGATACGCTCCTGGATCAAAGGCACAAGACGCCGCACGATCTCCCTTTCCACCGTCAGTCCTGCGTTCTCCAAGAACGGTAAGAGACGCGTGGCCAGATCATCCGGCGGTAGGTTCCGGATGTAGACTCCGTTCATCCAGTCTAGCTTATCCTTGGAGAAAACCGCTGGAGCGGGGCTCACATTCTCCAGACGGAAGCGTTCGATGATCTCACCGCGGCTCATGATCTCGGTCTTGTCATCGTATGCCCAACCCAGGAGAGCCAGGAAGTTGAACATCGCCTCAGGCAGATACCCTGAGCTTCGATAGTCGCTCAGTGAAGCGGCACCGTGGCGTTTAGAGAGCTTGGTGCGATCCTCACCGAGAATCATCGAGACGTGCGCGAATTGCGGCACTGGGTAGCCGAGGGCCTCATAGATCCTGATCTGGCGCGGTGTGTTGGCTAGGTGCTCATCGCCACGGATGACGTGGCTGATCTTCATCAGCATGTCGTCAACTACAACTGCGAAGTTGTACGTAGGAGAGCCGTCAGCCTTCACAATCACCAAGTCATCCAACTGCTCGTTGCTGAACCGGACCCGACCGCGGATGAGATCATCCACGACGGTCTCTCCCTCCAATGGCATGGCGAATCGAACCGCGGGCTTCCTGCCCTCGCCTTCGCATACTGCCCTCTTTTGAGGCGACAAGTACCGACAGCGTCTGTCATACGCCGGGGCTTTCCCTTCAGCGAGAGCTGCTTTTCTCCGAGCCTCCAATTCCTCGTGCGTACAATAGCAGTAGTAGGCCTTTCCCTGCTCCAGGAGTTGTTCTGTGACCGCCCGGTAGAACGGCAACCGCTGCATCTGGAAATAGGGCTCAAATTCACCACCTACGCCTGGTCCCTCGTCCCAGTCCAGCCCGAGCCAGTGGAGGGAAGACAGAATCCTCCCTGTGGACTCCTCGGTAGAACGCCGTCTGTCGGTGTCCTCGATGCGCACGATGAAGGCACCTCCACGGTTCCTGGCGAAGAGCCAGTTGAAGAGAGCCGTCCTGGCGCCTCCCACGTGCAGGTACCCTGTCGGGCTGGGCGCAAACCGCACACGTACCGACGGGGAGTCATCGGTCATGCAATCACTCTCCCCCAAGAGTTTTGCCGCATCGTGGGTCGATCACCTCAAGTAGCGGTAACAGATCGAATCCATCCGGAACCCCTGCGCTGCTCGCTGTCTGTATACGGTGCTCGCGAAGCGCGTCCGGTCATTGAAACTCAAGTCTCTTGTGACGTATGATGATGTTTTGCACTACGCCTTCCCCGATCAGAAGGGCCACAAGCGCGCTTCCTCCGTAGCTGATGAATGGTAGCGGTACTCCCGATGAGGGCAATAGGCCTACGTTCATGCCAATATTGGCGATAACCTGGAAGGCTATGACTGTCGCGATTCCGCAAGCGATCAGTTGACCAAAGGTATCCCGGGCCATCTCGGCTACTCTCAACATGCGCCATATGACCACCAGGAACAGGATCAACACCAGGACGATGCCCACAAATCCCAATTCCTCCGCCAATACAGAAAAGACGTAGTCAGTGTGTCTGACCCGCAGGAAGTGCAGCTGACTCTGACTTCCCCTGGCGAACCCTTGCCCGAGCCAGCCCCCAGAGCCCACGGCAATGCGGGCCTGGTTTATGTTATAGCCAGCGCCCAACGGGTCTCGTTCGGGGTTGAAGAAGACAAAGATGCGTTCCCGCATGTATCCATGCAACATACGCCAGACTAGGGGCGAAGCGATGAGCCCAATCGCAGCAATGAGACCCACGTGCCTGAAACGCACTCCCGCCATCAGCACCATGGCCAGCCAGCACACGCCGAGAACAATCGCCGTGCCCAAATCCGGCTGGATGTAGATGAAGACGATTGGCACTGCCACATAGACCAGTGACAGCAGGAAGTACGGCAGTCGCTTCAGGTCTTCCCGCCTGTCCGCCAGGAACTTAGCCAGCACGATGATGAGCAGCACCTTTGCGAGCTCCGAAGGCTGGAGATCGAAGAACCCCAGGCTGATCCAACGCTGCGCCCCAAAGGATATCTGACCCACTGCATACACCAGTATCAGCGATAGCATTGTGAGGGCGTATATGAGGTGATTGACGTTGGCGAAGATGCTGTAGTCTGTGAAGGAAACCAGGAGCATCAGCGCTATGCCTAGGACGGCGTAGATGATCTGACGAGCAAGAAAAGTGTCCCACCAGTCTTGGCTCGGGGGCGCGGACGCGAGGGTGGCACTGTAGATCAGTGCTACGCCCAAAGCCACAAGGATCAGGGTGGCTCCAAACAGTGTGAAGTCAAAGTGCTGCCAAGCTCTACCGTTTATCAGTCAGTCTCCCCTGCTTCTAGAGGTCCCGATGGGTATGTCGGCGATGAACGTCTCCAGTTGCTCGGGCACGCTCCCGCCCGGACCTACCTCGAATCGGAATCGCAGAATGTACCTGTCATTCCAGCACTGGTACATTGAAATAGTAACTAAGGATCTCTGCGGTGATCGGAACTGCCACCTTACTGCCTTCTCCGCCGCCCTCGACGAACACAACGAGGGCGATTTGTGGGTCGTCTAGGGGAGCGAAGGCCGTGAACCAGGCATGTGTTGGAAGGTTCCCTTCCCAGTCACGCTCCCCGGGATACTCAGCGGTACCTGTCTTGCCGGCCACGGCCACTCCTGGCAACCTGGCTCCCCCCGCCGTACCATGCGACACTGCGCCCAGCATGCCCTGCGTGATAAGGCCTATCGTTTCATCGGAGATAGGCAGTTCGCGAATCAACTGGGGACTGAAAGGAGTAAGCACACGGCCGTCAGCATCTCTGATTTCACGAACGATTTGTGGTCTATACAGACCTCCGCCGTTGGCAATCGCAGCTGTGGCATTTAGCATCTGCAAAGGCGTGGTCAGGATGAAACCCTGCCCGATGGCGGCATTGTAGGTGTCCCCTGTGACCCAGGTCTCACCATACGTCAGTCGCTTCCAGGTTGCGTCCGGGACCAATCCTGTGCTCTCGCCGGGTAGGTCTATGCCGGTGGGCCGACCTACTCCGAAGAGAACAGCGTAATTGTGCAGAGCCTCCTCCCCCAGCCCCTCGAATTCTCCATATCCTCCAGCGAGGACGCCGAAATAGATATCGCAGGACTGCGCGATTGCTTGCACGATGCTTAGGGAACGATGGCCATCTGTAGCCCAGCAGTTGAACGGCTGCGCCAGATCAGGGTTGTCGGGAGCGAAACGGTGCGGGATCCATATGGTCCCAGGACAGAAGAGCAGGGTATATCGATCCACTACCGCTTCTTCCAGGCCTGCCGCAGCGGTTACCACCTTGAAAGTAGACCCGGGTGGATACTGCCCGCTTATGGCGTGGTTGACCAAGGGATGCCGTGGATCCTCGCTCAGCTCGGCATACTCTTCTTGAGAGATACCCCCAATGAAGAGGTTGTTGTCATAGCTAGGCAGGGAGACCATGGCCAGCACTTCGCCGGTCTGGGGATCCATGGCGATGGCTACCCCCGAGTCGGATTTGGCTGTGGACAAGCCTGCCCGCAGTGCTTCTTCCACTACTGCCTGCAAGTCGACATCAATGGTGAGAACTAGATTGTGTCCGGGTACAGGTTCTACAGGGGCGCCGATGGTCCTTATCTCTCTTCCCGTCACATCAACTTCCACGTGTCTCTGGCCCTTGCGGCCCCTCAATTCGTCTTCAAAGGTGAGCTCCACTCCGGTCAGTCCCACCATGTCATTCGCATCATAGTCAGCATCCGGTCCGTTGATGTAGGTCTCCAACTCCTGCTCAGGAATGTGCCCCACGTAACCGACCACGTGAGAGACGAGGGTGCTGGAGATGTACTCCCTCAGGGGCTCGGTCTCTACGATCACACCGGGTAGCTCGAGCCGCTCTTCTTCGATGATGAATGCGATGTCTCTGGGCACGTCCGATTTCACACGCACAGGGGTGAGCGGGGTTTCCCTACCAGCGTGCACGCGCTCCATCATCTGTGGTTCTGGTTCGTACTCCTCTCCCTCAGAAGGCGAATGGCGCTCGGCCAGCGGCTCATACCCGATGTCAAGGTCTTCGATGCTCACTGGGATCTCTAGGAGAGTGGACAGCCGCTGGAACACGTAGTCCTCGTCCTCCTCCGGTAGGTCCGCTGGGACGATATAAACGGCGAAGCTAGGCACGTTACCAGCCAGGAGACGGCCATTGCGGTCGTATATCACGCCCCTCGGAGCATCGACGGCTCGAAGACGAAATCGGTTGCCCTCTGCCTGCTCAAGGTATTGTTCGCCTCGCACAATTTGGAGCTGCCAGCTTTGAAAGGCCAGCAGGGCAAAGCTGGCAACGACGAAGGCCCTGAATATGAGAATCTTGATGTTTCGTTCCTTGGTCTCCATTGCGAATACGATTATACGTCACACATGACCTCGTTACAAGACCTGGCGCAGCGCTCTTTCCCAGGTGTAGTGCCCTCCAGGTCAATGGCCCCGACAAATGAAATGTGCGTGCGCGAATTCGCCTAGCCCCTAGGGCACTATCTCCATCAGGCCGATGACCACTTTGTCGCCAATTGGAGTGCCAGAAGTGTCAAGAACCTGCAGTCTCTCCATGGTGCGAAGCAGATAGAGGCCCACTTCGACTCGATAGAGGCCCAGCGGTGCGTTCCCGTCGGTCCATACTGTGTGGGCGTCTACTACCGTCTCGCCTTCGCGCCATTGGCTGGTGGGGCGGGTTCCATACACGGGCTGTATGTCCTCCTGACCCCAGATCCGGTCACTTTCGTCCAGAAGATGAACGAACACTGTGTAGTCTTCATGAATGGGGGCTAGAGCCCGCCAGGTCAAGTTCAGTTCCAGAGCCCCGCCCTTTCTCACTTGGACATTGTGAATCTTATAGCTCAGGAGCACGATCTTGGCCTCGAAATTGGCGGGCAAATACTCTGCAGAGCTCGTACTTTCGGGCAACCCTTCAACGCGGATTTCGGAAAGGGTAACGGACCACTGTTGCCGAGGCGGCCAGCCGTCTACCGCCGGCAGGGCGTGGTTGGTTGCGGGATCCCGCATGGCAATTCGCAGGTGTAGCAGACCAGAGGCGGTGGGAGGTATCCTTACCAGGTGCGCATCGGCCAGTACTTCACCCTCTCTCCATCGAGATGGGGTATACTCGCCGAACAGTGGCTGCTCGACACTGCTCCACAGGAGCTTTGAACCGGATCCCCACAGTTCAATCGCCACATCGTAGTCCACGGCCACGTGCCCGATCCTCTGCCAATAGAGTGTCAGGGGGATTTCCGCCCCGGGATAGGCAGTCGAGGGCAGGTCATATCCCAGCAGCAGAATCCGATCGTCGAAGCTCGCGCGCATCGAGTGGTCCATGGTGGGTGACCATTGATCCGCAGAACTGATAGAGACTTCCGCAAAGGTGAGGTATTCCTCTGCGGTGTTAACTTCAGCGAGGCCCTCCTGGCTGAAAGGGGCGAACAAGCCTACTTGCAGCGCGTATGTCCCAGGAGGCACCTTGCCTTCCATATACAACTCGTGGAAATCGGGCACGATTTCTCCGGCACGCCAGGCTGCAGTAGGATACAAGCCATTCACCGGCGGCCTTCCTCTAGTCTGGTGCCACACGTGGCCGCTAGCGCCTACAAGACGGAGTCGAACGTCGTAGTTCTGCGCTATGCGTTCCGTAGCTTCCCAGTATAACGTCAGACGCAGCGTGTCGGTGGCGCTGATGTGCGTCGAGTCGAGGGAATAGCCCTGCAACAGTACCTCACCTCCAAAGCTCCAATCCGAGCTGGTGATCTCGACGGGCAGTTCCGTCAACATATGGGGGCTGACCTCGACAAGAGGCCCTAGAGATCGCAGGTGGTATCTCGTCTCCAGGCCTGGTAGGAAGCGTGCCAGGAATACGGGCCTTCCTTCCGCCAATCTCCTTTCCACTTCGTCACGGTTGCTCTGCTCATCTGGGAACACCCCCGCCTCGGTGTCGGCTCGCAGGCCTTCCACTTTCTGGAGATAGTAGAGGGGGGCTATCTTCTCACTGTCAGCCAGGATCACGGCGGCTGAGGGGAGTGCCTGCTGTAGTACGTATCGACCCCACTCGTAAGGAGCGTATTCATCGCTGCTATCCACTCTCGGCATGTTGGTCCAGATAAGACTCATAGGAAGTAGAGCTGCGAGAGATAGCGTTGCTGCCCCAACAATCGTACTCCGTGTTGAGAGTGCGACTGCATCCAGGCGAGAGAGCCACTTCTCAGCAAGCTGACTCAAGGCACTGATGCCGACCCCCAGCGCGATAGCGATGACCAAGTGCGAGGGCATTATGAAGAGCGAGACGTCTGGGACGTAGTAGCTCAGACCGAAGAGAACATAGGCGATGAAAACCGTCAGTAGGAAGACACCCTCCTTCCAACTAGGATATGCCGTGGCGGATTTCCCAGGTCGGAATAGCCAGAAGAGGCCGATGAGCGCGAGTGCCAGTACCGGGAGAGGGTACTGCTGCAGTAGGATACGAATGTAGATGAGAAGCCGATCCAGTTCTCGAAGCCAGGCGTCCCAACGCAGGGCGCCGGCGAACTGAGTCCCCAGGATCAGGTTTGTGAACTCGCTCACGGACATGATCTCGCCATGCATCTGCCACCACCTAATCGGTATGTACATATGTATGCCAACAAGCGGCGCAGCAAAGACGCCGATCAGTCTTGGTGTGCCGACGACTTGAAGGCCAGCCCAACGCCCACTGAGCAGAAGGTACAGCACGACGGCCGGCAGCAACAGTAGCATCGTACGATGATGAGTGAGGCTCAGACCGCAGACGAACGAAGTTGTCAGTAGCAGTGCCGAGCTGCGGTCGAGAGGGCCCAGGCGCCTGACCGGGACGGACGCTGTACGCGCCTCGGGCTTGGACTGGCAGCTTCTGGGATCATCAGTCGCCTCGCGGCCCCAAGTGAGGAGCAGGTAGCAGATCGATGCGACGAACAGGGCGTTGAGTGCATAAACCTCTGCCACCACCGCTTGGGACCAGAACGAGTAGCTGAAGGCGAAAGTCAATGCTGAAAGAGCACTCGCGGCCCGATGCCGCGTGAGAAGGTGGATGGTGGCGTACAGTAGCACCGTGGCGCTGGCAGCGAACAACGCCGACGACAAATTCAGACGATAGGCGACGTTGCCGATGGGGAGGAGGGCAAAAAGCTTGCCCAGTAGGATGTACAGCGGATAACCAGTGGGATGGGCGATACCTAGTCGGTATGACAGCACCTGAAACTCGAAGGTGTCGTGTTTGCCGACGGTAGGGAGTAGAGTCTTGACGTACATGACGAGCGGCAGAAAGAAGAGGAACGCTAGAAGTGCCTTGTCGGTCCATCCTCTCCTCACTTTCCTGGCAACCATCAAACTTGCCACCAGCGAGAGGGAGCCAAGAAGAAGGACAGACGCTTGGAGTGTATCTACTTCCTGCTGAAACAAATAGAGAGCTAGCAGAAGCAGAGGAAGAAGGCACAATGCGTCCGCCGACGGCGCGTCTCTGCCCGACGCGTGCCTTACCACGGGGCGCCAAAGAAGAGCAGCCAAAAGTCCGAGCAGCGCCACCAACGCGGCGGGCGCTAGCCAAAGGTAGAAGACACTCCAGCCGAAGTATGCATTCTCGGTGAGGAAGCGGCTCAAGAAGGCCCCGGCTATCAAGCTCGCAGCCAAGACGAGAGGGACACCGGTGCTGGGCCTGAATGCCGCACGATACATCTAGTTTCTCGTCTCGATTAGTGACAACTCCAGATAGCCTTGTACGAGGCTAGTTTCACTCACCCTGGAGAGGCACACCCTCTGTCGTGGTGCGCCAACTAGTGTCACGTGCAGTGCGTAGCTACCCAGTGGGACCTCTTCCCTGATCCAAACGCCATGGTAATGTCTCACGATTTCCCCCGCTTTCCACTTGCTGGCCGAACGCGTACCGACCGCGGGCTGGCAGCAGTGTGGCAGCGCTCTCTCCCCAGGCTGGCCCAGATATGACCAGGTTTAGGTCATCGTCCAGCCTGCTCCTCCCCTTCGAGAGTGGCGCCAAGCGGTAGAAGTCGCCACTCAGCAGATGACCTCGCTCCACCAGGATGACTGGGATGCGAGCAAGCTCGGCAAGCAGATAATCATCCGTGCCCTGGCACACGGAGCTACCTTGTTGAGCCCGGATCTCGCCATCAACTACTTTGTCACTGGAGTTCCATCTCTTCCGGAAGCGTCTTGCGGTGAAGCCAAGTCAGGCCTCGATACACCAGGGGCATCATCAAGCTTCCGAGCAAGGCAGTCGGCATCGTGACTCCTATCAGCACCTCTCGCCATGCCGCTGCTCGACCGGTCGTGGAAAGAACCATGATCAGCGCGATATCATAGAATACACTGGCTCCGAGAGCTACGAGGGAGGGGAACGCCGGGCTGGTACGGTATAGGGTCAACTGGCCCAGGCTGGCGAGATATCCCGCGAGAGTGAGGGCGAGTGCACAGCTGCCAATCGGCGCGCCTGAGAGAAAGTCCAGAGCCAGACCGCCAATGAACCCCCAGACGATTCCCTCTCTGGATCCCCTCAACAGGCTCCATGACACCACCACAAGAAGCATAAGGTTGAGGCGTGCGCCCGCCAAGGAGAAGCGGTAGAGTACGGATGACTGAAGCAACGCCACGGCAGCCAGCAGTGCAAGAACGGCGTAAGTCTTGATAGGCAACTACCCCTGGAAGACCTAGTCCTCAGCCTCGAAGTCGATAGGCTCGAAGCTGGTGAGTATCATGACCATCTCCAACCGCCGGAATTCGACGGCTGGCCTCACTTCGGCTTCTTGGAACAGTTCGACGTCTTTCTTCCTAACGGCCGTCACCTGGCCAATGATCAGTCGGGTGGGGAAGTTGCCCCCCAGCCCGGAGGTAAGCACCAAGTCGCCAGGAGTAACCTCCTCCGTCTGCTGGATGTAGCGCATCGTCAGCCCCTCCCTCGCTTTTCCCTGGACCACGCCTGTGGCGCGTGACTCTTGAATCAGAGCGTTGACCGAGCTGCTGGGGTCCGTTATCAAGAGAACTTTGGAGGAGTGAAGGTTGGCCTCTGTCACTCTTCCCACTAGCCCTCGGTGCGTGAGGGCCGGCATACCGACAGCAACGCCTTCTGCAGTGCCACGGTCGATGATCAGACAGCTCAGCACATTGCTCGGGTCTCGACCAATGACCTGCGCCGACAGGAGCTCAAGGGATGGGTTGGCCTGCTTGAAACTGAGCTGTTCTCGCAAAGTCACGTTTTCGATCTCAGCCTCTCGCAGGCGCACATTCTCAATGATGAGTTGATCGACGAGCACTTGCAGGTCTTCATTCTGCGCCCGGCAGGCCTCCAGATCGGCGAAAAAGTGACGGGCGTTGGTGATCCGATCTGTCAGAGACGTAAGTCCCTCCTGCACGGGCACAGCAACCAGGCTCACAGCATTCTTCACGGGCTGAAGGCGGTTGGCTCGGTCGAGGAGCAAGCCAAGCACCGCTAATGAAAGGAAAAGGAGGAGGAATAGGGCAATTCCTCCTCGCCGGAACCGCGACAAGACAGCCTCCTTGCGTTAGCGCCGTGTGCTGCGTCGCTGAGTGGTGGTCAGTACGTGGGTCAAGGTATCTAGGTGTTCGAGAACTATCCCCCCGCCACGAACCACGCACGTCATCGCGTCATCAGTCACATAGACGCGCATCTTGGTTTCGTCGGAGAGGCGTTCTGCTATCCCTTTGAGGAGAGCACCACCACCGGCGAGGGCTATGCCCTGTTCCATCAAGTCGGCAATCAACTCTGGTGGGGTTTCTTCGAGGGCGGTCCGGATTTCTTCGACGATCATGTTCACGGGAGGCGACAGAGCCTCTCGGACCTCCACGCTACTGATGTCCACGGCCTCCGGGAGACCTGTGATGAGATTGCGGCCGCGCAGCGTCATGGTCTGCTCCTCCGAGAGAGGGTAAGCAGAGCCGATGGCGATCTTGATCCGTTCAGCCATCCGTTGGCCGATCAGGAGGTTGTATTTCTCACGCGCATAGCGAATTATCTCCTCGTCCATCTCGTCCCCAGCTATTCGCAGAGAGCGGCTAACGACGATGCCCCCGAGGGCGAACACCGCCATTTCCGAGGTGCCTCCTCCGATGTCAACGATCATACTTCCCACTGCCTCGTTTATGGGAAGGTCGGCTCCTATGGCGGCGGCGGTGGGCTGCTCGATAAGTAGAGTTTGACGGGCACCAGCGTTGATACAAGCATCGTGCACAGCCCTTTTCTCGACCTCGGTGACGCCGCTGGGGAGACCCACCACGACGCGAGGTCGTGGAATAGGGAGAAGAGCGCGCTCATGGACCTTTCTTATGAAGTAGTGGAGCATTCTCTCGGCGACATCAAAGTCCGAGATAACTCCGTCCCGGAGGGGTCTGACCGCGACGATGTTGGCCGGTGTGCGTCCGACCATCTCCTTGGCCTCGTCACCAACGGCCAGAACTTTCTTGCTCTTCTTCTCGATGGCGACCACAGATGGTTCGTTGATTACGATTCCTTGGCCTCGCACCAGGACCAAGGTGGTGGCTGTACCCAAGTCGACGCTGATGTCTTGGGAGAATAGACCCAGAACGGCGTTCAAAGGACTAAACACAGATATCTCCTCTCTTCAGGTCCCGGTCCTTGAAGGACGAATCCTACTCGCCTTCGCCTTCAGGTTGCTCTTCAGTCGGTGGCTCCGCCTCCTCCACCACCTCTGCGAGTTCCTCTTCGCGTTCCTCGGCTGCGGTTATGACCTCTACTTCAGCGGCTTCGACTTCTTCCAGGACGATCTCTTCGATCACCACTTCCCTGAGCGGGAGTAGCTTGACCACGACTTCGTCGGGATTGGTCAAGATCTCAATAGCCTCGTCCACGACGAGATCCTGGACCAAGATCGCTTGATCCTTTTCCTCCAGCACGCTCACATCGACCTCTATGGACTCCGGCAACTGACCAGGGAGACCCTGTACCTCAACCGAGTTGAGGCCTCGCACCACCAGCCCCGCTTTGCCAACCACGCCGGGTGACTCTCCAACAAGCACGAGAGGTGTGTCGGCCGTGATCCTCTCGGTCATCACCACTTCGTACAGATCAACGTGAATGAGGGACCGGGTGATCAAATCGCGTTGGACCTCACGAGCCAACGTCATACGCGGTTTGTCGGCCTGGTCTATCCACAGCGTGATCAGTTGGTTCATGCCAGCTCGATCCACTACCAGACGCAGATCTCGCTCCGGCACCTGAAGAGAGATAGCTTCGATTCTCGGTCCGTAGAGGGTCGCAGGGACAAGTCCCGATCTTCGTAGACGCTTGGTTTTCTTGCCGAACACGTTTCGGGTTTCGGCTCTTAGCTCTATCTGTTCCATCACTCTTTACCTTTCGTCGCCATCCTAGACCTATTATTATATCACCACACGAACGTTCGTCAAGTACTGACCCCTGGTCGTCATGCCATGGCGTCTCTTGTCAACCGACCTCCCCCTGCGGCAGCGGGATTCTAAGCGAAGGGGCTCGGTAAGTCAAGGTCTCACAACGGCGGTAGAGGTTTGACAATGGTAGGCTGTTGTCCTAGAATGTTTTCCAAACTCACGCCATGCGTCGACGTGGTTGGAGCATCGGTGGATGAGACCGACGAGCGCCGCAGAGATAAGATTGGCCTTCTTGGATTTCTTCGCCCAGCGGGGGCACTTGGTGGTGCCCAGCTCTTCCTTGATCCCTGAGGGTGACCCAACTCTCCTTTTCACAGGAGCTGGAATGGTGCAGTTCAAGCCATACTTCTCTGGCGAGGCGGAGCCACCCTCAAGGCGTCTAGCCTCCGCGCAGAAGTGCTTTCGCACCACAGACATTGACAAAGTGGGCAACGAGCGTAGCCTTACCTTCTTTGAGATGCTCGGCAACTTCTCTATAGGTGATTACTTCAAGCGAGGTGCCATCGAGCTAGCGTGGGAGTTTGTCACAGAATGCCTGGACCTGCCTGAGGATCGCATCTGGGCCAGCATCTACCATGACGATGAGGAAGCTTTCTCTCTATGGCAGGAGATTGCGTTGCCTGCATCCAAGATAGTTCGCCTGGGCAAGGAAGACAACTTCTGGGGCCCTGCTGGCGAAACAGGACCCTGCGGCCCTTGCTCGGAGATCTTCTATGACCGCGGTGCTGAGGTAGGGTGCGGCCGGGAGAGCTGCCTGCCCGGCTGCGACTGCGAGCGATTCCTGGAAATATGGAACTTGGTTTTCATGGAGTACCACCAGGATTCGGAGGGCAAGCTCGTACCTCTCCCCCAACAGAACATCGATACTGGTATGGGATTGGACCGGACAGCTGTGGTGATCCAGGATGTGGGCTCTGTGTACGAAACAGACCTCTTCGCTCCTATCGTCGTCAGGGCTGGCGAATTGGTGGGTAGGTCATACGGTGACGATGAGACAGTGGATCGTTCGCTCCGTATCATCGCCGAGCACGGGCGTGCGATCACGTTCTTGGTTGCCGATGGTGTCCTGCCCAGCAATGAGGGCCGTGGATACGTGTTGCGGCGCATTCTCCGACGCGCAGTGCGACATGGCAAGCTGTTGGGAAGGGAAGATCCCTTCCTGGAAGAGATAGCTCAAGTAGTAGTGGACGTCATGGGCGAGCAGTACCCCGAGGTAAGGGACCGGAGAGACTTCATCTTGCAGGTCCTGGCTCAAGAGGAGAGAGGCTTTCAATACACCTTGACCATCGGCTCGGCCATAGTGGAGGACTTGATCGCTGGGCTCTCCTCGGAAGGGAACACACAGATCCCGGGACGTGAGGTTTTCCGCCTGTATGATACGTATGGGTTTCCTGTGGAGTTGACGAGAGAGATGGCTGCCGAGAAGGGGCTCGTGCTCGATGAGGAGGGATTCACACAGGCCATGGTCGAGCAGCGCGAACGGGCAAGGCACGCGCAGGCCTTCGGATTGGCAAAGGAGGGCGAATTCTATCGTTCTCTGGAGTTGCCTGAGACCGGTTTCCTCGGCTACGAGACATTGGAGGCGACGACCGAGGTCATCAACTTGGCACGGGATGGGCAAGTTGTGGATAAAGTGACAGAGCGCGATCGGGTTGCCGTCGCGCTCCGGGAGACGCCTTTCTACGCCGAAGGCGGGGGACAAGTTGGTGACACTGGCACACTGAGCAATCCCACGGGTGAGATAGCGGTGTCGGATACCCAGAGCCCACTGCCCGGACTCA
>CAZNMJ010000012.1:0-25767 GCA_964573815.1 uncultured Anaerolineales bacterium
TGGCGGTGGCCGAATACAGGTCTATGGTGGATATCTACACCTCTCAGACCGGCGGCAGGGGAATAGTGCGCGAGGTCCATCTGGCCAACTGGGGCAGGTATGCCAACCCCCTCTATGGCGACCTATACACGCCGCACTGTTGGACCTGCCCCCTCGGGGCTTCGGCTTGTATTGCGCTTGGGGATGATCTCCCCGAGACCCCAGACCTGTGTCCCGATCCCGACGGCGTCGGCCTAAACCCAAGTCAAAACCCAGACCACAGTGAACTGTACAACGAGTTCAGCCAAGGATATTCGTTCCGTATCAGTGTTCCCGGATCATACCCCTACGATGAAGTCTCGATCGAAATCCTAGACCCCGACAACTACAATCGGCCCATCAACGACGATGTCACCATCACGCATATCGGCGGAGGTACGATAGACATACTCCTAAACGACGTGGACTGTGACCCAACCGACCCAACCACTAGCCCCAAAAAGAACGACCGGCAAGATGCCTGTCTGTTGAACACCAAAGACCCCGACCCCGGGAACCCGTACTGGTTTCTCCGGCTGGATGAGATCCGGCGCTTCAACGGCCGGACCGATCTGTATAGCGACACGCTCGCCAACGACCACCACACCACGACGCAGTACAGGCTGTACTACCACATGCAGCTAGCTGACCAATCAATGATCAAGAAGTACCTTGGAGGGACCATTGAGGCGGGATTCGATGCCAGCACAGACTTGGAGTGGGTCGAAGCCTGGAGAGTAGATATCAACTCCGACGTTCCAGGAATCGTGACCAGCGAGGATGGTGATTTCAGCCTCTACGTGGAGGTCGACGGAGTCAGCGGTTCAAGCAAGAACGGGTTCGACCTCTGGGCCGGGCCGCCATACACAGGAATTCCCACCAATGTCAACGATCGTAACGTATACCTGCTGCACCCAGACAACCACTCTCTGCACGACCCGGCCGGAGTCGTCACCTACGGCTCCGGATATCTGCCCCTGGTCACGACGGCGGATCCAACGGAGGTGATGACAGTGACCTTTACCTTCGTCCCGGAAGAGGCGAAGCATGTCGGAATGAACCTGTTCCACTTCGACAGCGACTTTTCGTCCTACGGACAGGGGATCGACTACTATCTGGATGGCGTGGGGGATTGGTACTACGCGGGCACACTATCCCAGAACGGAACTTGGAGCACAAGCGTGAACTACGTGTATCAGGCGCCTGGAAGCCGTGACCACGACGCTGTGGTCATACACGGTAGCTCCCTCAACCCCGACGAGTTCTACGGAGGATACTTGATGGGGAAGTTTTACAGCCGATTCCTCAAGACGTCCACTTGGCACCTGGAGTACCAAGGTATCGTGGGCGACGTGTTCGTGCGTCTGATCGAGTAACTTGGTGTCGAATCGCTCCGCAGACACGTCCGTTGCCGCTCAAGCGAGTCTTGCCATGTTGACTATTTGGTGCTAGAATATGGAACTGTTCATTGGTGACACAAGAGGCGTAGGTATTTGCTCGCCAGGCCGTAGGAGGGAACCATGCGACGTGGTAGCACAATACTGATCATTGTAGGGGTGCTGCTGGCCTTGAGCACAGCGGCCATCGCCTACGTCGTCCTGGTCCGAGGTCCCGGGGCAGCACCTCCGTCTCCCACGATCACACCTGAGCCCAAGGTCCCAGCCGTCATAGCCCTCCAGGACATCCCCGCCTACACCGATATCCCTGCAGAAGCTGTAGGGACTCAGGAAATCGCGGAATCGAAGCTGACCAACCATCTCTTGGCCCCTGAGGCGGTGATTGGACGGAGAGCCGCCAGAACGATTATGCGCGGTTCATTCATCATGTCAGATTGGATCGTCGATCCGCAGGCTGTTGTGCGGGAAGGGAAGAATGCCTCCCTGAATATCACTCCGGACGCCCAGGGGCGGCCCAGGGTGGCTATGGCCTTCCAGACCACAGAACTGCGGGGCGTCGCCGGGGCGATCCAGAACGGCGACTTCGTGGATATTCTCATCTCTTACGAACTGCTAGACACAGAACAAGAGCTTCCCGAACCCATCGCCCCGGCGGTGGAAGGGTGTCCCGTGCCATGTCCAGAGCCAATACCTGTCTTGCTGGCTCAACTGTTGCTACAGGACGTCGAGGTGTATCGCGTGGGTCCCTGGCTGATGCCGACCCCCACGCCGGCACCAGAAGGTGAGGAGGTAGAAGAAGAGGTACCAGAGGTACAGCCCGCGCGCAGCAACACCCTGACCCTGCTCTTGACGCAGCAAGACGCTCTGGTTGTCAAGTTTGCCCGCGAGAGCGGTGCTTCGATAGACCTGGTCCTGCGCGGTCGGGACGACCACCAGCAAGTACGCACAGAAACGGTCAGTTTGCAGTACGTAATGACGCGTTTCGAGATCGCGCTGCCTCCGGATCCGACGAGATACATCGTGGCACCACCGCCGAGTGAGTAGCCAAATAGGCCGTGGTGGACTAGATTCACCTGGTTTCCAACAGTGAGAAGATCCTTATGAGTGAACAACTGGAGAGCAAGATCCGGGTCCTAATAGTGGATGACATTCCCGAGACTCGGGAGAACGTACGCAAGTTGCTCTACTTCGAGAAAGACATCGAGGTGGTCGGTGCCGCCGCCAGCGGATCCGAAGGGATCGAGATGGCCCGGGACTTGCGCCCCGATATCGTGCTCATGGACATCAACATGCCGGACATAGATGGCATCACCGCTACCGAGTCCATCGCCCAATCGGCCCCAGAAGTTCAGATCGTAATGATGTCGGTGCAAGGCGAGACGGACTATCTTCGCCGCTCGATGCTTGCCGGCGCCAGGGAGTTCTTGGTGAAGCCGTTCTCTGCAGACGAACTGATAGCCAGTATCCGTCGCGTGTATCAGTTGAAGCCAAGGACGATACTAGTTCAACCAGAGATAGTGCGCCCCCAAGCGGCGACTGCTGGACTGGTCACCGAGGCCGGTGTGGCCATCAGGGAAGGTGAGATTGTCAGCGTCTATAGTCCCAAGGGTGGAAGTGGCTGCAGCACCATCGCTACCAACCTGGCGCTTAGTCTGAAGAACGAAGAGGGCAGAGTGGCTCTCGTAGATGGCGATCTCCAGTTTGGAGACGTGGCGGTGCTCCTCAACATGCAGCCCACCAGGTGCATTAGTGACCTCGTCCCACACATGGACACTCTCGACGTAGACTTCTTGAGCGATGTCCTTGTGGCCCACCCCTCAGGGACGAAGATTCTTCTGGCCCCACCAAGGCCGGACGTGGCGGATATGATCACCGCGGATGACATGAAAGACATCCTCAGAAATCTCAGGCTGCTGTATGACTACACCATCGTCGACACCGCTTCCTACCTAGATGACGTCGTCCTTACCATACTGGAGATCTCAAATCGGATTCTCCTGGTCATGACTCCCGACATACCCAACATCAAGAACGTGAGGCTGTTTCTCGAAGCGCTGGATGCGCTGGGCTATCTCAGCAAGACGAAACTAGTTGTCAACAAGATCGGCCGAAATGACGGGATAACCGACAAAGACATCGCAGCCCACATCAGGCACCCGGTGTGGGCCACCGTACCGAGGGACAATGGCCCGGTCACTGCAGCCGCCAACAAAGGAATACCGCTAGTCTTCAGTAGTCAGAAGTCCCCCGTTGTCAAGAGCATCGCGCAACTCGCCGACTTGCTACGAGCAGAAACCGCGGCCGAAGCGGAGAAATCAAGGGAGACAGCCGGCAAGCTTGAGAGTGCAACTGCGTCCAAGAACTTGATCGGGCGCATATTCGGCTAGTTAACCAGCATGAAACGAAGGATGATGAAACCGAGGAGGCGAACCTGAATGTCCCTGTTAAAACGAATAGAGAGAGGGCAGAAGCCTGAGGACGAAATCCGCACTACGAAGCTGGAAGAGTTGAGACTGAAACGCCGGCCCGCGAGCCCAGCCCGAGACACTTTTTCTGAGTTGAAGACCCGCGTGCAAAAGAAAGTGATCGCCGAGCTCGATCCGCGCATGGATCTCTCCCAGACGGCTGAGGTGCGCTCTGTCATCGAAGAGATGTTCAGCACCGTGCTGGCGGAGGAGAACGCTGTCCTGAGCCGCACGGAGCGGAGCGTCCTCCTTGAACAGATAGTGGCGGAGATCATGGGGTTGGGTCCGCTGGAGCCGCTGCTCCAGGATGAGACACTCACGGAGATCATGGTCAACGGCGCTGAGAGCATATACATCGAGCGCGAAGGGAAGATCTCGAAGACCTCCTACAATTTCGAGAGCGACGAGCACGTGATGCGCATCATAGACCGTATCGTGGCCCCTCTGGGCCGACGCGTCGACGAGAGCCAACCCTACGTTGACGCACGTCTGCCTGACGGGTCACGTGTCAACGTCATCATTCCACCGCTTTCAATTCAGGGGCCGATCATCACTATCCGGCTGTTCTCGAAGGTGCCGTATTCCATGGAAGACTTGATCGGCTTTGGCACTCTGACGCCAGAAATCGCGGAGTTTCTGGAGATCTCCGTGAAGTCGAGGCTCAACGTCGTCATCTCTGGCGGTACCGGCTCTGGAAAAACAACCACTCTGAACGTGCTCTCCGCCTACATTCCCAACGATGAGCGGATCATCACTATTGAGAATGCTGCGGAGCTCCAGCTACAGCAGGAACACGTCATATCGCTGGAATCGCGGCTACCCAACATTGAGGGCAAAGGTGAAGTCACCATCCGAGACCTTGTGATCAACTCACTCCGAATGCGCCCCGATCGAATAGTCGTAGGCGAGGTGCGAGGTGGTGAGGCGTTGGACATGTTGCAGGCTATGAACACTGGCCACGACGGCAGCCTAACCACCTGCCACTCCAACAGCCCTCGCGACACCCTGGCTCGTCTGGAGACCATGGTCCTGATGGCAGGCACCGACCTCCCTCACCGCGCAATCCGCGAGCAAGTCTCATCGGCCCTCCACCTGATTGTCCACCAGGAACGGCTCCGAGATGGCTCACGCAAGTTGGTCAGCATCACCGAAGTGCAGGGCATGGAGGGCAATGTCATCGTTCTACAAGATCTGTTCTCATTCGAACAGACAGGGTTCGACGATGGACGTATCGTGGGACAGTTGCGTCCCACTGGGGTTCGACCGAAGTTCACAGAACTCATAGACGGAGCAGGCTACCATCTGGATGCGGAGTTGTTTGGCTACGACCCGAGAGGCCGTTTCAGGGGATAAAGGGAGGTATCGAAAATGGACCCCCTGACCATCATCTTGCCATTGTTGGCCGGCGGTTCCATACTGATCCTATTCCTGGGGGTGTCACGGGTGATCGGTTCCCGATCGCGGGTCATCACACGCCTGGGAGAGGTTACAGCCTCTGTTTCCGAGGAGGCACCGAAGAAAGCCGAAAGAGGAGAGCGCCCCGTCCCGGAAGTAGTGGAGACTCTCGATCGAGCCCTCGCCCAGCAGAGCTTCGCCAAGCGTATGTCCACCGATCTCGCTCGCGCCAATCTCAAGCTCACTGTGGCCGAATTCGCGCTGCTGAGCGTGGGAGCCGTGATCGCTGGAGCGTTGGTCGGCGCCTTCCTGGTCCGGCAACTCTGGATCATAGGAGCAGTCGGGGGTGCTCTACTGGGCTTCATCATCCCCCGTCTGTTCCTGAAGATCCGGCAGACGAGGCGCCTGAACGCCTTCAATGATCAATTGGGCGACACCATCACCTTGCTGGCCAACTCCCTGCGCTCGGGATACAGCCTCATGCAATCCATGGAGATGGTGGCTCGAGAGTTGGCCCCACCCGCGAGCGAGGAGTTCGCGCGCCTTACCCGGGAGATTGGATTGGGGCTGAGTACACAAGAAGCACTGAACAATCTTCTCAGACGCATCACAAGCGACGACCTTGACATGATGGTAACCGCTATCAACATCCACCATGAGGTAGGCGGTAACCTGGCGGAGATCTTGGACACCATCGGGTATACGATACGAGAGAGGGTGCGAATCAAGGGAGAAATCAGGACCTTGACCGCCATGGCCAGATACTCCGGGTATATTGTCAGTATCCTGCCCGTAGCCGTTGCGGGCGTGCTCTTTGTCATGAACGCTGACTACATGTCGCAGCTGTGGGAGGATGCGTGCGGCATGCAAATGATAGTGGCGTCCGCCGCGGGGATGGGTCTCGGCTGGATCATCATCAGTCGTGTTGTGAACATCGAGGTGTGAGCTTTGTTCTCGGGATCAGGTGAGGAGATGTAGGAGATGTCTGCCAATCTGCTGCCGCTGCTGATCGCCTTGGGTATTGGAGGAAGCATCATCATCGTTTTCGCGGGTCTGGTTTCCCTGCGCCGAACTGATATCATGGAGGAGCGCCTGGGCGAGTTCGGCACGCGGGAGATCATGACTCTTGAGGAGATCGAGCTAGCCGCACCCTTCCATGATCGAGTGATCAGACCTGTGTTGCGGACTATTGCCAACGCCTTCGCACGTCTGACTCCACGCAGAAACATAGAGAGCATCCAGCACAATCTGGACTTGGCGGGCAACCCATACGGCTGGTCACCGGTTGAGTTCACAGGGCTGAGACTGGCCTCAGCGGCGCTGTGCGCCGCGGCGTTCTTCGCCCTGTCGTTCATCTCGCGGCTGCCCTTGCGGAACCAGATCCTGGTCACAGCCATTGCAGGCGCCTTGGGCTACTTCCTGCCCACTATCTGGCTGACCTTGAGGATCAGGAACCGCAAGGCCAGCATATTGAAGGCTCTGCCCGATGCGCTCGATCTTCTGACCATCTGCGTCGAAGCGGGCCTGGGCTTTGACCAGTCCATGTCCAAGGTAGTGGAGAAGTGGGACAACGCGCTGAGTCGAGCCTTCACGCGTGTGCTTGTGGAGATTCAAATGGGGACTTTGCGTCGTGAGGCGCTGAGATCGATGGCCGACCGGGCCGATGTCGCGGACCTGACTAGCTTCGTGGCGGCCATCATTCAGGCTGACCAGTTGGGTGTGAGCCTGGCAAGGGTTCTGCACATCCAGTCCGAACAGATGCGCATCAGGCGACGCCAAAGGGCCGAAGAGCTCGCTCACCAAGCCCCCATCAAGATGATGATACCTTTGGTCTTTCTGGTCTTCCCGGCCCTCTTTGTGGTTCTGCTAGGGCCTGCCTTGCCTGCCCTCAGAACCGCTTTCTCGGGGTTCTGAGCACCCACCCTTACTCGCCTGCACCCGGACGCGAATGCGGGCAGCCCAACAGGAGTGGGTACGGGACAGGAGCCACGCACATTCCCCTGGCGCCAAGCCATAAGGGCACATCCTTGAAGTTGCGACGGAGCTGGCAGGCAACAAGTGAAGGTTTGCTGAATCTTCTCTTCCCGCCTCGCTGCGTCAGCTGTCAACACAGTGGCGGCTGGATATGCCCCGCGTGCCACCAGGAGATCGAATTCATCCGGCCGCCGCTGTGCCCCAGCTGTGGACAGGCAACTTCTTCACCCCGCATCTGCCCCTCTTGCCACAGGGCTCCGCCGCAGATCGATGGCATACGGGCAGTGGCCTACCTTGAAGACCCACTGAGAACGGCCATTCATCGGTTCAAATACTCCAACTTGCGTTCCCTGGCCCCTGCCCTGGGCAAACTCGCAGGCGACTACCTGGCGCAGAATCAGCTGCCCATAGACGTCATCGTCCCTGTACCTCTCCACCCTCGGCGTCTCAAAGAACGAGGCTACAATCAGGCTGCCCTCCTGGCCAAGGAGATACAGAGAGCGGTCGGCATACCCTTGATGGACGATTCCCTTGTGCGGGTCAAGAGCACCACCCCCCAGGTAGGCCTTGGTGCCCCGCAGAGACGAGAGAACGTAAGAGGAGCTTTCCGCTGCGTTGACAGCGGTCTGAAGGGACAGAGAGTCCTGGTGGTGGACGATGTCTGTACCACAGGGGCCACATTGGAGGCTTGCAGCATCGCATTACAGCAAGCTGGCGCCCGTGAGGTATGGGGGCTCGTACTAGCTCGCGAGAGGTGGCACGGACGCTGAAAACGAATCATCACACACGGAGGATCCGGACATGGAACTTACTATCACCGGCAAGAATATGGAGATCAGCGACAGAGTACGGGAGTATGTCGAGAAGAAAGCAGGCAGGCTGGATAGGTACTTAGGTGTCATCGACGACGCATCACTAGAACTGACTCGCGAAAGCGCGAAGAGCGCCGAAGATCGGTACATTGCGCAGCTGACTGTGCGCGCGAGGGGCACTATCTTGCGCGCTGAGGAAAGGGCAGCAGATGTCTTCACTGCCTTTGACGCGGTACTGGACAAGATGTATCGCCGCATCATGCGCTACAAGACGAGAAGACGGGATCGCGGCCGGTTCCAAGAAGAGGAACTCATGCTCCCAATCGAAGAATACGAGGAGCATGAACCAAGACGGATTGTCAGAACCAAGCGTTTCGTAGTCTTGCCCATGGACGAGGAGGAGGCGGCGGAACAGATGGAACTGCTGGGTCACGACTTCTTCCTGTTTCTAAACGCCAACACAGGGGAACTGAATATCATCTACAGGCGCAAGGACGGTAACTACGGTTTGATTGAGCCGGAGCTGGCATAGGGATGGGCGGTACGATCCTCTTCGTTTGCACGGGGAACTTCTGCCGTTCTCCCATGGCAGAAGGAATTCTCAGGGACATATTGCAGACGGACGGGAAGGATGAGCTCTATGACGTCCGCTCCGCCGGAACTTGGACCAGAGATGGCTTGATGGCTTCCCCTCACACCCTTGAGGCCATGGACGAACTGCGCCTGGACATCAGTGACCATCGGACCCGTCATCTGACCTCCGAGGATGTCGCTCAGGCCAGCCTGATCCTGGTCATGACCCAAGATCACAAAGAGGCGTTGGCGCTCGAATTCCCTGACACCAGAGAGAAGATTTATCTGCTGAGTGAGATGGCGGGCAAGAGATTTGATATCCTTGATCCCTCTGGCAGCGGCTCGCTAGATCTCCACCTGAAGTGCGCAGAGGAGATCAAGGAGCTGCTGCACCAGGGCTATGCGCGGATCACAGAACTTGCGGAGAGGAATCCGGCTAGAGGCTGAACGTCTATTCTCTCTGTAGGTGCCAGAGCTTTCTGTATCTCACTATCTCATAGTACGCCGTGAGCGCACTAAGCAGAAGCCCGCGCCAGCCGTCTTTGAAGCCGCGCAAAGTGACGTACCGCCAACGGAAGTGACGCAACGGCTGAAGGATGAAGTTGTGAGGTCTGGCTCGACGCCCACTCTCCAACAGCATCCTGGCTTCGAAATCGCTGTATCGATCCTGTCTTTCCCTGAACTCGCGTACCGTCTCATAGTTGTAGTGAATCAACGGGTTCTCCAGGTAGCCGGCATCGCCATCTAGCTCAACGAGCTCATGCACCTCGCGGCGCTCGTCATAGCTTGCCCTGTCCCTCCGCAGGAGGCGCAACTGATAGTCGGGAGACCACCCAGCATGGCGGATCCACTTGCCGAATATGTAGTTCTTCCTTGGCACCCACCAGCCATCAAAACCCGCGTGCTCAACGGCCCTTCGTATCTCCTCCGCTAGCTCCGGAGTGGCCCGCTCGTCAGCATCGACAAAAAACACCCAGCCTTTGCTTGCCATCCGCAGAGCAGCGTTCCGCTGCGACGGATAGTTGACGAAGCGCAGCTGACGAACCTCGGCCCGCTTGCTCAATGCGATATCGGTGGTCGCGTCCTCACTGAAGGAGTCAAGAACGAGAAGTTCGTCCGCCCACTGTAGGGTCTCCAGACATTGCGCGATGTTCTTCTCCTCGTTCTTGGTGAGAACTACGACAGATATCTCTGCCATCAGTCCCGTTGACGGCTCGAACAAAGTGCTGCCTTCGACCGGATGGTCATGAGAGCGAGCGAATGCGACGATATGCATCCAGGCGCTCATTCAACGCATCCTGGTCCACTGAACCACGCCAGAAGGCCCAGCGGTCTCGCATGCTCCGATAGGCCACGCCCAGGGTCACGAGGAGGCGGGCCATGCGCCGAAAGGACCGGCTGTAGTGTTTCTCGTAGAGCCGGTAACGGCTCTTGTGCAACTCCACAAACATGTCGCTGTGAAACTGCTTTGTGCTCTGCCCCACATGGTGAACGATCTCTGCTTCGGGTAAGTAGAGAATCTCCCATCCGGCCTTCTTGATGCGCATGCACCAGTCGATCTCTTCACAGTACATGAAGAAGCGCTCGTCAAGCAAGCCCACTTCTTCGATCACCTCTCGCCGGACCATCAATCCTGCGCCCAGAGGATGATCGATGGGAAAGGGATTTCCTGCGTCATACAGCGCGCGAGGATAGCGACCGTTCAGACGGGAATTGAGAACTCGATGGTTGAGAGGGAAGAAATCGATGAAGATCATGAGTAAGGTCGGAAAGCTGAAGGCCGAGTGTTGAAAACTCCCATCTGGAAAGACAAGCTTGGATCCCACTACTCCAACCTCGGAGTTGTCGTCCAAGAACTTCACCATGGCGTTCAAGGCCCCTTTTCTCACCACGGTATCCGGGTTGAGGAGGATCACATGTCGCCCGGTGCTCCTTTCGATGGCCTGGTTGTTGGCGGCCGCAAAGCCACGATTCTCTTGGTTGACGATCAGGTTTGCCTGGGGAAAGGTCTCTTTCACCATGGCTGCGCTGCCGTCAAGCGAGGCGTTGTCCACCACGATCACCTCGTAGTTCGACGCCGAAGCCATTGTCGAGGTCACAGAGGTCAGGCAGGCGTGTAGGAGGTCTCTGGTATTGTAGCTGACGACGACGACTGAGAGGTTCATCTGCTGGCATGCGGCTTTCAGAAGCCAATTGTGATCTCTGTGGGATTCTGACGATCGTTGACTGTCCGCACCTGCTCATGAACAAGGCCTGACCAGTAGTAGGGGTTGATCTTCGGCGGTTCGTCGGTGATGGTGATGTGGCCCACCACGGTCACTCGCTGGCCGGGAAGGAGGTATAGGTAGCGCTGACCGTTAATGATCCTCTCCTCCAGATCCTCGTCCCTGCCCAATTGCCAACGATACGTGTACGGACGCCCGTCGGTGTTGCCTTCGAAGTCAACGCCAACGCGGAATATCCCTGGTTCCTCGTAGAATCCCAGTGTGTTGAAATTCTCGCGGCTGGTGTAGGTAGTTCCCGACGCCGGACCCTTGGTGCGAATGCCCACACCACCGACGTTCTCGACAGTAACCGTGAGGTGCAGTGTACCGCCCAAGGGGACGACGGTCGGATAGAACTCCACGGTCTGTATCTCAGCCAGAGGCAGGCCTCCGTCCTCGATAATCAGAGGAGCCTCCTTCACCACCTGATTACCGGCCTTATCAGCGGCTACGGCGACGACTGTGTATTGGCCATCAGGGGGTGGCGAAGCACCAAGGTCAATACCCCCATCGTAGTCGTACTCCCACAATCCCGGTTCCAATGCCACCTTGCTGGGGCTGTCCTCCAAGTCGAACTGCTCCTCATCCCACCGCGTCTTGGGCAGTCCCACCGGATGCCGATTGCCGTCCTCGTCCCGAATGTAGACCTCTACCTCGGCCGGTTCCATAAGACGATAACTGATGGATATGCGGTCGTTGATGCCGTCCTGATTGGGGGTGAAGACCTGAGGGAAGACGGTGAAATCCTCCAGTCCAGGGCCGATGCTGTCGGCTCCGACCACCGTCAACTGGCCCTCCACCCTCTCGGTCTCCGCGGAGGAATCATCAACAACCTCCACGACCCATGTGTATTGACCGTCTGCTAGTACCTGACCCTCGATGCCGCCCCCGAAAAGGGCTTCATATTCGCCCGGAGAACGCTGATTGCCGTCTCGGAAATGGTACTCTCGGCCCTCGGCGTCGATGAAGTATATATACAACCGACTGTGACGAGAGATCTTGTAGGTCACCCTGGCCACATCGTCGACGCCATCGGCGTTGGGTGAGATGACATCGGGCTGGATTCCCACGTCGTAGACAAGTGGTCTCCCCGCCGCACAGCCACTGATCAGTAAGGTCACTACTAACAGCGCTCCCGCCAAGATCGACGGAGCCCAACACTTGCTCAAAGCTCACACCTCCAAATACTGCTTATTTTCGACCGAATTCTCGCTCCAACCGCTCCGCGCTTACGTGGAGCATGGTGGGGCGTCCGTGAGGACACGTCCGCGGCAGACTTGTCTCTTCCAGCTGCCGCACTAATCCTTGCATGTCCTGCATAGTCAGAGTCCGTCCGGCCTTTGTCGCCCCGTGGCAAGCCAGGTTGATGGTCACCTTCTCTTCCCAGGCCTGGACAGTCCCTCCCATGCCCCCTTCGTCCAGGATGTCCATCATCGCCTGTTCCTGATCGGTCCCCTGCAGGATTGCCGGCACCGCGCGCACGAGATAGGCATCAGCCCCGAAAGGCTCTATCTCGAAACCGAAATCTGTCAGTCCGGCCAGATGCTCTTCGGTGAGAACCGTCTGCCTAGGCCCTACTTCCACCACGAGCGGTTCCAAGAGCTTCTGCGAGGACACACCTGATCCTGCCCTCTCTGTCTGACAACGCTCATACAGCACTCGCTCGTGGGCGGCGTGTTGATCTATGAGGTACATACCTGTCGGTCCCTCTGCGATGATGTAAGTACGTCCCAGCTGACCCAGAACCCTCAGCATCGGAAGCTTCCCGGAGGCGGACCGCTCGACGGCTGCAGCTGGCTGGACGGCTGATCGTTGCACCTCCAGAGCCAGTTCCCCAGGGCTGGGTCCCGCGGTTCCGCCAAGCTCTACGAGGCGTCTCTGGCGCGTCTCGAACGCTGCCAGCCAGGCAACGCGAGATGGTTCCCGAGGCACTGCCCCTTTTTGTGCAACGGTGCCTCGCGTCGCCTTCTGAACCGCGGCAAACACCTCGCCGCTGTTGCGAAAACGTACCTCGCTCTTCGCCGGATGTACGTTGACATCCACCTGGTCTGGAGGCAAGACCACCTGCACTACGGCGATGGGATGCCGTCCCCTAGGCAGCAAAGTGTGGTAAGCCTCTCTGATAGCGTAGTTGATCAGGCGATCCCGCACCCAGCGGCCATTTACCAGTGTCAGCAAATGGCGGCCAGTAGAGCGGTGCACAGCAGGATCGCTTACGAACCCGCTCACGGATATGGTTGATTTGCCCCGCGAATCAGCCACGATCTCCAGCATATGCTGAGCGATTTCCACACCATAGACATCCACCAGCACGTCGTACAACTCCCCAGTTCCCTTGGACTGGAAGGCGGTTCGTCCGTCGCTGAGCAGGCTGAACCGCAACCCTGGATACGCCATCGCATAGCAGGTGACCAGCTCACTCACGTGGCGTGCCTCCGTGGCCTCTGAGCGCAGGAACTTCTGTCGGGCAGGCATATTGTAGAAGATGTTCTCCACTGTGACGACTGTACCTCGAGCCGCTCCGCGCGGCTCGTGCCGTACCACTTCCCCACCCTCCAACCGTAGCAGGGTGCCAACCTCCTCGCCTTCAGCCCTGGTTACCAAAGTCACGTGGGATACTGCCGCGATGCTGGGGAGGGCTTCCCCCCGGAATCCAAGCGTTGCGATGCGGGAAAGATCGTTGACCGCCCCCAGCTTGCTGGTGGCATACCGCTCGAAGGCCAAAAGCACCTCGCCAGACGGGATTCCCTCCGCATCGTCGATCACCCGTATGAGACGCTTTCCCCCCTGACGCATCTCGACCTTGATGTTGCTGGCTGCGGCATCAATGGAATTCTCCACCAACTCCTTGACCACCGAAGCTGGGCGCTCGATCACCTCACCCGCTGCGATTCTGGATGCGACTTCCTCAGGCAATACCCTTATCGACATTGGTCCACAGAGGTTTCCCATTCCAACTGAGTAGGATCCCCACGCAAACACTCGGCCAATTCTACCACATGGACCAGGCATTCGCCAAGCATACCGCGGTGGTGATCGACAAGACTGAGCGTAGTTGTTGTTTCAAGGCTTTTAGTGTAGAATCCTCGGACAGACACAACGCGTCTTACACGTGATGTCTACAGCCAGGAGATGAGGTGATGAAGGAAGCCGTAGTCGTTGGAGGGGTTCGGACCCCCATAGGCAGTCACGGCGGGGGCCTCAGGGACATGCCGCCGCAGGAACTCGCTAGGATCGTCATGGTAGAGGTGATGAAGCGCACAGGGATTGACGGCAATGTCTTCGACGATGTCATCTTCGGATGCTGCGGTCAATTCTCCGATGCCCCCAACGTCACTCGTGTGGCCGCTCTTATGGCTGGCGTTCCGACCCACGTCCCCGGCTACACGGTCCAGCGGAATTGTGTCTCCGGCATGGTGGCCATGAGCAACGCCTGCCAGGCCATCGCGGCTGGCGATGGAGAGGCCTTTCTCGTAGGGGGCACCGAGTCCATGAGCTATGCCCCCTATACGGTGCGCGGAGCCCGCTGGGGACTGAAGCTCAGGAGTACCGAATTCATCGACGTTCTGTGGGAAGGCTTGACCGATCCGGTCTGCGACATGATCATGGGTTACACGGCGGAGAATCTGGCCCTTCTCTACGGACTGAGCCGTCGAGAACTGGACGAATTCGCGGTCCAGAGTCACAGGAAGGCCTTCATGGCTACCCGCATGGGCAAGTTCAAGGACGAAATAGTGCCCGTAGAGGTGATCAAGCGCGTGGCAGGTCAAGAGGTCGCGAGGGAGGAAATCACCCAGGACGAGAACATAAATGCAGGTCTCACCGTCGAAAAAGCCGCCCTGTACCCCACAGTGTTCAAGAAAGACGGCATGGTCACCCCTGCCAACGCTTGCCCTATCTCCGATGGTGCGGCGGCCCTCATCCTGATGACCAAGGAGAAGGCCGACGAACTTGGTCTGGAACCGATGGCTTACATCCGCAGTTACGCGTATGCCGGCGTGCCACCTGAGATCATGGGCATAGGACCGACGAAGGCCGTGCCCCTTGCTCTGGAAAGGGCCAGCCTCAAGCTGACCGACATCGACATCATTGAGCTCAACGAAGCCTTTGCTGCCCAAGCTCTAGCCTGCGGAATAGAGCTCGAAAAGGACGGTTTCGACTGGGAGAAGGTCAATCCCAATGGCGGAGCCATAGCCTTGGGCCATCCCGTCGGTTGCACGGGAGCGCGCTTGGCGGTCACTCTGCTCTACGAGATGATCAAACAGGATGCCAACCTCGGCTTGATCACAGCCTGTGTCGGTGGTGGTCAAGGAGGGGCAATGATCTTTGAGAGGAAGTAGGAGCAACGAGAACATGTACGACAAGGACGAGAGGGCAGAATTCATCTCCAGAGGACAAGTGGTATACGAGAAGCTAAAGAGCGACCTGGAGCCAGCCCACGAGGGTGACATCCTCGCCATCCACCCCGAAAGCGGAGATCATTTCCTGGGCAAGACTTTGAACGAAGCAGACGAGAAAGCATTCGCCACCTACCCCGATGAGTGGCTCTATTTCGTCCGCCTGGGCTCGCCTGAAGCGGCGTTGCCGTTGAAAACGTGGTGAGCCCAGCATTTGCGTCCGTGAAGGAGGGAGCAAAGCATGTACATCTTCAAAGCTGGAGTGGTGGGCGCAGGTTTCATGGGTGCCGAGATCGCCCAGGTCATCTCCTATTCTGGCCTGCCGGTCGTCCTGAAGGACATTGACCAAGACTTGCTGGACAAGGGAATAGATAGGATTCGGCAGATCTATCAGAGGCGAGTGGACAAGGGCAAGATGGACCAGTCCACGATGATGGAGAAGATGGATCTTGTCCAGGCGACCCTCACCTACGAGGGATTCGAGGACGCTGACATAGTCATCGAAGCCGTGCCGGAGAAAATGGACCTGAAGAAGCAGGTCTTCAATGAGTTGGAAGAGGTCTGCCCCGAGAGCACCATTCTCGCTTCTAATACCACGGCACTGTCGATATCGGAGATGGGAGCGGCCACGAACAAACCCCACAAGATGATCGGCATGCATTTCTTCAGTCCGGCCCACGTGATGAAACTGGTGGAGGTTGTACCCGGCCTGGACACCAATGAAGAAACGATTAGCGACGTGGTCATGTTCTCAGAATCCTTGCGTAAGATACCTGTAGTGGTGCAGGAGTGTCCCGGCTTTCTGGTCAACCGCTTGCTGATGGCCTACCTGAACGAGGCAGCACTTTGCCTGGAGGAGGGCGCTGCCACGAGCGAGGAGATCGACGCAGCGATGGTGGAATTTGGCTGGCCCATGGGCCCCTTCACCCTGATGGACATGATAGGCACCGACATCTGCTACATGACAGGGAGGTACCTGACTGAGGAGTACGGTGAGCGCCTCCACGCGGCCAAAATCTTCGAAAAGCTGTACCAGGCTGGCCGTTTCGGCGAGAAGGCCGGGGCCGGATTCTACGGCTACGGCGACCAGACCGACGAGCCCGTGAAAGAAATGATCAAAGAGATACAGTCCGAGCCAGGGGCGGTCACTGGGACTGAGTTCACCGCGGATCGCCTGATGATGCCCCTCATCAACGAGGCAGTTCTGTGCGTCCAGGAGCACATCGCCTCTGCCAGCGACATTGATATGGCAGCCATCGCCGGCATCGGCATGAAGATGGGCGACGAGCGCATGGGTCCGCTGGCCATGGCTGACAGGATCGGTCTCGACGTGGTGTTGACCAAGCTGGAGGAGTTCAAGAAGCAGTATGGCCCAAGATTTCACCCGGCCCGCCTGCTGCGCCTCCACGTACGCGCCAATCACCTCGGGGAGAAGACTGGCAGAGGGTTCCTGGAGCATGTCGGTCAATAGAGCGGTGTATTGAGGCCCTGGAGGTCTTGGCCTTCCACAGATGACCATGACGTGACACGCTTAGAGAGGAATGAAGATGACTGAAAGGCAATACGTGAAGCTGGCCAAGGAGGATCGGGTAGCCATCATCACGATCGACAACCCTCCGGTGAACATGATCTCCCAACCGGTGGTGACCGACCTGCAGAGCGCCCTGGACGAGGCCTGGGCCGACGACGAGGTCAAAGCCATCGTCATCACAGGGGGTGGGCAAATGGTCTTCGTGGCCGGCGCCGACATCAACGCCATATTGGAGCTCAAGACACCAGGCGAGGCCAAAGAGATAGTGATGCAAGTCCATGAGTTATTCCAGACTATCGAGAACTCTCCCAAGCCCATCATCGCTGCCATCAATGGCCACTGCCTGGGTGCAGGAAACGAGCTGGCCATGTCCTGCCATATGCGCATCGCGAACAACAGGGCGATGTTCGGCCAACCCGAAATCGGCCTCGGGATAATCCCCGGCTTCGGAGGCACCCAGCGCCTCCCTCGGCTGGTGGGCAAAGGGAAGGCTCTGGAACTGATCCTCACGGGCGACAGGATCACCGGCGCTGAGGCAGCCAGCATCGGACTGGTCAACAAGGCCGTGCCAGGCACAGAGGTGATGAAAACAGCCGTCGGTCTGGCCAAGAAGATCACATCCTTCGGGAGGCCCTCCATCACTGCCGCCGTCGAGGCCGTCAGCAGGGGACTCGGTGTGAGCCTGCCCGAGGCTTTGGAGATCGAAGCTGACAAGTTCTCCGGCCTGGTCGAAACGGAGGACATGCGCGAGGGTCTGAGCGCCTTCCTGGAGAAGAGGCAACCCAAGTTCCAGGACAAGTAGGAGGGAACGTCCATGGACTTCGCCCTTACCGAAGAACAGCAGATGTTCCAGGAGCTGTTTCGTGACTTCGCCCAGAACGAAGTAGCTCCCTTGGCCGATGCCATAGACAGGGAGGAGCGTCCCCCTCTCGAGACGCTGAAGAAGGCAGCGGAGATGGAATTCATGGGCCTGCCCTTCCCAGCAGAGTACGGAGGGGCCGGGATTGGGGTCCTTGCCTATTGCATGCTGGTTGAGGAATTGGCCAAGGTCTGCCTGGCAACGGCCTGCTCGCTGGGTATCCACACTTCCTCGGGCGCCATGGTCATCTATTTGAACGGCACCGACGAACAGAAATCGAAGTATCTCGTGCCTTTGGCCAAAGGCGAGAAGATGGGGGCCTTCTGCTTGACGGAACCAGGTGCAGGCTCAGACATCGCTCAGATCCGGACCACCGCTGTGCAGCAGGATGACCACTACGTTCTCAACGGCACGAAGACGTATGTAGCCAATGGTAACATTGCGGAGATCTTCACCGTCTTCGCCACCACGGAGCTGGAGGCCGGTAGAGAGGACATAACTGGCTTCATCGTGGAGAAGGACTATCCAGGCTTCAAGGTCGGCCGCACCGAGCGGACGATGGGCATCAGGGGGTGCTCCATTGTGCAACTCTTCTTCGATGATTGTCAAGTTCCGGCTGAGAACGTCTTGGGAGGGGAGGAGCAAGGCTTGGGCAAGGGCGCTGACGCTGCAGCCCGGACACTGGATTTCAGCCGCCTCAGCCTGGCGGCCATCTGCTTGGGCGCCGCTGAGGGCGCCATGGAGGCGAGTATCACGTTCGCCAGGGACCGAGAGCAGTTCGGCGCTCCCATAGCCAAGAAACAGGCCATCTCCTCGATGATCGCAGACATGGCCACGGAGATCGAGGCTCTACGCTGCCTCGTGTATCGGACTGCCTGGGGTGTCGAGCAGGGAGCGAAGTATACTCGGCTGGCGTCCATGTGCAAGCTCTTCGGCTCGGAGGTGGCGTGCAGGGTTGCCAACAAGGCAGTGCAGCTTCACGGCGGCGCTGGCTACATCAGGGATCTTCCCGTGGAGCGCATGTATCGCGACGCACGCATCACTCGCATTCTGGAAGGTACCAACGAGATACAGCGCTTCATCATCGCCTCTGACATATTCCGAGAAGAAGACCTCGAGTTGGAGCCTTAGGCCGAACGCAGCGACGTGTCATGCAGCCAGCTATCCTGGAAGGAGGACTCCTGCATGGGGTGTGTCTTCTGCAAGATAGTTGCGGGACAGGCAGAGAGCGATACGCTCTATCAGGACGAGGCCGTGACAGCCTTTCGAGACATCAGACCTCAGGCGCCGACGCATATCCTGATTGTCCCCAACGAGCATGTGGTATCCATGCAGCGCCTGTGTGAATCGCACAACTCATTGCTGGCTAGCATGTTCGCTACAGCTCACCGTCTGGCTGAGGCTGAGGGAATTGCTGAGGGCGGATATCGCTTGGTGATCAATACAGGCCCAGGCGCAGGCCAAGTGATCGATCACATGCACATGCATCTCCTCGGTGGGAGACCGATGAAACTGGAGACCATGGCGTTGCGTTTCAGAGACGACATGGAATAGTGACAGAGGGGAGTTCAGCATGGAGTTGTTGACAGTCACGATAGACAAACCTGAAGACTGCAATGTGATCCTTGGCCAATCACACTTCATCAAGACTGTGGAGGACCTTCACGAGGCGATGGTCGATTCCGTACCCCATGTGAAGTTCGGGCTGGCGTTTTGCGAGGCCTCGGGTCCCTGCCTGGTCCGCGCCAGCGGGAACGATCCTGAATTGAAAAAGCTAGCTCAGGACAGCGCTCTTGCACTTTCCGCCGGGCACACATTCATCATCTTCGTCAGAGAGGCGTATCCGCTCAATCTCCTAGGTGCAATCAAGCAGGTGGCCGAAGTCTGCTCCATCTTCTGTGCCACGGCAAATCCCCTCGAAGTGATCATCGGCGAGACGGAGCAAGGCAGAGGCGTGCTGGGGGTGATAGATGGATTCAAGTCAAAGGGCATAGAGACCGAAAGCGATGTCACCGAGAGAAAGACATTCCTGAGAAAGATCGGCTACAAACTTTGACCTCATCCCACGTACGACCGCCTCTACGGGCATGAATTCAGGGGAGACAATGGGACTCAAAGAGCAGTTGGAAAACGACTTGAAGGAAGCAGTGCGGGCCAAGGACGAGACACGAAAGACAACCCTGCGGCTCACTCTGGCTGCCATCAAGAATGCCGAGATAAGCAAAGGCCGCCAACTGAACGAGAACGAGCTGACGGCGGTGATCTCGCAACAAGCGAAGCAGAGGCGGGAATCTGCCGCCGAGTTTGCCAAGGGAGGCCGGGAGGATCTGGTCTCCCAGGAAGAGGAGGAACTCAAGGTCCTGATGGAGTATCTCCCTCCCCAACTATCGGAGGAGGAGATCAGATCCCGCGCTCACGAAGTGATAGACGAAGTAGGAGCTACCAGCCCCGCGCAGATGGGTGAGGTAATGCGAGTGTTAATGGCTGAGCTGAAGGGCAAAGCTGATGGTCAGGTAGTGAGCACGGTTGTGAGGGGAATCCTCAGCGAGATGGGATGAGATTCCACATACGCGTCACATCGCCAGACAAAGGACAAGAGCATTGATCATCATCGTGGAGCGCTTGATGGCGCTCCGTTGCTTACCTTGACACCATTGGTGACGAACTAGCATGTCGTCAAGCCTATCTGACCAGCCGGAAGAACTGGGCATCGCAGAGGAGCCTCTGACCGCGAGAAGAACGGTTCGGGTCTTTGTGTTCTGCCTTCTCCTCATTCTAACCCTCACCTTTGTCCTTAGCTTCCAATTCGTACCCAGCCGAGTCCGTCTCGAGGTCGGAGATGTCAGTCCCCAGGACATCCGCGCTCCCAGCAGGATCACCTACCAGAGCGAAATCACCACCGAGGAAGCGAGGCAGAGAGCAGAGGCAGCTGTCGAGGAGATCTACTACCCTATTGACGCCAGCATCGCGCGCCAACAGATCGACCATGTCGAGCAGCTTTTCGACTATGTGGATGTTGTTCGGCACGACATCTACGCCACCCCCGCGGCGAAGATGGTGCTGATTGAGGCCATCCCGGACCTGGAACTTCCGCCGACAGCGCTCAACGACACCGTACAGCTTGACGAAGACTCCTGGGAACGAGTTTCGCAGGAGATCCTGTCTGTCTTGCGGGACGAGGTATTACCACAGGAGATCCGCCCCGACGACGTGGAGGAGATCAAGAACCAGGTAAACACCTTCATCAGTCTGGAACTTCCGGAGGATGATGCAGCTATCGTAGAAGCATGGGTGAGGAACTTCATAGTCCCAAACACCTTTCCCAACCCAGAGGGCACAGAGGAAGCAAGGGCCAGAGCTCGTGAGTCCGTCGAGCCGGTCTATGTGACGCTGGAGGAGGGCGAGATAATCGTACGGGAGGGTGAGGTCACTACGTCGCTCGCCTGGGAAGCGCTGGGCAAGCTTGGTCTGCGCCAGCCGCAGATTGGATGGATAGACATCACCGTCCGTGTCCTCTTGACGTCTCTGTTGGTCCTTATTCTCGCTCTGTACTTGCTCTACCTCCATCCCACTTTCTGGGACAGTTGGCGAGACATGCTCTTGGTGGGCCTCTTGGCGGCGCTGGCAGTTCTGGCGGCAAAGCTGATGATCCCTGGTCACGTGGTCCTGGGCTATCTGTTCCCCCTTGCCGCCATCTCGATGCTCCTCACTGCTCTCGTGGATACGGAAATCGCGATAGTGGTTACGATACTCCTTAGCCTGATAGTCGGGTTCATAGCCGGCGGTTCCCTTGAGTTCGTCCTCTACTGCTTTGCGGGTGGCGCTGTCGCCTCGCTCAGGCTGTGGCGCATAGAAAGGCTGAACGCCTTTCTGTGGGCCGGGGTCTATGTGGCCCTCAGCAATCTCAGTGTGATCCTCCTCTTCCGCGCCTTGGAACAAGACCACGATCTCCTGGGAACATTTCAAATAGCTGGCGCGAGTGTGGCTAACGCGATACTTGCTATGAGCCTGACTCTGGGTGGTTTTTTCCTCTTCAGCAATGTACTAAATATCACGACCTCCCTTCAGCTGCTGGAACTGGGGCGGCCGACTCACCCGTTGCTTCGCGAACTCCTGCTCAAGGCCCCTGGAACGTATCACCACAGTCTCATGGTAGGCAACCTGACAGAACAAGCGGCCCAAGCGGTGGGAGCCAACGCCCTCCTAGCTCGGGTTGGAGCCTACTATCACGACATCGGCAAAATGCTGCGACCTTACTTCTTTGCCGAGAATCAGAGTGACGGGGTGAACCCTCATGATCGGCTGGATCCCCAGACGAGTGCTCAGATCATCACCTCGCACGTCAAGGACGGCTTGCAGTTGGCAAAGAAATACGGCCTGCCTCAAGAGATACGAGATTTCATCCCCCAGCATCACGGTACTGCCTTATCGAGCTACTTCTACCAGGAAGCGCTCGAGCAGGCCGAAAGCTCCGCAGCGACGTCTGAGGAGCGGTTTCGCTACCCGGGGCCCAAACCACGTAGTCGCGAAGCGGCTATTCTTATGCTGGCCGATGAAGTGGAAGCAGCCTCGCGGGCCAACAGACCTCGTTCCGTAGAGGAGCTCGGCGAACTGGTTGGGAGCCTCATGCGAGCTCGAATGGAGGATGGCCAACTGGATGAAAGCGATCTAACCCTGCGGGATCTCCAGAGGATTGAGGAAACGTTCGTGAACGTCCTGCAAGGCGTGTATCATCCCCGCATAAAGTACCCGGAAGACGTTGAGGAAAATGCGGGAAGGGAAGAGGAAATTGGAGATCGAGCTGAGCATCCAGACCGACTCCCAGTTTCGAACAAAGGTAGATCACGCAACCCTAGGTGAGCTTATCCACCGAGCCCTCAGCAAAGAGGACATTGCGACCCCGCTGTCGCTCGCACTGCTCATCACAGACGATGAAACCATCAGGCGACTGAACCTCAAGTATCGCGGCCAGGACAGCGTGACCGATGTCCTCGCGTTCGGCATGGACCAAGCTGATACACGGTTCGTCTCGCCCCTGTCACTTCCCCCCCATTTGGGAGATGTCGTGGTCTCCTATCCCCGTGCGTTGACCCAGGCAGAGGAACTCGGGCACTCCGTGGAACAGGAGTTGAACCGCTTGGTGGTCCACGGCGTGCTTCACCTTCTCGGATACGACGATCAGAGTGACGAGGAGCGACAGACGATGTGGGCCAGACAGGAAGCCATACTCCGAGAATTCGAGGAAGGTACAGCCTGACCAAAGTAGAACAGGGTTCATGACGAACTGGGTTGACAACCTCTAAGGTCGCCAAGGCACCATTAGCGAGTGGAGGAAACATGGATACTTCGAGGCGGAACCTGTTTGACAGCTTCCGCTGCGCCTTTGCCGGGCTGTGGCACGCCCTGAGGACCCAGCGGAACCTCCGCATCCACGTTTCAATCGCGATCATAGTGGTGATTACGGGAATGTTTCTGGGCCTTCGCAGAGATGAATGGGCCATCATAGCCTTGACCATAGGTTTCGTATTCACCGCCGAGCTATTCAACACAGTCATTGAAGCAGTCATCGACCTAGTGACCGAGGATTACCACCCGTTAGCCAAGAAGGCCAAAGATGTTGCCGCGGCAGCGGTGCTTACAGCAGCGATAACCGCCGTCGCCGTGGGCCTCCTCATCCTGGGCCCTCCCCTACTCTCGCGCTTGGGCTGGTAACCATGATGGCAAACGCCTATGACGTGATCGTCGTCGGCGGTGGACCGGCCGGCGGGACCGCAGGGTACGAACTGGCCCGTGAAGGCGCTCGTACACTGGTGTTGGAAAGGGAGCGCCTGCCCCGATACAAGACCGGCGCCGGGGGGGCGCCGCTCGAGGCCTTGCTGGAAGAACGCGCGCCTGCCATCCGCTAGCTGCACCGGTCACCGTTGCGAAACACTGTCAAGACTAGTTGCAACCAGCGTGCTGAGGTCTGCTCCCCAACCGGATCCTCAACAGGTAGGCCACGATGCCGAGCAGTGGGACGAGAAGGCCCACGCTTGCGCCCAGGAGTAGCGCGCGCCGACGATTCTCCGTACGAGGGTCGATGGTCAGCGCCGGCCTCTCACGCACCACCGCCACCAGCTCGTCCCCTAGCCACTCTCTGAACTTTGCTCTGGGCTGCGCAGGTCCGATGGCATTCGTGAGTTCCTCGACCAACTGTAGCAAGGACTCTATTGCCTCCTCGTCCTGCGGTGACTCGGATGCGTAGCGCTCTTCGAGTTCCTGGCGTATTCGATCCACCTCAGCCCGTCTCTTCGTCATAGTCGGCGCTAGTCCGTCCTAAGGGCGGTCATACCTCATAGAAGCACAGCCCGATCGTTCCGGGCCCGAAATGCACGGTCAAGGACGCGCACAGCTCGGTCAGGTAGCTCTCCTGACAGTTGAACCTCTCCTTCGCCCTTGCCAGCATCTCCGCTCCCGCCTCGGGTGCTCTAGCATGAATCACACCCACGTTTATGGGAGTCGTGGTGCCAACCCTTTCATCCGCGATGTCCAGCAAGCGCTCCAGTGACTTCTTCCGCGTCCTGACATTCTCGGCGATCTCCAGAAGCCCATCCTCAAGGCTGACGACGGGCTTCAGATTGATCACAGAACCCAACGCGGCCTTCAATCCACCCACGCGCCCACTCATGCGAGGGTACTCCAAGTTCTCCATCACGAGCACCACGTTGATGCGAGACCGGATCTCGTCCAGGCGTGCGATTATCTCCTCCGGGCTCCTTCCCGCCCGAGCCATGCGCGAGGCCTCCACGCACGCCAGCCCCAATGCAGCGGAGCCGGCCAGGCTGTCATGAGGATACACCTTCACCTCGTCAGCCACCTCCTGGCTAGCCATGGTCGCTGACTGGTAGGTGCCACTCAGCTTGCCGGTCACATGTGTGGAGACGATGGCGTCGGCCCCCTCGCTGGCCAAACGGCGGTACACTTCCGCGAACTCCCCCACCGAAGGCTGTGAGGTGGTGGGTATGATGCGCATCTCATCGATCTTGCGGTAGAAGAGGTCCCAGTCCATGTCGACCCCTTCCTTGTACATCTCCGTCCCAAAGTGGATGTTGATGGGCACTATGGTGATGTCATGTTCCTCGACCATGTCCGGTAGGAGGTCGCAGGTTGTGTCGGTGACTATCCTAATCATGTTCACTCCTCCTCAAGCATTTGTCTTCCACCAGGACGTCTTCGCCCGGTACTACAATCCTCTGTTCTGCAGGTCCTTCCTCAGGGAGACGAGGGTTCGGTGATAGAGAGCTTTGATGGCCCCCTCGCTGCGCCCCATCACCTTCCCGATCTCCCTGTTGCTGAGATCCGTGGTGTACTTCAGAACTAGCAACTCTTGCCTGTCCGGAGCGAGCCCCGCAATCGCCTCTCGAAGGGCCGCCGCGCGCTCGCTCGCCTCAATAAGCTCCTCGGCGGATCCTCGTGACTTTCCAGCCATCGCCAAGCTGTCGAGAGGAATCGTTCGCCGTCGCTGTCGATCTCGATGCCAGTTCGCTACCAGGTTGTGCGCGATACGATATAGCCATGCTGAGAAAGGCAATCCTCTGTAGCGATACCGGTCTAGATTCAACAGCGCCCTATAGAAGGTCTTGGCTGTTAGATCCTCAGCATCGTAACGGTTGCTCGTACGATAGAAGATATATTGATATATCTGGTCAACATATCTTTCGTACAGGGCACCAAAGGCCTCTGGATCTTCCTTGGCCCTCTCCACCAACTTCTCTTCAGGCTCGTCCAAGGCGCAGCTCCGATCAGCCTCAGAGCGTCACCACAAACAAAACACCCTGTGGCCACGAGAGTTACGAACATACGCTTCGGTGAGCACCGTCATCCCAGCACGGTGATTGGAGGGAGCAGCACGCGGTCGCGCTCCGATCGGCTGGTTCCGATAACCGGTAGGCGCTCCAGCTCAGGATACGAGTACAATCCAACTTCAACGTCATAGGTCCCCGGCGGCAGGTCTTCTGGCAAGGACAAGACGTACTCGTCTCTCAACGGTTCCCGCACCGGCCAGGCTGTGGGCCGGAAGTACTCGTTGAGAGGTACTTTGTC
>CAZNMJ010000012.1:25867-30539 GCA_964573815.1 uncultured Anaerolineales bacterium
GTTCCCGCACCGGCCAGGCTGTGGGCCGGAAGTACTCGTTGAGAGGTACTTTGTCATGTCCGGCCACAACCAGACCACGGCGATCCAACACATGAACGAAGCCATGGTAGTCCTGCCGCAGAGGAGTCAACGCCTGCCATTGTAAGGCCAGATGTATATCGTCGCCGGCGCGGAAGTGGCTTGCGTCGATCTCAAAGCCGACCAACCCCATCTGGTCGTCGAAGTTTGCCCGGGAGTGCTCATACGTGAAGGGAGAGAAAGCGAAGGTATCGAAGTCTTCCCGCGGCGAGAAGACCACAACTCTAACCCCTGTCCGGCCAGGGAAGGTCTGCGCGTTGACTGCCTGTCCGTACGTCCACAAGTGGGCCACGATCAGGTTCTGAGGATCGGTGATTTGATTCCCAGACAGTACCAGCCACACACGGCCTCCCCATCGTCCTTCGAGCAAGCCATTGAGCCTATCGACAACCTGTTTCTCGTCCAACCACTCGCCGAAAGAGGGCATGTCTATCCAGGGCGAATTCCCGTCGTAGTACGGCAGGAAGGCTGTGAAGATGCCGCCTCCGCTGAGGACGATCACGTCGTTCTCATCCTCGCCAGAGGATACGAACTGCGCGGCCGAACGAAAGTCATCCCGAGCGTAGTCGGGGCTGTAGTAGTAGTTGCGAAGGGCCTGCCCCCAGAAACAGCCTACCACGCCCCCAGCGCACAAGAGCAGCGCCGCGGTCAAGCCGCTCCGAAAGCCTCTGCGCGCCGCAGATACAGCCCAAAGCTTATCCGTGCCGTGGGCCACCAACAGATAGGCCGCCGGAGCTGCGATCGCCACGTAGCGGGCAACATACAACTCCCGCCAAGAGGAGAGGAGCAACATGCCCCACACAGGGATCACAAAGTAGAGCGCCACCAACACACCATTCCACCGGGGCCGAAATAGCGCCAGGCCAACAACTCCCAGGATAGCCAAGGCGCCCATCGCTAACAGTGACTGATCGAAAGGCAGATTTCCCCCGGTCACAAAGTGGTACCACAGGTCCGACAGCACCTGAAATGACGACAAGGGGGTGCGCCAGAAGCCATACGGGTCAACCATCGACGACCGCGCGAACCCGATCAAGGGGATGCATGCCACTAAGGCAGCGAGTTGAGCACACGCGCCGCTGAGCATCGTTCTCCACCGCCGGGTCACGGTCGCATGATACAATAGGACGGCCACGCCCCAGATGATCAGAAAGACGCTGAAATAGTGAGTATACAGAGCCAGGACAGTCACAACGCCGTAGAGAATCCATCCTCTCACCTGCTCGGGGCGACGCAGAGCGCGTAGCAACAGATACGCCGAGAGCAGGCTCAAGAACAGCCAGAGGGCGTAGGCGCGCGTCTCTTGCGAGTAGTACACCAGAAAGGGCGAAAATGCTCCAATCAGAGCAGCGATGACTCCAGTTCGGGCCGTGAACAAAGTTCGCCCCAGTAGGTACAACAAGGCCACCACGAGAACCCCGAAGAATACCGAAGAGAAGCGCGCGGCAAATGGAGACTCGCCCATAATCCCCAACCAGGAATGCAGAGCGAGAGTGTGAAGCGGAAGCCATCCCACCGGGTTCTGCTCGATGATCTGCGGCAGGCTCCTGCTGGCCAGGTGAAGCGCGAAACCCTCATCAAACCACAAGCTCTGCGCATCGAGTCTGTACACGCGCACGCCAAACGCGATTGCCGCGATTAGGCTGGGAGCGAAGAGAGAGATGAGATCGCCACGAAATGCGGTCCCGCGTCTCAGCAGGGCAGTCCAAAAACGTTGCATCAGGCCACCGTCGTTGGAGAAGTATAGCACAGCGCGCGGATCCGAGCAATCGTCACGCAGTCGGAAGTAGCTTTTGGCGAATCGTGGTGTTATAATATGGGAAATCTCTCAGCGGAGGAGGCGTGCCATGGAGGCGCAAGGACAAGACACTCCCCGTGTAGTTATCACCGGGATGGGAGCAGTTACTCCACTGGGGACCGAGGTGGACACCTATTGGGAGGGCGTCCTGGCAGGCGAGTCGGGCGTGGACTACATAACGCTCTTCGACACCAGTGACTGTCCAGGGAAAATCGCCGCCGAGGTGAAGGACTTCGACCCCATGGACTACATGGATGCTCGCGAGGCGAGGCGAACGTCGCGTTTCATCCAGTTCGCCACCATTTCCGCCAGGAAGGCGTTGGAGGACGCAGAGTTGGACCTCTCTAAGGAAGATCCAACCAGGGTCGGCTTGGAGATCGGAAGTGCCGCCGGGGGCATAGGAATCGTGGAAGAACAGGCGTGTGTCCTAAGGGAGCGTGGTGCTCGACGAATCCAGCCCACCGTGGTGCCATCCGTGTTGATCAGCATGGCCCCCTGTCAAATGGCTATTTCGCTTGGGATCAAGGGGCCTGCCTCATCTCCGGTGGCAGCCTGCGCCACTGGCGTGGTCGCGGTGGGAGAAGCTATGCGGCGCCTGCAGCGGGGAGACGTGGATGTGATGGTCGCTGGTGCTTCCGAGTCCATCGCGTCGCCCCTGACCGTTACAGCCTTGGCTCGCCTCGGAGCACTCTCTCCCAACGACGAGGATCCCGCTGGCGCCTGCCGCCCCTTCGACCTCAATCGAGACGGCTTCGTCCTGGGCGAAGGGGCAGCGGTGGTAGTGATGGAGACCCTGAAACATGCCTTGAACAGAGGCGCCCGCATCCTCGGAGAAGTGCTGGGCTATGGTTTTACCACCGATGCTTACCATCTGGCGGCTCCCGATCCCACTGGGAATGGAGCGGCGCGAGCGATGGATCTTGCCATCAAGGATAGCAAGCTGGCGCCCACCGACATAGACCACATCATCAGCCACGGCACTGGCACCAAGCTGAATGATGTCGCCGAGACGAAAGCTATCAGGACGGTCTTCGGTGAGGCCGCTTACAAGATCCCAATCAACTCCATCAAGTCCATGATCGGGCATTTGCTGGGAGCGGCAGGCGCCATCTCCTTCGTAACGGCATTGAAAACCATTCAGGACAACATCATACCCCCTACTATCAACCTCCACAACCCTGACCCCGAATGCGATCTCGACTACGTCCCGCTGGTAGCACGCCTCAAGCAGATCGATACGGTTCTGGTCAACGCACTGGGCCTGGGAGGGCAGAACGCCGCACTGGTGGTGCGCGGCTTCAGCGAATTGCTTGCCTGAGAAGCTGTCCTGTGCTACACTTGCCATGCGAGATGAAGCGACTGGGCCAGGCAGCGATGAAGAGAGCTCTGAGTGTAGTTGCATTACTGTTCCTGCTTCTTGTCCTGTTGACGGAGAGTTCGGTGGCAGCCCCTCTCCAGCAAGGGCAGCAATGCGAGATCACTTCTCCTCGACCCAACAGTCAGGTTCGGGGCAGTGTGGACATCGTCGGTACGGCACGTCTCGGGCCGGCGTTCCAGAAGTACATACTTGAGTACGCGTCCGCAGCCACGCCCAATATCTGGATTCAGTTTGGAGACGAGCATCAGCAAGAGAAGACCAACGCAGGGCTAGAGATCTGGCACACTACCGCCCTGCCCGACGGCGAGTATTTGTTGCGCCTCACTTGTGCCAAGGTTGATGGCAATTACGCAAGGACCGAGCCCATACCCGTCAGGGTGGCTAACACTCAGGCTGCACCCACGCCTACTCCTGAGGAGACTGCCACTCCCACGCCGACTGTCGTCTTCCCTACACCCACTCCAGCCATCGTCGAACAGCCGGCCGTGATCCAACGCACACCGACCGCTTCGCCCGTCCCTGGAGGAGAGCCTTCTCCGACGGAGCCGCCAGAGCCAGCCGGTACTATCTCCTTTCCAGACGTCGGTGTGTTTGTGAGGCAGTTTGTCTTCGGCGCATTCGTGACAATAGTGATCTTCCTGTTCGTGGGGGTGGTCTTTCTGCTCAAACGCTTCATCTGACGAACCGGCTTCTCCACCGCCGGTGTTGGATTGGACGTTCAAGGGGGCTGGGGTCTTGACCAGCCCCTACTACTTTGGATCGGATGTGAAGGCGAGAACTGGATATGATTGGAAGGCTTTTCCGGCGCGCCCCCACAATACCACCTGCGCTAACCAAGCTGATTGTGGGCTTGGGGAACCCTGGTAAGGAGCACGCCAGGAACCGTCACAACGTTGGCTTCCAAGTCGTAGACAGGCTCGCGGCTCGGTATGACCTGGAGTTCGACAAGATGGAATTCCAAGGTCTGCTCTCCGCTGGGGAGATGGAGGGATTGCGAGTACTTCTTCTCAAGCCGCTGACTTACATGAACAACAGCGGGAAAGCAGTGAGACCCGTGCAGAGCAAGTACAGGATAAGCACGCGGGACATTCTGATCATCTATGATGATCTGGATCTGCCGCTGGGCAAGATCCGCATTCGCGAGCGCGGGGGCTCTGGCGGACACAAAGGCATGGAGTCCATCATCGCCTCCCTGGGAACGCGCAGTATCGCCCGGATTCGCGTCGGCATTGGAAGACCGGGCAGCGAATCTCCCGAAGAGTACGTCTTGCAGGACTTCTCCCTCGCCGAAGGCATCGTCGTCTCAGACGTCCTCGAGAAGGCCGTTGAAGCTGTCGTGTCTTTCCTGAGAGACGGTATAGAGCCAACTATGAGCAGATTCAACTAGAGGTGGGATTTGTATCTCTCCGGACTTCTGC
>CAZNMJ010000013.1:0-20380 GCA_964573815.1 uncultured Anaerolineales bacterium
TTGGTTGTAGTCAGTATGCTCCCCTATCAGATTGACCCGGCCTGGAGCAGAGACGATCAACGCGGGCTCACGGCCAAAGGTCCTTCTAAAAAGGGACAGAACACCGCTGTACCCATGCGAGAGAGGTGTGATGCCCGTCATTTGCGTTACGATTATACAAGCGGGCGACGGTCGCGACAACCATCTTAGGCCTTCGCTTGCCAAGGACGGCAGGTGCGAGTATAATTAAAGATGACGAGGAGAAAAGCAGCGATAATGCCAGAAAAGGGGAGATTGCGCGACCCTGAACGAACGGCTGGGTTGCTATCCGAGATTCTCAAACAGGGCAGGTTGATCCTGCGTCTGCTTGCCGATGGACGCGTGCCGGTCTGGCCCAAGCTTATCATACCGGCTACCATAGCCTATATCCTCTCACCGATAGACCTCCTCTCAGATCCTATCCTGGGGCTTGGACAAGTCGACGACGTCGCGGTTTTCCTCATTGGGCTGAAGTTGTTCCTCGAACTGTGTCCGTCGCACATCGTCCGAGAGCACCTGGAGGATCTGTCATCCGTGATCGAAGGTTCCTACCGGGTCGTCAAAGACGAGAGAGAGGAGCAAGAGACTCCCCCGGCAGAGATTAGCGCAGCGGATCAAGAGCCTTCCGCGGTAGAGCTCCCGGCGGGCAACATTGAACAGGAGTAAGCGTGCCATTCCACGTGGCAGCGTCATAGTTTTCCAATCTGGAGGAAGGGTAGAGCAAAATGACAGATGCGGAGTTGAGACAACCTGGTGAGGTGGCCAGACAATTGGACATCTCCACGTCAACCCTTCGTCGATGGGCTAAGGAGTTTCATCCCTACCTGTCGAAGACGGCGGGCAAGCCAGACGCGACAGGGGCCATGGCGGGTGCCCACCGTCGATACACCACGGAGGACGTGCAATTCCTGAGCCGAGTGAAGGCGCTATTGGACAAGGGATTGACCTATGACCAGGCCATCCACCGCCTGAGCCGCGAAGCCCCTGGCATCAGGGAGGAGACTCGACAACGGGACGAGGCTTATCCGATAGTGGCTCCCGAGACGGAGATGGAAGCCGCAGCCGTTGGCCCGAGCCTCGTCGTCGTGGCCGATGCCCTGCGCAATATCAACGAGAACCAGCAGGCCCTCCAAAACAGCTTGCAGGTGAACCGTAATCTGTTGGGGGTCCTGATCCAGGATAACTTCAACTTGAAGGAAGAGAATACTAAGCTGAGGGACCGAGTGCTAAAGCTGGAACAAACGATGAACCAGCTCAGGCAAGAGAAGGAAGCGCCTCCTGTGAGCCAAGGGCAGTTGAAGGAACTCCAGAGCAGGAAGGGCTGCCTTGGGACCCCTACTACAAGATAGCCCTTTCTCTTCGCGTTTCCTCACCGTCATGGCGACCGGCAGAGGTGCTATGGCGCTTTCATGAGTGATAGGTCCTTATAGCCTCCGGGTGAGTGGCGGTGGTCAGACGATTCAACTTAGGCGACATCTTGCTTGTCAAGAGATTGCAAGGGCAAGGTTCATGTTTCGATCTCGAGACAGCTCTGCTATGCTCCCCGGCTCCCTTGTCCATGGCAGTCCTGGAGTGTCTGGCCCTGAATCAAGGGCGCTGTTCCACTTTCGTCGATAGGCATTCCTCAACAGGACGGCGCGTCCGGGGGTTCATACAGGCCTGGAACCGGGCGGATGGACTCGCGTGTGATGTGGCGTTCATCGCCCCGTGCCTGGATGGGTCACCCGCTACCTCCCGACTGTGGTGCAACCTGTTAGAGCACCTGAGCGTGGTCAAAGGGCACTCGGGGCTGCAGCGCGTCTTCGCCAAGGTCTCCACAGATGGAGACGCGACAGAAATCTTCCGCCAAACTGGATTCGCGGCATACGCCCGCCGACGAGTCTTCCGGTTGGATCAACCCCCTGCCAACATCGATCCTGCCAGGCCCGTGTCCTGGCGCCCACTTCAGGAAAAGGATGCCTGGGGGCTGCAGCGCCTGTGGAGTGCGACAACACCACGCCCTGTGCAACAGGCTGAGGGCGGTAGAGCGGAGCGAGACCTCGATGGCCTTCTGCCCTGGTGGAAGACACGACAGGTGAAGCAGTACGTACTATCCAACGCCGGCGAGATTCGGGCCCACCTCCGCGTGGCCAGCGCTGAAGACGGTCATTGGATGAGGATCATGGTGGCACCCACTGTCCTGGGCGAAGTACGCACCCTACTGTCCGAGGCCATGTCTATCCTTTCTGTCCGCCCGGACCGGCCCATCTACTGCGCTGTGCGCGAATACCAAGCAGGCCTTGAGGCTGCCTTGGAGGACTTGGGTTTCCAGCCCCTGACCTCTGAGTTGCTCATGGTGAAGCACACCACCGTCGGGGTGAAGGTGCCCGTTGAGAAGCTGAGTGCGGCCTTTGAGAAAGGGGTAGAAACAGCTACTCCCATCTCTACAGGCAATAGCTGTGGGAACGCGGCATAGTTGCCCTCGACACAAGGTGGCCACTGCTCCTCCAGACATCTGTATCGTGCACGGTAATTCGATAGCATGCAGCAAGAGATAACAGACGATCTAGACGCCCTCATCGACGTGCTGCCGTCGGCTCTCTGCAAGTCCTTGCACGATCTGAATCAGGAGGACGAACTCTTGGAGGTGGTTCTCGATCTGGGGCGGCTCCCGGAGGCGCGTTTCTTGGATCGTGAGGTCATTCTGGGTTCCTCTGAGGTGAGTGAAGAAGACATCCAGTACGTGGCTTCCCGTATCGGTCGCTTCGGCGACGACAACCGGGCCGGCATCGAGCGCACCTTGCACCGCATCTCTGCTATTCGCAACCGCGAGGGCAAGATTGTGGGCCTCACCTGCCGCGTTGGCAGGGCGGTGTACGGTACCATCGATATTATCCGCGATATCGTCGAGTCAGGTAACAGCATCCTGCTCCTCGGTCGGCCTGGCGTGGGCAAGACAACGATGCTGCGCGAGGTCGCCCGTGTCTTGGCCGACAAGAAGAGGGTGGTCATCGTGGACACCAGCAATGAGATCGGCGGCGACGGCGACATTCCTCATCCCGCCATCGGGAAGGCACGTCGCATGCAGGTCAAGACGCCAACCATGCAGCACGCGGTCATGATCGAGGCTGTCGAGAACCACATGCCAGAGGTGATCGTCATTGACGAGATCGGCACAGAGTTGGAGGCGGCAGCGGCCCGAACCATCGCCGAGCGTGGTGTGCAGTTGGTGGCCACCGCCCACGGCAATACGCTGGACAACCTGATGATGAACCCCACCCTGGCCGATCTCATCGGCGGTATCCAATCGGTTACTCTGAGTGACGAGGAGGCCCGCCGGCGGGGGACCCGCAAGTCGATACTTGAACGAAAGGCCCCACCCACGTTCGACGTCGTGGTTGAAATCCAGGACTGGGAGCGAGTCGCGGCGCGTCATGATGTGGCAGAAGCAGTGGACGCCATCCTGGAGGGGCGTTTCATACCCCCTGAGATCCGATACCAGGATGAGGAAGGGGAGGTCCTCATAGAGGAAATGACGCTCGCGGTAACCGAAGAAGAGTTGCCTTTCCTCCCATCGCGCGAGAAGGTGCAGCGTCGCCGCCCATTGGCCATATATCCCTATGGAATCAGCCAGCACCGTCTACAACAAGTGGCCAAAGACCTCAAGGTGCCCATCCGCATCGTCGATGATCTGACCGACGCTGAGGCAGTCTTCACCCTCAGAAACTACTATAGCAAGCGGCCACAGCGTATCAGCGAGGCCGAGAGAAAAGGCATCCCCATCTATGTTCTGCGCAGCAACACCGTCACCCAGATGGAGAGTTACTTAGCCGACATCTTCGGTGTGCGCGTGGACGTCGACCCGTTGGCTGCGGCGGCCGAAGAGACCCAGCGAGCCATAGAGAGAGTCCTCTCTGGAGCACGCTCCGCAGAGTTGTCGCCCCAGAACGCCTACATTCGTCGTTACCAGCATCAGATGGCGCGCCAAGCCAACCTCCTATCTCGCAGCCGGGGCAAGGAACCCAGACGGAGGGTGAGAATCTACCCCAACAAGTAGATGGAGATCCGAGTGCATTGTTCATAACCTTCGAGGGCCCGGAGGGCAGCGGCAAGACTACCCAGGCGCGTCTGCTTTTCCAGTATCTCCGCAAAGAAGGGTTTCCTGCGGTCTTGACGCGCGAACCAGGCGGGACCCGCATCAGTGACAAGGTGCGGGAGATCCTCCTCAATCCAGATAACGTCGAGATGTTGCCGCGCACAGAGATTCTGCTTTTCTCAGCTGCGCGAGCCCAGGTGAGCGACGAATTCATCCGGCCTCATCTAGAAAAGGGGCACATTGTCATCTGTGACCGGTATGCCGATTCGACCATGGCCTACCAGGGATATGGGCATGGGCTTGACCTGGGGAGTCTGCGAGTGATCACCGCCTTCGCTACGTGTGGACTCCAGCCGGATCTGACCCTTTACCTCGATCTACCCGTCGAAACGGGTCTCAAGCGCAGACTCGGGCTCACGGACGATGATGACCTCACAGGATACGAGGGCCAGCTTTCCCTCTTTAACAAATGGGATCGGCTGGACATGAAGGAGCTGGAATTCCATCACCGGGTGCAGAGAGGCTACGAGAGATTGATGGAGGCTGAGCCCGAGAGGTGGTACAGGGTGGATGCTAGTCGGTCCCAGGAAGACGTCCACGGTGAGATTCGAATCAAGGTTCTCTCCCTGCTGGAGGACGCAGCATGAGGGTCGTATGTACAGGTTCCTCAGGTTCTGATCGCATGGGCTACCTGGAGGGCGTCCAGGAGCTCGCTCGCCACGCCGGAATACCGCTCGAGGTCTGCAATGTGGGCGACATGATGCTCCAGAAGGCCGAAGACATAGGCAGTCCAGTCAGTAGAGAGAAAATACTCGATCTCCCCACATCCTCTCTCGAGTGGTTGCGCGGAACGGTGTTCGAGGAGATAGTGCGAAAAGCCGCCAGTCACGAGAATGCCATCGTCGCGACCCACACCTGTTTCCGCTGGAAGAAGTTCCTCTCTCCTGCCTTCGACACTTACTACCTCTCCCGATTGGACCCTGACTTCTACGTCACGATCATCGACGACTACGACGCTATCCAGCGGCGCCTGGACGAGACAAAGCAGTGGAGAGGCAGACTTCAGTTGTGGGAGATCCTGACTTGGCGTGACGAAGAAGCTCTGATCACCAAGATACTGGCCCAGAACTTCCGGAAGCCGCACTACGTCATCGCGAGAGAGGAGCCACCCGAGATCCTCTTCGACTTGATGTTCAAGCCTGATCGCAAGAAAGCCTACCTCAGCTATCCCATCACCGCTATCGAGAAGGAACAGCCCGAGCAACTAGAAAAGGCACAGGACTTTCTGATCGAGTTGCGGAAGTATCTCACGGTGTTCAATCCCCTCGCCATGACCGAACTGGAACGTGCCAGGAGACTCCGTGAAAAGGATGACAAGGAGATTACCGGGGAGATCATGAGGATTCTGGAGGATCAAACGGTCGCCCGGGACTACCAGTTCATCGATCAGAGTGACATGGTGATCGTCTATTACCCGGTGAAGGAGCCGTCACCGGGTGTGCTGAGCGAACTGATACATGGCTTCAGTCACGACAAAGAAGTGTACATGGTCTTCCCTTACGAGATCAGCCCATTCCTGCAGTTCTACTGCACCAAAATATTCCCAACGGGTGAGGAACTGATCGACTATCTACAGAAGGGCGGCATCATTCGATCCGGGCAGAAGAAACCTTCAACAAGGAAGCCTGACCAGTCGGAGGCGGAGGAGGAGGGCTGTGGACATAAAGCTGGTCATAAGCATCGTCCATAGGGAAGACGCCGACGGATTGCTGAAAGCCTTGACCGATGCAGGACACAAGGCCACGCTGATAAGCACCACCGGAGGATTCTTGAGGGAAGGGAATGCCACGGTCTGCATCGGCACGGAGACTGAGAAACTGGAGGAGGTACTGGAGACAGTGCGGGAGAACTGTCACACTCGAACCCGACTTGTCAGCCCTCTCGTTCCCGTGACCGAGCCCTCCGAGTTCTACATACCGGAGCCGGTGGAGCTAGAGGTGGGAGGCGCGACAATCTTCGTCCTTGACGTGGAGAGATACGAGAAGTTCTAGGCGCTGCACCTTTACAACGGCCTGACTTCGTGTCATCGGCCTATAGGTCGTAGTCTTCGAAGTCCTCTGCCCCGAGGTCTCCCATGGACTCTTCTACTTCTTCTGGACTCTCTCCCGCTTCGAGTCGGTCCACCATCTCATCGAACTCAGGGCCCATGTCCTCGCCCATCTCCGCACTCATCTTCCTCATCCAGCGGGCGACACTGCGGGGATCGTTCTCGTCAAGTCCAGCCAGGCTGCTCGGGTCGGCCAGGCTTTCGAGGCGGCTTTCCTCCGATCTGACCACGGTGACGCGGGAGACGAGTCGATGCAGAGCGTCGCTGCCGCACTCGGGGCAGAGAGGCGTGCTTGTGTCGGAGTAGCTGCGCAATAGGGTCACTCTGCGCCGACACCCCTTGCAGCGGTATTCGTAAAGAGGCATTCGTACGTCCTTACCCAGAATTATAACCTGTACACCTGAGTTGAACAAGCGCGCATCGGTCCAGCATCACAACTCTGAATATCAAAAAGGGTGCTGGGTTCTATTCCCTAGGAGGCCCTAACCTGTTGCTACACCAGGAGGAAACAGACCATCATGGATCCAGTGCACGTCGGCTTCGGAGGCATCGTCGCTGCCAACCGCATCCTGGCCATACTCGATCCTAACTCGCAACCTGTAAGACGCATGGTGCGCCGAGCCAAGAAAGAGGGGATGGCCATCGACATGACATACGGCCGCAAGACGAGGACGGTAATCATTTTGGACACTGGCCACATTGTCACCGCCGCTATCCAGCCTGAGACGATAGTGGGCAGGCTACGGCAGTCCTACAAGGGCACCTTGGCAGAGCGCGAATAGGGGCCGTCTGCCTGCGTCCCGGGCTGACAGGAACGGGCAATGCCCACCGACGGCCGGGCCGTGAGAGACAATTGGTAGTAGCCCCCACAGCTACAAAGCGCAACCCCACGGGGAGGGAATCATGAAAGGCGCAGACCCTAAGGACGTCAGGAGATCCGTGATCGCCGGCTCTTGGTATCCCGGCTCAGCCTCGGCACTGGCCAGCACCATTGACGGGTTCATGGCCGCAGTGGACGAGGGCCCATTAGAGGGCGAGTTGAGAGGGCTGATCTCACCTCATGCGGGCTACTCCTACTCTGGGGGCGTGGCCGCGTACGCCTACAAGCAGCTGGAGGGCAAGAGCTATCCCACGGTGGTCATCGTCAGCCCCATCCACAGGCACTACGGGGGGCGGTATCTCGTCACCGGCAACCAGTACTACGAGACGCCCTTCGGCCTGGTGAAGGTGGATGCCGAATTGGTGAGCAAGCTGGGTGGGGAGATCGAACTCAACTTCGTAGACCAGGATGCCGAACACTCCTTGGAGATCCAGCTCCCCTTCCTCCAGCATATGCTCGGCGAGTTCACACTACTGCCTGTGATGATGGGCGACCAGGGACTGGGGGCCTGTCAGCAGTTGAGCGTAGCCCTAACGAAGGTGCTTGGAGAGAAAGAGGCGCTGCTAGTGGCCAGCTCCGACTTAGCCCACCTGCATGACTACCAAGAGGTGGTCGCTCACGACCGCTTCGTGCAGAGATTCGTGAACGATTTCGACCCTGAGGGCCTGGCATCAAGCCTGGCCAAGAATGAGGCTCAGGCTTGCGGGGGCGGTCCCATCGTCACCGTGATGCTGGCTGCAAAGCAGCGGGGCGCCGACAGGGCCAAGGTGCTGAAATACATGAATTCCGGTGACGTGACTGGGGTAAGAACGCCAGGGCAGTACACGGTGGGCTACCTGGCGGGGGTGGTCTACAAAGCAGCCTAGCAGGCTCTCCATTGACGACACGCTTGGGCCGAACAGCCATCAAACCGTAGGTGCAATCGGGTGGATGGCGAACTCACTGTGGCCTAGAGTCTCCGCTTTGGTCAGTTTCCCCGATGCCACCTCAACGATCTCGCCAAATATCCGCTCGCCCATGCTTTGGAGCGACTCTTCGCCGTCCAGTATGGCCCCGGCATCGAGGTCTATGTTGCCCTGCCACCGACGGTAAAGGTCGCTGTTTGATGAGATCTTGATCACCGGGGCGATGGGTGAGCCCACCGGCGTGCCCAGTCCAGTAGTGAAGACTATCACTTGAGCGCCAGCGGCGACCATGCCTGTGACGCTCACCACGTCGTGAGCCGGGCCGTCCATGATCACCAGTCCCTTCCTTGTAGGGCTCTCCGCATAGTCCACAACCTGCACAATATCAGTGGTGCCGCCCTTTCTGATGGCGCCGAGTGATTTCTCGGCAAGGGTCGTCAGTCCGCCCTCGATGTTGCCTGGCCCTGGCTCCGCCTCGCGAATGTCCAAACCCAGGGCCTTGACTCTGTTCTCAGTGGTTGAGGTAATCTCCCAGATGCGCCTTCTCACTTCATCGGTGGCAGCCCTTCTGGCCAGGACATGCTCAGCCCCCAGCATCTCGGGGGTCTCTGTGAAGATCGCGGTTCCACCGTCCTTCACCAGCAAACCGCAGGTGACTCCCGTGGCCGGGTTGGCCGTAAGCCCCGACAGCGTATCCGACGCGCCGCATTTGGCGCCCACCATGAGTTCAGAGGCGTCCACCAACTCCCGTTGAGCACCCTCTGCCTCTTGCAGCAGCCCCTGGGCCAGCTCTTTCCCCTTGGCCACAGCGTCAGCGGTGCCCTCCATGGACTGGGTGGTGATGGCCTCTACCCTTTGCCCCGCGTCACGCAACTTCTCACCGAGCACTTTTGGCGTGAGCATCTCACAGCCCAGTCCTACCAGGAGCACACCAGCCACATTGGGATTGCCGCAGAAGCCGGTCATGGCACGGATCATGTGCTCCCTTTCCTCGCCAAGGTGACCGCAGCCATGCTGATGGGTGACACAGATGGTGCCTGGCACCTCCCTGCTGATCATCTGCGCCACTGAGGAGGCACAGATGACAGTGGGGAACAGGAGGACATGATTTCGTACCCCCACACTCCCGTCGTTTCTGCGGTATCCCCAGAACTTCACTCCTGGTGCCCCCTCCCTGTTGGCCCCTGCACATTGTGGACGTGAGTGTGCTCACCCTTCAAGATCTTCTTCGTGGCCAGGCCGGTTACCTCACCGTATTTCACTATCGACTCGCCCGGCTTGATGTCCATCAGGGCGAACTTGTGCCCCCTAGGGATCGGCTCGCCCAGAGCAACATCAAGCGCTTGCTCCCCGATCTCAACTCGGATGGTGGCGCCTGCCTCAAGCTGTTGCAGGGCAGTAGCCACATTGTCCTGCTCGTCGATCACAATGGCAGTTTGGGGCACGGGCTATGCCTCCCGATCTACCGCGCTTCGGGCCACTGATCTACGGGATCTCGCCCTGGAGTATCTTCACCAGCTTGTCCGTGTCGATATTTCCACCCGACACCACGCAGACCACCTTGCCTCCACCAGCCTTGCCTGCCAGAGCTGCCGCTACCGGCGCCGCGCCAGCGCCTTCGGCGACGACTCTGTTGCGCTCCACGAGTACTCTGATGGCGTGCGCAATGTCCTGCAAGGTCACGACTAATGAACCGTCAAGCAGCTGCCTGACCAGCGGCCACATCTCCGGGATGAGGAATGGAGCACCCATCCCGTCCACGAAACTAGCGTGGTACTCAACCTCCACCGGCTCACCAGCAGCCAGGGAAGGAGCGAGTGGAGCGGCTGTGTCTACCTCGACAGCGTACACCTTGACGTCGGGTTTCAGCGGACGCAATGCTGAGGCGATTCCAGAACTCAGGGCACCACCGCCGTATGGGATAACCACCGCATCTACATCTGGCAGCTCCTCGAAGATCTCCAAGCCGATTGTGCCATGGCCAGCGATCACAGCCCGGTTAGTCACTGGGTGGATGAAGAAACCCTCCATTCCCTCGTAGCCATAGTCACGTAGAATCTGGAACCAGTCGGCCACGGGCACCTTGACAATCTTGCCCCCCAGCCGCCTGATGGCGGCCAGTTTCGTTTCTGGAGCGTGATCGGGCGCCACGATGGTGCACTCCAGTCCCATCTCACGAGCGTACCACGCAACACCTTGCGCCATATTGCCAGCGCTGGCAGTCCACACACCCTGCTCAAGTTCCCTACTGTCGGCAAGTTGGAGGACATTGCCGGCTCCACGCAGTTTGAAGGAGCCGATGGGCTGAAGGTTCTCCAATTTCAAGTAGATCTCCGCCGGCGCGTGATCAACGTTGAGACGGAGAAGCGGGCTATGAGTGCCGACTCCCGCCAGCCGCTCATGGGCGGCGCGAATCTCATCCAGTGGTATGGGTTTGAGCTGTTGCATAGCAGGCACCTCCGGGATCAGTCGAGACAACCACGTGCACTCAGGCAATGAATCCGCAGTACAGGTCCTGCACTTCCTCCTGCTCCGCTCTATCGTTCTGTCATCAACGACCGTCCGAGGTGCGAACCGAAGCGGCCCACCTCGCTCCATGAACGTAGAGCACCGTTGGCGTCTCTACTCCACTCTCAATTTCGGGTCGAGCATTTCACGTAGCCCGCTCCCGAGGTAGTTGATACCCAGAACCATGAACACGATGGTCATTCCGGGAGATGTGGCCAGCCAAGGCGCAACGGCAAGGACGTTACGGCCCTCACTCAACATGGACCCCAGGCTGGGGGTAGGTGGCGGGATTCCAAGACCCAGGAAACTGAGTGCCGCTTCGAATAGGATTAGCCCGCCTACATGGAGAGTGGCCACGACGATGATGGCACCAAACGCGTTCCGCAGAATGTGCCTGAACATGATCCTGACATCAGATGCACCAAGAGCCCTAGCCGCCAGGACGTACTCCATCTGCTTGATGCTGAGAGTCTCAGTATATACTATGCGGGTATATGTCACCCACCCGCTGAGGGCAAGGACAAACACGAGGTTGAGCAGACCGGTCCCGAAGACAGCAATGATGGTGATGGCCAGCAAGATAGGCGGAAGGGCCATCTGCATGTCCACCGCCCGCATGATGATTGTCCCTATCCTACCCTCGTAATAGCCCGCCATCAGCCCCAAGAAGATGCCGGCCGAGCTGGAGAACGCGATTGCCGAGACCACCACGATAAGGGAAACACGGGTGGCGAACAGTATGCGACTAAGTATGTCTCTACCGAACCCATCAGATCCCAGAAGGTAGGGACTGTCATCCCCGCTCAGGAGAGAAGGCGGCACCAGGCGGCTAAACAGATCCTGCTCGATCGGATCCATAGGCGCAAGCACGGATGCGAATACCGCTGCCGCAACCACCAGCAGCAGAATCCCTGCACCTGCCAGCAGCGCCTTGTGTGCACCGGCCCAGCGAACTCTCTCTACCAGTGCCGAACCGATGCCGTTCAGTCGTGCCCTCCTTGTTCGATTTGACACAGCCATGGACATCCTGTTTCAAACCCTAGTCGGTCTGAATTCGAGGATCGATACTGGCATTCGCCACGTCAGCCGCCAAGTTGCAGAGTATGACCCATATGGCGAGGATAACCACCGAGGCCTGAACAAGCGCCATGTCCCTGTTCCCCACCGCCTGGACACTAAGTCTTCCCAGCCCCGGCCAGGCGAAGACCGTCTCGGTGATCACAGCCCCGCCCATGACCCGGCCCATCTGCATTCCGAGAGAAGTGATAGTTGGTCGCAATGCGTTCTTCAGCACATGGCCATATAGAATCGCCCTCTCCGTCAACCCCTTCGATCGGGCCACTAGCACAAAATCCTCGCGTAATAGCTCAAGAACGCTTGAACGCACCAGCAGCAAGGTCGGCGGCACGAGGAACATCAGCAGAGTGAAAGTGGGTAGAACGAGATGATCCCATCCTCCCCTCCCCGAGGATGGAAGCCACCCCAAGTTGACGGCGAAGATCAGGATCAACATGATCCCCAGCCAGAAGCTGGGCATCGACTGGCCGAAGACGGAGACGCTGACCAAGAAGGTATCCACCGGAGAACCCTTCTTCACCGCAGACAGCAAGCCCACGACGATCCCCAACACTGCGCCAAGCACCATCGCTAGTCCCATCAGCTGCACGGTAGCTGGGATATAGTCGAGCACTACGTCCAGCGCGGGCCGTCTATGCCACAAGGACATGCCGAAGTCGCCTTTCAGCATGTTCGTCACGAAGCGGACGTACTGAACAGGCAGAGGCAGGTCCAAGCCCAGGTTGTGCCTTACCTGCGCCCTCACTTCCTCAGGGGCATCGGGTGGCAAATAGAGGGCTGTCGGATCCCCACGAAACCGTATGAGGACAAAAATGATCAAGGTGATCCCCAAGACGGCGAAAGGAATCTGGAGTAGTCGCCTGATTATGTAGCGATGCATCCACAGGCTCCGCGGTTGAGATTGCTCGTATCTGACACCTTCACTGGATGACGAACATCTCTTCGGTATCGGCGTAGTTGGTCAGTATTTCGGACCCGTCCTCCGTGATAAGGATCAGATCCTCCAGCTGGAAGCCTCCCACATCCTTGACCAAGATCACTGGTTCGATGCAAATCAGCATGTTGGGACGCAGCTCCTCCTTGTTGTAGGGCTGCAACATCGGGACCTCATGACCACCCAGGCCGAAACCGTGACCGACATGCGGCCCGGGACATTCGAGCCCCCGCTCGGCATACGCTTGCACGCAGCAGTCAAACACGTCACAGCCGCGCACGCCTGGCCGCATGAATTCGATGGCCTTCCTTTGAACTTCCCGGTGCTTACGATACATCTCTGCCTGCGCGTCGCTAGCTTCGCCGACAACGGCATTTCGGGCCACGTCCGACCCATATCCATCCCAGATAGCCCCAAAATCCACGCGGATCAGATCTCCTGGCTCCAACGGACGTTCGCGTGCTGGCGGATGAGCCAGATAGCTGTGGTCGCCCGCAGCCATGACGGCGAAATCAATGTCGCTGGCGCCGAAAAGCGCAACCTTGTCCTTGATGGCACTCAAGACAGCGCGCTCCGTGTCGCCAACCTTTGCCTCCGCAAAAGCCTCTACTATGGCGCGCTCCGTGGCCAAACCTGCCTGCCTGTACCTTTCGATTTCCCCCTCGGTCTTGATACTCCTCACGTGATCCAACACCCAATCGCCAGCCTCCAACTCAGCCTTGGGCAGGGCTTCCGCCAGCTCTTCGTAGTAGCCAGCCGTGAGATGCTTCTTCTCCAGCCCGATTCGCCCTTCAGCAAGGCCTTTCTCCCTGAGCACATCCACCAGGAGAGCGATAGGCGACTGTGCGAACTCCACGTAGGAGCGGACATCTTCAATCCACGACTCTTCCTTCGCCAGACTTTCCTCTATGTTGCACACGAGCAACGCATCATCGCCTCCCTTGCGTAGCACGGTAATAGCCAACCGATCCGGGATGCTTATCTGAGTGTGGATGAAAGCTCCGGAGGTATAGAACACGTTCGGCAGCGAGGTAGCCACCACGGCGTCGAACCCGCTTTCGCTCAACGTTCTCTGAAGCTCCTCCACGTTCATCAACTTCTCTCTGGTCACGTTTCATTGCCTCCTAGGGCCAAACTGCATATGTGCATCTGTTTCATCGCTATAGGCGCGGTTGACGGGTGCCATCCTCACGAATGGCACCCGCCAACGCTAGTTCGCTGGACGACCAGCACCTGTCGGTGTGCCTACTCGACGATATCGGTCTCCGTCAACACAATCTGCTGCGCCGGGTGGGGCACGAAGCCCGACACGCGATCATTGATCCCGTATGGTGCCGGTTGCTGCAGCAGGAATACAGACGGCGTCTCTTCCTTGAGGATCTCGGCCATACGCCAGTACGCCTGCTCCCGCTCGTCATCATCCAGGCTGGTCTTGGCGATCAGGAACTGCTCGTCGTACTCGTCGTTGTGCCAACGACTCCACGCCTGTGTCTGACTGAACCACTGCATGGCCTGCGCCGGGTTGCCGTAGCTATACCAGCCTACATAGATCATGTCCCAGGGGCTGATAGGGTCGATCAGGCCCTCCACGAAGATGGCTAGCTCCGCGACAGTCAGATCAACCTCGATTCCGACGTCCGCCAGCATATCCTTAATCGCGATGCAGTTGTCCCGGTCCACGAAGTACTTGCCCACCGGGCAATTCATCGTAAGGGTCAGACCGTCGGGATATCCTGCCTCTGCCAGGAGCCGCTTCGCCTCGTCTGGATCATAAGGGGTCTGCTCGATGTTGGGGTTGTAGCCAAACACGGTCGGGCTTAGCTGCTGCCCACTCAAGGCGCCGCGTCCGCCCATCAACCCCTGCCACAGCGCCTCCTTGTCGATAGCATAGTCCAGCGCCTTGCGCAGGGTCACGTTGTCGGCCAGTACGCTCCCGGACTCAGGCAGACAGCTCAAGAACAACTGAAGCGTGAGTTCCTCAGCGGCATAATCCATCTGTAAGCCGGGCTCGTCCTCCACCAGCGGGATCAGGTCCAGGGGCACCTGCACGGCAATGTCGATCTCCCCCGCTTGCAGCGCAGCCACTCTGGTGGCCGGCTCCGGAATCTGCTTCCAGAGCACACCGTCGAGCGCCACTCTGCCGCCCCACCAGTCGTCGTAGGCCTTGAGCTCCAGATAGTCGTCCGCCACGAAAGCCACAAACTCAAAGGTCCCCGTGCCCACCGGTTCAGCGATCAGAGCGTCTAGACCAACTTCCTCCGTGTGTTCCGGGGGCATGATGTAGACATCTGAGACGAACCAGGGAAGGTCGGGCCAGGGAGCTGAAGTGTGGAAGTTGACCGTGTAGTCATCCACCACCTCGACCTCTTCGATGAGGATGATGTTGCCCCTTATGGGCCAGGCTCGTTCCTCATCCAGAGCGATATCGTAACTGTATTCCACGGCATCGGCGGTGAAATCCTCTCCGTTATGAAACTTGACTCCCTCACGCAGCTTGAATTGCCAGGTGGTGTCGTCGATCATCTCCCACGACGTGCCTAGCGAGGGAAGTACACTGCCGTCGTGGTGGTGCCAGGTCAGGCCCTCGTAGATTTGTGAGATTTGAATGTCGCAGGGGCCCATACCTCCAGACACCTCGATGGACATCGCAGGGCACATCTGAGCTGTGCCGATGCCGATGATCTTGGGTTCACTTGGCTCCTCCGTTGGCTCGGGAGCGGCCGTGGCCGCCGGCGGAGTTGTGGGCGTTTCCCCAGGAACTGGGGTTTCTGCTGGGGGTGGTGGCGCCGGTGTACCGCACGCGGTCACGACCAAGGCAGCGACCAGTAGTAGATCGGCGATCAACAGCCATCGCTTGTTCTTGAACATCATCTTCCTCCTAATCAATATGTCTCACTTGGCCGAAGTCCTTCTACCATGCTACGGTGTCGAAGCTTTCTCTCACCCCCTTTCCCAGAGAAGTATCATACCCATGTTAACACGGGAGTATGAGAACCATCCCGTGAAGCTCAAAGCGGAGAAGTGGACCTTCGCGAGGCTCTTGGCTCTTCTATCCGGTGCTCATCCACCAGTCGGAGTCTGCCGCCGGTCTCCCGCTATCTCACTCAGGTAGTTGTAGATCGTCTTCCTGGTCACCCCTAGTCGCGCAGCCACGATTGCGGCCGAATTCCTGACCTGAAAAGCTCCCCTTTCCTCAAGGAAGCGTACAGCCTCTATCCTTTCATCCTTGTTCATCTCCTTCGCTGGCTTCGCCAACCTGTATTCACACTCCGCGATCATTGTCTCGAGCATGTCATTCAGGTCTTGCGGGAACGCCTCGGTGAGTTCGGCTTGCGGGGATCCCGCAGCGAGGTCTCGGATGAAATCCTCGAAGATCTCGATGGCAGTCACGTCCAGATTGATGCAGAGCGCTCCATAGATCTCACCCACTGAATCCCGAAGCCAAATGCTGGCACTTTTCAACGTCTTACCGCTCTCGGTGTAGGTCCTGTAATTGAAACGTGGATGGGTATCGCCCTTTCGCAACATCTCCAGGCCGAGGTCGGTCATCATTCCTCCGACACTTCTGCCTGTCACGTTTCCTTCAACCCACACTATCGAATGCTCCAGATCAGATGTGTCGTGCAGCACAACCTCGCAAGACCTCCCAAGCAACGAGGTTATGGCCAGCCCGACGTCCTTGAGCAGATCGAAAACTTCACGCTTCTTCAGAGCAGCCCCTTCGGATTGCCTGACCCCACTCAGCGTATCGGCAGACACCTCGGACATCTCGCCACCTCCCATGTCTCGTGAATGACATCTCTCGCAAACGGACTGAAGACACCACGCAGATCCCACATCCGAGATTTCACGTCTCTTCGTCCAAGAATAGCTCGGTATTGCTACGAGTCATTGAACGCTACATCCTCCAAACCACTCAGACCTCTTCTCCACCACAACTCGCTCACTGCACACAGACCATCATCTCAGGCCCACGAGCCGCAGGGCGCGACATCGGGCCACGGACCCCACCGGTGCACTCCTCACTGTGAGACTGAAGGCCTAGAATTGGAATTCGATGCCCAGTCCCATAACCTTGGCCTGCTGATACGTGTGCAGCGCGGTCACCGCATCTTGGAACGCGAGCCCCACGCTCTTGAATAGGGTTATCTCCTCGTCGGTCACGCGACCCGGCATCTTCCCACCAATGACCTCCGCCAATCCGCCGTGAATGTCCGATTTGCTCAGAGCACCCTCCTCCATCGGAATAAGGAGATCGCCGGCCTCGGCCATGCACGCTTCGACGGAATCGCAGACTATCTTAGACCTGACCACCGTCCTTGTGTCCAACTCCCTCACACCTGGCGCATGGCTGCCAACGCCATTAATGTGTGCACCAGGGCTCAAATCGTCCCCATCGAATACTGGGCTAGGCGATGTAGTAGCCGTCACCACAATGTCCGCTCCGTCAAGGGCATCCCCGGGAGAACCAACCACTTCGATATTGGTGGGAATGGCGTCGTGCCCCGCCATCTCCTCGGCAAATCGTTCCGCCTGGGCGTGATCGACGTCGAAGACCCTGACTTCATTGACATCCCTGACTGTGCAGACTGCCTCGAGTTGAGTTCTGGCCTGGACGCCAGCGCTGAAGATGGCGGCAATGTGGGCGTCTTCCTTGGCCAGGTATTTCGTGGCCACACCGGATGCAGCCCCTGTGCGCACTGCCGTTAGGTACCCTGCGTCCATAATTGACAAAGGAACACCGGTCTCCGAATCTAGCAGGGTGACTGTGCCGAAGATGGTTGGCAGCCCCTTCTTGGGATTGTCCTTGAACGCCGTTACTGTCTTAATGGATAGAGCTCCTATTCCACGGACTAGTGCAGGCATGAAACCGGCTAGCCCATCATGCTCCGCGACGAAGATCACCGGTCTCTGAGGCATCTCTACGTTTCCTGCTCCGAACTCGATGAACCCTCGTTCCACTAGACGGATAGCGTCTGCCATTCCCAGTGCCTTCTGCACGTCTGAACTACTCAACAAGAGCGTCATATCGACTCCTTTCCGAATGTCACCGATCACCAGACTTGAGTGGTTTGGTCCATCACAGCGACCGCTTCACCTCTAGCTCGGGTCGGGGCAACCTCCTCCTGAGATGCGATCGCTCTCCGTTCAGCGACGGCCCGCATGCCTCATTCCCGCCCCACCACCGCTTTCCGCCTACGGGCACATCTCAGCCGAGATTCCTCTTTGTAACAACCCGGTGCATCTGTGACACCATCCGAAGACCCTTCTCAGCCACGAACCGCACCTACCGCTTCTGGGCAGAGACGATTACACTGCGACTAGCACGAGTTGCCCATAATAGGGCATACAGTCCCACCGCGACAATCATCACTATGAAAGTCACTACGGCGATAAGCGGGCCGTGCGCTAGGCCAGCATCACCGGCGCCTCCGCGCCCAGGCACGGCCAATCGCACCACCGTGGAGCCACCGAGCATCATGGCCGCCGACGTGCCACACGCGCTAAGAATGCCCAGGGTCAGGATCACCCAACCGAGGACCTTGCAGTGTCTACCGTGCTCTTGGTGTCTCCTTCCTTCGTAGCTATGTCGATTCAGCTGCCTGTTCTCTCGGACAGCGTTCCTACAAGCGGATCAGTCTATCCGGAAGTGCGGATCTAGCGTATCTCTAAGCCAATCGCCCACAACGTTTATGCCAAACACCGTGGCAGTGATCGCGATGCCAGGGAAAACGGCAGGCCACCACGCCTTGCTCTGTACCTCCCGAGCCTGGGTCAGCATTCCGCCCCACGAAGGGACCGACAATGGAACCCCGAGGCCGAGAAAGCTCAGGCCGGCCTCCGCGATGATGGCGCTGGACACTCCAAAACTGGCCAACACGATGATGGGTGAAATCGTGTTAGGCAGGATATGTCTCCAGATGATGCGGTGGTGGGGAACGCCGACGCAGCGGGCAGCGTCGATGAATTCCTTTTCCCGCAGGGAAAGAACCTGCCCGCGGACCATCCGGGCGTACGAAACCCAACCCGTGATGGCCAGTGTGAAGATGATATTCCCCAGGCTGGCTCCCAGCACTGCCATCAAGGTGATGGCCAACAAGATAAAAGGAAAGGCCATTTGTATGTCGGCGATGCGCATCAAGACCGTATCAAGCCAACCCCCGAAGTACCCGGCCCCCAGGCCAAGAAACACCCCGACCAGGCCAGCCAAGAAGACCGAAACGCATCCCACTAGCAGGGACACACGCGCACCATAGACCATCCGGCTCAGGATATCTCTGCCGAGGCCATCGGTGCCGAGGACGTGCACCGGGGTACCTCCCTTCTGCCACATAGGCGGCAGCAACCTCTCTTCGATGGCTACCTGAGATGGATCTCCAGGGGCCAGCAGAGGCGCCGCCAGGGCAGTCGCTGCCGCCAGGATAACGATCACCATTCCGATGAACGCCAGTTTTGACCTGAACAAGCTACGCACGAGGCGCGCGCGCCTTGTCCGTGGCTGGACATCGCGTATCCTTGTGAACTGGGCCGCTGATCGTTGCGTCACTTCTCGTAACCTCAATCAGTCTGTTGCTAACCTGATCTGCGGATCCAGAAAGGCGCAAGTGATGTCCACCGCAATGTTGGTGACCACAAAGATGGCGGCCAGCAGTATGACCGACGCCTGCACCACCGGAAAATCCCGATTGTAGATCGAACTCACCGTCAGGCGGCCCACTCCTGGCCAGGCAAAGATGGTCTCCGTAATGATTGCGCCTCCCAGGAGCGTACCCAGTTGGAGCCCCAGGAGGACAACTACAGGTATAAGCGCGTTACGCAGCGCATGGCGAATGACCACGGCGCGCTCAGCAAGGCCCTTCGAACGGGCAGTGACGATATAGGGTTGGCCCAGTACCTCCAACAGACTCGAGCGGATCAAGCGCGTATTGCAAGCCAGGGAAAAGGTGCCCAGGGCTATCGCCGGCATGATCAGGTGCTTGATGCTTCCGCGGCCCGAAACTGGCAACCATCCGAGCTCGAGGCTGAAGAGTTGGATCATCAATATGCCCAACCAGAAGAGGGGTATTGCCTGGCCAAGAATGGCAAAACTCTTGCTTAAATAGTCGGGCAGCGTATTGCGCTTCACCGCCGAGATAATGCCAACGGGAATCGCACCGATGGTCGAAAAGAGCAGCGACGCAAATGTGAGTTCCACCGTGGCGGGCATCCGCTGCATCACCAGTGCAAACGCGGGTTCTGTGCTGCGCAGCGAGGTGCCAAAGTCGCCATGAACCGCGTTGCGCAGGAAATCCAGGTACTGCACCAGCCAAGGCCGGTCAAAGCCCATCTGGTGGCGGAACTCCTCAACCTGTTCCTTTGTCCAGGTCTCGTTGATCATGAGTGCCGTCGGGTCGCCGCTCAAGAACATGGCTCCAAAGGAGATGAACGAGATCCCGAACAACACCAGAACCCCCTGCAACAATCTGCGAATTGTGTATGTCACCATCGCACATCCTTCTCAAAGCACTGGCGCAGACTAATGGCCAAGCAACGGCAACACGGACTGTTCCGCCTGCTGTCGGCGCACGTGCCATATATGAAGACAACCCTGAGCTTCATGTCGCATCGTGCGCACCTGCCAAAGATAATGGCTGCCGGCCCTCTTAGGCACAGGCGGAGGTTTCCATGCGGCTGCGCCTGGGACCCAATAGGGTGATGGAGAGATCGCGATTCGCCAGGGGGAATTCGACCATTGCGCCAACGGTCGTCCTGTCTGAAGGCCTCGAGTACATTCGCAGGGTCCACCCGGAACGTGGGCAGAATGGCCCAACATCTGCCGATCCTCCCTGGGCAGCTCCCAGGCGAGTCTCTGGCCTTCGTCTTGCGGGGCCACCAA
>CAZNMJ010000013.1:20390-30454 GCA_964573815.1 uncultured Anaerolineales bacterium
CTCGGGATCCTCCGCCGCTAGGTGGCCGCTTCTCCCTATCCTACTTCGCCCAGCGAAGCTCGGTCAAGGCAATCATTTCGTCAGCCCGCGGTGTGAATTCCACCCGGTCGCTGGCACCGTAGAAATCGACCTGCTTCCAGATAAAGACCCAGGGTGCTCCGTCGTGAACTAGTTGGTCCAGCTCGTGGATCATTTCCACCCTCTTGTCTGGGTCGATCGTGCTCTTCAGCTCTGCATAGACCCTTTCGAAGTCAGGGTCGTCCCAGTGCGTGGTGTTCATAGGGAAGTCCTTGGTCGTGAACCAATGCTCCATCTGGCCGCTAAAGGTCGTGCCAAACCCAAGGAGGTGCAAAGGTGGCAGAGTGTCGTTCAGGCTCATGTCCGCGTAGACGGACCACTCGTACGTCTTCGCCTCCGCCGGGATCCCTATGGCCGTCAGATCGGCTGCCAGGACCTGGGCGATGTCTGCATCCTTGACGTAGCGCCCGTTGGGGGAACCAACCTCGATCCTGAGCGGCTCGCCGTTCCACTCGCGCACACCGTCGCCGTCGGAGTCAACCACGCCCGCCTCGTCCAGGAGTGCCGCCGCCTTCTGCGGATCGTACGTGTATGCCTCTACGGGGCTGGGAACCGGGAAGTTCGAGCCCGTAGCCATACGCTCGCCAAGGCCGTAGAGAAGGTTCTCAAGAATCACTTCGACGTTGGCCGCGTAGTTCAGGGCCTGCCGCACCCGCACATCGTTGAATGGTTCCTGATCGCAGCGGATGCCCAGGAATATCTCACGGCCACCCTGAACCGTTGCCATGTGGACTCCCTCGGTGGCCTCCACTCGCTCCGTGTCGTCAGGGGAGATGTTCAAGACGATGTCGGCGTTGCCAGCCAGAAGCTCGGCCAACCGCGTCTGCGCATCTGGAATGGGCCGGAAGATGATGGTCTTGACTTCGGGCAAGGGGCCCCAGTAATCATCCCGGCGCTCCAGCGTGAGATGATCATCCTTTGCCCATTCCGTCACCACGTACGGGCCGGTCCCGACCGGATGCTGGCTGATCTCCGCATCGGACGCCTCAGAGAAGTGCTTCTCCGAGATGATTCCGCAGAAATCTAGCTGGTCCAGCATCAACGGTGCCGGCTCCCTGGTGTGCAGAATGATCGTATAGTCGTCTGGGATTTCGATGTTGTCCATATCCAGGGTGAGGTCCTCGGGAATGGTGTGTTTAGGGCTGTTCCACTTCGGATCCACCATTTGCTCGAGGGTGAACTTGACGTCGTGAGCCGTGAACTCTTCGCCGTTGCTGAAGGTAACGCCCTTCCGCAGATGGAATACCCAGGTGAGCTCATCGGGCTGCTCCACGCTTTCCACCAACCACGGCGCCATTTCCATGTCGCTTCCGCGGGCAAAGAGACGCTCATTCACGTGCCAGCTGATAATCCCGGTTGTTCGAGCCCTGAACTGCAACGGGTTCAGGGTGATCGGGTCGACGCCGATCACAATGACCAGCGGCTCGTGCTCTGCCGGCTCCGGCGGCGGAACGGGAGTTGCATCCGGGACGGGAGTAGCGTCTGCAGCGGGGGGTTGGGTCGGGGCAACGGTGGGCTCTGGGGCGGGGGCCGGTGGCGCCCCACAACCCGGCAGTGCCACAAGAACCATCGCCAGCAGTAGGATAGAAACGGTTATGCTTCCAAGGTGCTTCCTCATCTTATCCTCCTTTTATCCTCCTTGTTCGGGGTGAACTCTAATACACGATCTACCACCCCATCAATCTGGCCATCTTTCACATCTCGGATTCGCTACATCCATCCCCTCCTCTCACCTTGGTTCATGCACATTTCCCGCTCGGTTCTTGATGATCTCGCCCGCCTTCATCACAAAATCGATCTCCCGCAGAAGAGTGATCCGATCTAAAGGGTTGCCTTCGACCGCCACGATATCGGCCCATTTGCCGACTGCTACGGTCCCTGTCTTCTCACCCAGGCCGATGGCGTCCGCGGCGCTCCTCGTAGCGGCTACGATCGCCTCCATCGGGGCCATGCCCGCCTCCACCAGGCATTCCAGTTCCATGGCGTTTAGACCATGCTTCATCGGTGGTACGCCAATGAAGTCAGTGCCGGCGGCAATCTTGACGCCGGCCTGGTAGGCTCGAATGAAACTCTGGAGTTGAATGTCCTCGATCTCTCTGCCCTGACGCAGCCCGTACTCGGAATCTGGCAAGCCATCCGGCCCAGGGTCCAGGTTGGAGCGTAACACAGAGAACGTAGGTACCAGGTAGGTGCCCTGTTCGAGCATTAGCTCGATGCACTCCTCGTCCAGGTATGAGCCGTGCTCGATGGTGTCTACGCCCGCCTGGATGGCGGTGCGAATGCCGGCCGTGCCGTGTGCGTGGGCCGCAACCTTCAGTCCCAGACGGTGTGCCTCATCTACCAGGGCGTCCGTTTCTTCCTGGGTGAACCCCACCCGTGTGGGTGGGTTACGCTCAGAATGTACGGCCCCGGTGGTGAGGATCTTGATGACATCAGCACCCTCCCGTAGGCGCCGCCGAACCCCCAACCGACACTCGTCGGGCCCATCCACGGTATCGGCCAGATTCTGCCCCAGACGCGCAAAGACCTTCATACACTCCACTGGCATGTCCCACGGATCTGCCCCACCGCTGGTCTGGATAAAGGACCGGCCGGAGGTCAGGATGCGCGGCCCCTGGACGACGCCCTCTTCGACTGCCTGCTTGAGATAGAGGCTGGCGGAGCCGCCCAAACAGCGCACGGCGGTGAATCCTGCCTCCAGCAACCGGCGAGCGTCTACTGTGGCACGCAGGGCACCCAGCGCCACGGGAGTGGTCATCCACTCCATGAAGTCCATCGTTCTCCAGCCTTCGAGATGGATGTGGGCGTCTATGAGACCCGGGAGAAGGGTCATTCCGGACAAGTCGATAACGCAGGCACCCGGGTGCACCTGAAGCTGCCCGGCGACACCCACGGCGCTGATCGTGTCACCGTCGACTGCGATGACCGGATCAGCCACCGGGTTGCTCCCCGTACCGTCAATTAGGAGCTTGCCTCTGATAACAGTCGTCACAACGCGCACTCCTGGCTCAGGTTCGCGCAGCTGGCGAGAAGGCTCAGACAGTTCTGAATAACTCGACTGTGTCGGAGTAGTCCGTGACTATCACCGGGCTGCTCTCAATCACGTGTACCGGCTGCTGGATCTGCATGATACATCCGGCCCGAAAGAGATCAGCATGCAGATCTATCGGCAGCTAGCGGTCAGCCAGCCCCGCAATAGATCCTAGTCCGAGACATGCTTGGCAACTTCTCCACTCTTCATCACAAAGGGCACGTCCAGAAGCGTCGACATGTCATCGAGCGGATTGCCGTCGGCGGCAATGATGTCCGCCCATTTGCCCGCGGTAATCGTCCCCGTCTTTTCCCCCAACGCCAGCAGATCGGCGTTTCCGGCAGTAGCAGAGACGATCACATCCATCGGTGCCATCCCTACTTCCACCAGGTACACCAACTCCAGAGCGTTTGGACCGTGCTCTATGGGCGGCGGCCCCACAAAATCGGTTCCGCAACCGATCTTCACCCCAGCCCGGTAGGCTTTGAGGAAATTCCGTTCATGCGTCTCGTGCACTGCCATGCCCTGGCGCATCGCATACTCAGGCACCTGTTCGTCTGCACCCTCCATCATCCGGCGGAAGATGGCAAGAGTGGGAACCAGGTACGTACCCGGTTCCAGCATCAAGTCAATGCATTCGTCATCCAGGTACGTGCCATGCTCGATGCTGTCCACACCTGCCAGGAGGGCGCTGCGTATGCCCTCGGTTCCGTGTGCGTGAGCAGCAACCTTGAGCCCTAAACGGTGGGCCTCATCCACCAGCGCATCGATTTCTGGCTGGGTGAACCCGACCCGTGTGGGTGGGTTTTCCTTGGAGAACACGGCTCCCGTGGTCAGGATCTTGATCAGATCGGCCCCTTCCCGCAGGCGGCGGCGGACGCCCTTCCGGCATTCCACCGGGCCGTCGACAGTCTCTGCCAATCCTCTCCCCAGACTGCTGGCAATCTCCATGCATTTGAGGGGGATGTCCCACGGGTCCCCGCCGCCGCTGGTCTGGATAAACGATCGGCCCGAGTCCATAATACGCGGGCCCGAGACCACGCCCTCCTCAATGGCTTGCTTCAGGTACATGCTGACCGGGCCCCCGACCGTGCGCACAGAGGTGAAACCAGCCTCCAAAAGCCTACGAGCTTCCACTGTGGTTCTAAGGGCACACAGCGGCGGAGGGATCCTGATCCACTCGGTGCGGTCTTCCATGCTCTTCCAGCCCACAAGGTGGATGTGCGCATCGATCAAACCGGGAAGGATAGTCTTATCCGAGAGGTCGATCACTTGGGCCTTCGGATCGGTTACCACATCACCCGCAGGCCCAGCTGCGATGATCGTGTCTCCCTCCACCAGAATCACAGGGTTCGCTATTGGATCCCCTCCGGTGCCGTCGAGCAGTAGCTTGCCCTTGATAGCAGTCGTCATACGAATCTCTCCTTCTCTAGCCGACTATGAGTTCGCCGGACGAGACCAGATCGGCGGAATTGAATCTCTGGCATTCTGTTCAGTTGCTAAGGTGCTAGTTGGCCCCAGGTGTCGCGACAGAACCCGGCGCATCTGTGACACCATCCTAAGACCCTTCTCAGCGACGCACCGCACCTACCGCTTCTGGTCACAGTTGATTACACAGAGACTAACATGAGTTGCACATAATGTCAAATCATCCGACTTTCACTCAAAGCGCACCCCGACGTTGGCCGCCAGCCGTCGGAAACCGACGTCTTACGCAGATCGGTACGTCCTTCACAGATTGCAAAGCTCTCTGCTGCATTGTCCCTCTCGGGCTGGCATGTTGATTACCCAGATTATAACAGTTCTTTCACAAACTGTCAAGTCCCTCATCGGTGCTTGTGTCTTCGATCACTCCGGTCAGGTCGTCTCTCGCATATCGGAGCATTATACTTGCCGTAACATGTCTTTCACATATTGTCTATATCAGCCTTGACAGGAAGTCTGCTTCATGTTACAATATCTCGCAAATGTGGACGAGGAGGTGATCATGATACTACGTGACTATCGCGACGTGGAGCCCCAACAAGCTCCCGAGGCACCTGGCGCCACGCTCCGCTGGGTGATTGGCGAGAAGGAGGGCGCCCCCAACTTTGCCATGCGCGTGGGCGAGTTAGAGCCAGGGGCTGCCAGCCCGCTTCACACGCATGACTGGGAGCATGAAGTCTTCGTACTGTCCGGACAAGCAACGGTATATGGAGGGGGAGACGAAGCGCCTCTGGCGGAGGGAGACACCGTATTCCTTCCCCCAATGGAGGAGCACCGCTTCACGAACGAGGGTGACGAAGTGTTTCGGTTCATCTGCGTGATCCCCTTGCTCAAGAACGAATGAGAGCGCCAAGGAGCATGAATCCTTCACCTCGCTCCGGCTGTGGGCCGATCTACTACAACTGACCCTGGTCTCCGCAAGCGCCCTCGCGTTCCACCATCCTCACTCGGGGACGCGAACCGGTGCCCAGGTAATACTCTGTCCCTTGCTTGGCAGTAGGGGATCAAACTCAAGAGGAGGACTGTTATGGTAACACTGCTTACACGCGAAGACCTTGAGTCGGTCCTGACCATGACCGACACTATCAACGTCGTTGAGGAAGCCTTTCGTGAATATGCCCTGGGGAACGTTCGCATGCCCTTGCGCATCGGACTCAACATGCCCGAACACGAGAATGCCCTTCACGGCGTGATGCATGGCTATGTGGGCGGCAGCGTCGATGCCCTGGCTGTGAAGACAGCTTGGCTGCCAGGCGGCAAGATTTGGGTCATCCTTTTCGACCCCGCGGACGGATCGCTTCTCTCTGTGATGGACGGCAACTGCATCACTGAGATGCGGACCGGCGCTGTCTGCGGGGTGGCAGCGAAGTACCTGGCGCGCTCAGATGCTGAGGTCCTGGGCTTGTTTGGCGCTGGGGTTCAAGGACGGACACACGTTGCCGCAATCCACGAAGTCAGACCCCTCAAACTTGTCAAGGTCTTCGATCCAGTCCCCGGAAAGGCGGCCAAATACTCGAAGGAGATGAGCGCCAAGCTGGGGATTGACGTGGCAGTCGTGGACAACCCTCAGGCAGTGGTGGCAGGTTCCGACCTAGTGTCAGTCACAGCGCTAGCGAACGCCCCAGTCTTCAAAGGGAAGTGGCTCGAGGAAGGGACACACGTGACCTCGATTGGCTCCCACGGTCCAGAGGTACAGGAGATCGACAGCGACACGGTGGTTCGCGCCAAGGTCGTAGTGGACAGCATAGAGGCAAATCTGGCGGAAGGCGGAGACCTCCTCATTCCGATGCGCGAGGGCGTGGTGTCCAAAGACCACATCTACGGCGAACTCTCAGACCTCGTCACACGAGCCAAGGAGGGCCGATCTAGCGATCGCGAAATCACCTTGTTCAAGTCAGTGGGCCTGGCCTTGCAGGACGTTGCCGCCGCAGCTAGAGCATACCAACTGGCCAGGGAGAAGGGCATAGGTTCGGAAGTGGATTTCTAGATCTCCGAACCGTTCAACAGGCCACGCTGACTGCTGGGAAGCCAGCCGTGCAAGTCGTGGCTGCTGCATGGTAGACCTTGACAAGGGTCTGTTATCCTGGAGGGTGGTACTCATGAATAATCAGGCGAGCTTGGCAATGAGAATGGCTATCGATCAGCTTCCGCAAACGCCATTGGCACGCTTTCCAACTCCTCTCATGGCCGCTGACAATCTCTCCAGGCATCTGGCTGGGGCCCGGATATTCATCAAGCGAGATGACATGACCGGCTTCGTCCTCGGTGGAAGCAAGGCTCGGATGTTGGGATTTCACATGGCCGTGGCAGAACGAAAGTCTTGTGACACGGTCATCTTGTATGCATCAGCCCAGTCCAACTACTGGCGTCACGTCGCCGCTGCCGCGAGTAGGCTGGGCATGAAAGCGGTCTCGCTACTTGGCGGGAGCGAAGATGAAGAGGCACAGGGGAACTTGCTCTTGGATAGATTGTTGGGCGCAGACATCAGGTTCGTTGAGCGCGTAGACGATCCGTACTCAGTTGAGGGCATCAGGAAGTTCAAGCAGATGCACGCGGCGACCGTCCAGCATCTGCGCAGCAAAGGTCATAGGCCGATGGTCATTGACAAGATCCACCGTCCATCGGTCTGGTCAATAGTAGGTGCCATAACCTGCGCGCTTGAGTTATCTGTCCAGTTGTCAGACGCCAACCTGAGCGCTGACTATCTCTTCGTTACAGTGGGTTCTGGAGCCACCTATGCTGGGCTACTCCTAGCCATGAAAGCCTGTGGACTGGGAACCTGAGTAGTGGGAGTCAGCTCCATGGGCAAGAGAGAGGGGCTGCATTCGCTCATAGCGAGTCGAGCACGTGAGGCCGCCAGACTACTAGGGGTAGAGCTAGACGTATCTTCGAAGGATGTAGCGATTCACGACCAGTACGCAGGATCTGGGTTCGGGATACCAACCGCTGCTGGAAATGAGGCGATTGCGCTAGTCGCCCGGACAGAGGGTATCTTTCTTGACCCGGTGTTCACCGGGAAGGGGATGGCTGCGTTAGTCGATCAGATCCGCCACGGTAGGATAGGGCGCGACAAGACAGTAGTGTTTCTTCGTACGGGGGGAATCCCCGCGTTGTTTGCCTATGGCAGCGAACTCCCAGCTTCCTAGCTCTGTCTCGAAGCCAGAGACACCATAAGACCCGCCAGGCAGACCCGCTGCTGAACCTCTTCGAAATATCGCTGCGCAGCTAGCCTGCAAGACTCCAGTACAGTATTGCAGCGATGGTGCTTTTTTCACGAAAGCCACAGTTCACCAGGAAAAGGAGAGCAGCAATGCAGGAACAGACTACAAGATATGCGTGGATGAACGGAGAGTTTATCCCTTGTGATGAGGCCAAGGTCCACGTATCCAGTAGTTGCGTGACGACGGCTAGTAGGGTTTTCGAAGGGATGAGGGCCTACTGGAACGAGGCGCACGAACAGCTGTACATCTTCAAGTCACCCGACCATCTGAGAAGGCTGTACCAATCCGCCAAGATCATGCGAATGGCACCTCCGTATGCACCGTCCCAACTTGAGAGTGCTTACGTCGAGCTACTGGCAAGAAACGAGTATCGAGAAGACGCTCACTTCATGCCCTCGATCTACCTTGGCATAGGGCAGGAATTCATGTCTTACACTCCTGATGCCATAGACACAGGCATGTACATCACCTCTGGGACGCGCAAATCTCAACTGGCATCCGGCACAGGGATCAACGTGTGTGTCAGTTCCTGGACTCGGATTTCCGACCGGGACATGCCACCTCGCATCAAGATAGCTGCCAACTATCAGAATGGAAGGTTGGCGCACGTTCAGGCGAGGGAGGATGCCTACGACGATGCCATACTCCTCAACGAAAGGGGCAAGGTCGCTGAAGCGCCCGGCGCATGTGTCTTCCTGCTGCGTGACGGGACCGCCATCACACCACCCGTCACGGCCGGGATTCTCGAAAGCATCACCAGGGCCACCATGATCCATCTTCTCCAGGACGAGCTATCCGTCCCAGTGATTGAGCGCGAAGTGGACAGGACGGAGCTATACATTGCCGACGAGGTATTCTTCTGCGGTAGTGCTCTAGAAGTCACTCCGATACTCAGTGTGGATAAGTACGTGGTGGGGAACGGTAAGGTTGGAGACCTGACAGCCCAGCTGCAACACGTGTACGAACAAGTCATCAGAGGCAACAACCCAACCTACGCCGATTGGGTGCTACCTGTGTACGGCTCTTGAGCGCTGAACGGCGCCCCAAGCGAGGAGCGCAAGAGGCAGTATTGCAGATCCCGTAGCGCGACAGCTGGCGAACGTCTGGGAACAGCACCAACACCGTGGGCAAACGGCGGCACCGCTGGGTGATCACCACGGCCGGGTTCGCCACCTTGCTCGTGGCTGCACCCGCGAGCACTCAAGCCCGGTCTAGCTGCTTCGCTGAGTGCTCGCCCAACCATTGAGCCATTTCAGCCACGCTGAGCTCACCCCCAGCCACCTGCAAGGCAAAGGCCTCCACTTCGTGATTGGTGGCCTCAAGCGCCCACCCGTTCCGTATGAGGAATACCCCGGCAGCAGCCACTCCAGTTCGCTTGTTGCCATCGACGAGGGGGTGGCTACCCACGAGCGAGTCCATCAGCGCGGCAGCCTTGGAGAAGATGTCTGGATACAACTCCTCGCCTTCGAAGGTGGCCTGCGGACGGGCGACCGCAGACTGAAGAAGACCGAGGTCTCGTACTCCGTGGCTTCCGCCGGTTTCTTCGATGAGACGCGCGTGTAGGAAAAGCACCTGCTCAACGGTGAGATATCTCATCCCTTAGCGAGTGCTTCCAGTGCCGGGCGATACCGCTCGATGAACTCAGCTACCTGACGGGCGAATTCGGCGTCCACGCCTGGCAGTCCTCTGCCCAGCGGGGTGATCACGATCTCACCTCGCTCCTTGTCCAGCTCCACAGAGACCTCTGACCCCTCGCCCAGGTTCAGAAAGCTCAGGCTATCCCTGGGGAGAGAGACCACCATGCTATTGCCCGTCTTGAAAATCTTGCGCGGCACTCCGCACCTCCTCAAGGCTGGTAATTACGCTGTAAGTATATCCCATTGGAGGACTGTGGTCAAGTGGCCGACGCGGGTTCGGTCAAGGCAGCGGCCATGCGGGCCAATACGCTGGGTGGCCTTGATTGGTAGCTTGATTGATGCTCCCGTCGGACCCGAGCGAGCCTCCTAAGTCCGTGGCACTACCCAGGAGGGGAGCAGTCGTCTTTCCTCCAGAAGCGATCTGCTGTATAACAAGGTGCAGCAGGAATCCAGCTCGCGCCGCAACTCGCGATGGGCCGTGACATAGCCAGCGAGCGCGGCAGGTAGATCGTACTGTTCCCAATGTTGAGGAACCAGCCCCACTCTCGCCGCGGATCACTATGGTCGGCGCAAAGCTATGGGCCAGGTAAGGAAAAGAATCAGGGTTCGCAC
>CAZNMJ010000014.1:0-28852 GCA_964573815.1 uncultured Anaerolineales bacterium
AGCTGAGCGACACCCAGAACACTGCTCTCAGCCTTCAGGCCCTCGTCGCGGCAGGAGAGTCCAGCGGTTCACAGACCATCGCCGACGGCATCGCCTATCTGCAAGCGAGGCAGACGTCAGACGCTGGCTTTGCTAGCTCCGCGTCTACATCCATTTCAGATGCGAAATCCACCGCCTTCGCCATCCAGGCCCTCTTGGCCGCCGGCGAGGACGTGCTCAGCGCCAAATGGTCCAAGTGCCTGAGCACGCCTTTCGATGCCCTGTTGAGCTTTCAGCAAGGAAACGGCTCCGTGGGGAGCAGCGTGTCACAGACCCCAGTTATGGTGCCGGCTTTGATGGGCAGGGTGTTTCCCCTGCCCGGTCGCGGCCTTGCGGCACTCAAAGCTCTCGAATGGCTTAAGACCCAGCAGAACTCGGACGGCGGATTCGGGAACGGAGGCATTACCGCTGACGCCGTCCACGCCATCGCACGCGGTGGTCAGGATCCCGACGGCCTTGACTGGACCGAGAACGGTAACAGCGCGCTGGATGCCCTTGAGGACAAGACGGCCGAGTACATCGCCAGCGCCCCGGGCGAGCACCCTGCGGGCGAACTGGCCAAGGTCATCAGGGCCGTGCACGCTGCCACCGGAGACCCTACCGACTTTCCCCCTGGCACAGATACAGATCTCGTCTACGAACTCAACTACACCTACGTCGAGACCACAGGCAGATATCACCCGGACAAGGTGTTCTCTCACGCCCTGGCGCTGTTGGCATTGCATGACGTGGGTGAGGCCGTCCCCAACGAAGCCGCGACCGCCCTTGAGAATGCTCAGCGCGGTGACGGCGGCTGGTCTTGGGCATGGGACGGCTCAACCTCGGATGTGGACAGCACCGGCCGCAGCATGCAAGCGCTGGCCGCCAGTGGAGGACCAAGCTCGCCGGACGTTTACTCGGATGCTGCTGGCTTCCTCCAGGATCTCCAGTTCACCGGCGGTGCATTCCCGGATCTGGCAAGTCGGTCCGAGCCCAACTGCAACTCTACAGCCTTGGCGATAGATGGCCTGCTGGCTGCGGGGAGACATCGTAACGAACCGCTTCTGTTCTCCACGCCAGCGGGAGGTGTGCGCAGCACGTGGGATGCCCTGCTTGCTTTCCGGATGGAGGATGGCAGTTTCGCCTTCACCGCCAGTTCCCCGGAAAGTCGCGTCCTGGCGACGTTGGACACCATCCCAGCCTTGCTCTCGCCGTGGTACCCAGCCTATCAGCCACTTTTGGAGGGGGAAACTACTCTGGCGGGCGACGTCGCTCCTCAGTTGACTTGCGGGAATGGGCTACGCGTCGTGGCGCCATACCTCGGGGACGATGACAACGATGGTTCAGCCACCCTCCGATATCGAGTCGCTGGAGAATCGTCTTGGAACGGGCCAACGTCCGTCTACAAGGGCGGCCTTGCCTACACTGAACTCCTCCATCTGGCCACGGGGATGGACTACGAGATCGAGATCACCTACGAGGATCCTGACGGCATCGAAGGTGAGAACCCACAGAACTTCACGATGCACATGGGGAAAGCATGCATTCCCCTCGCCATGAGCAGTCACGGCAGCTGATGTGAAGCAGAGAAGCAAGAGAGGACAGCTGGGCAAGGAGGCGTCGACACAGGTAATCTCGGGCACGACGTACCGCGCATTCCAGAGCACACTGAACGAAGATGAAGCATAGGAGGAAACGATGTCAGTGAGAGAACTCGTGCATTCCTGTCGTATCCCCGTCTTGTTCGGGGTTCTGGCCGCGATCACGCTGATACCGGCCACAGTCGCCTTTGGGCAGGAGCCAGGTACCGTTGGGCTGTACATACAGTACGGGGACGGCCGGGTAGAGCAGTACTGTATGGACACCACAGTCCCTGTGCGGTACGTGGAGGCTCTGATCAAAGCTGAGGACATGGCCGGATTCGTGGTCGAGTGGGAAGAGTTTGAAGGCTTAGGCAAGGCGCTATGCGGCATCGATCGGCCCCCACTGGGGAATCTGTGGCCCGGTGTGGAAGGCTGTCCGAGCGACAATTGCTGGTGCAATCCGGACGCCTTCTGGAACTACCACTACTTGCCTGCCGGCGGCGACTGGTCATGGAACCATTGGGGGGACATGAACCTGTACGACGCAGACGTAGGTGCGTACGTGTTCGGGGCGTGGGGCACTCAGCCTTCGGAACTCCCTACCCTGAGTGAGATCTGTGCGGCGCCGGCCGAAGCAGAGTTTGTGCCGGAACCAGCCAGCATTGCCCTGCTTGGAGGCGGTTTGGCTGGCCTCGCCGGGTACGCCGGTCTGAGGGTCAGAGCTTCGAAGAACAGGTCCAACTAGGATAGCGAATATGCCTGGCCTGCTTACTTCGCGGAGTTAGCAAGCCACGAAGCGAGAGATGATTAAGAGGGTAACCGCGACAGTTCTGCTCATCATTGCTCTAGTCGCCTTGTTTGTGGCGTCTGAAGCACTCTACAGCCCCACCGGGGCGCAGACTCCCAACAAGGTGGGACTGGTGGTGCGGTTCAGCGACACTGAGGTGTTCACCACTTGTGTCGATTACGAACCTGGCCTGACGGGGGAGGGTGTCCTCGACCAGGCTGGACTCTCCCTCGCAAGAGAGATCTACGGAGGACTCGGGGCAGCGATCTGCAAGATAGAGGACGTCGGCTGCGACTACCCTCAGCAGGACTGCTTCTGTCAGTGCACAGGTAAGCCCCCCTGCGAGTACTGGGCATACTACCATTTGGAGCCCCAGCAAAACGAGTGGGTCTATTCGGGGATGGGCGCCTCCTGGCACTCTGTTCAGCCGGGCGACGTCGAGGGATGGGCCTGGGGCAGTGGTGATGCAGGCGGCTCGGAGGTCGAACCACCCCTGTTCACTTTCGAGGAACTGTGCCTCCCTCCGACTCCGCCTGTGGTCGACTTCACCGCCGATCCACGAAACCTCACGTCTGGGCAGTGCTCCGTCCTCAGATGGACCGTACAAAACGCCGAGGTAGTGGTTCTCGACGGAGAAGGGGTGAGGGCCGAGGACTCGAGATACGTCTGCCCACCGCAGACTGAGACGTATGAACTGAGAGTCCTCAACGCGGCGGGCGAGTTCGCCTACCAGGCGACCATCAACGTCATCCATCCGACGGCGACTCCTTGGCCCAGCGCAACACCGACAACGGCGCCCACGGCCACCAGCAGGCCCCCCAGCGCGCCTGCGCCGCCCGCTCAGACGCCCACGATTCAACCATCTCCTACCAACTCGCCTTCGCCATCTTCTCCCACCGCGACGCCCTCCGCCAGCGTGAGCTCCACAGTCGTGGCCATGCTGATACAGCCGACACCGCCGTCTGCGGCCGAGGAACTCTCTGAGCCACCTGACCAGCCAGGGACGCAGGACGCGAACTCTGAGGCGGAAGATGAAGAGACAGTGGGTCTCAGTAGGATCCTGTTACTGCTCGGGGTGAGTGCGGGCACGGTGGGTTTTGGAGCCATCGTCTTCGTCGCTATTGTCGTGATGCTGATCGCGATCTACCTACAGGCAAGGTCGCAGTTTGCGGACCACCAGAGCTCTGAGCGGTAGGACATGTACCACACAGTGACCTGGGTGCTATGGCTGATCTCAGCCCTCCTGCCAGCGATGCTGACCAGGAACCCGCTGTATCTGGTCATCCTGCTTGTGGCAGTGGCTGTGGCGTACAACACAATCGGGCGCCTCTCACCGGTGGCAGCGAGTTGGCGTCCCTTCCTCAAGGCCGGCCTTGTATTGGCAGCATTCAGCGTCGCCTTCAATACCTTGACCGTACACTACGGCGAAACACTGCTATTCACACTACCCAGTCTGTCGCTCCGCATCGGTCCACTTACTTTTCTCGACTTGGGAGGCAAGACAACTTTGGAAGCCGCGACCTACGGCCTCACGACCGGTCTGTCCCTCGTCGTCATCCTCCTCATCTTCGCCACCTTCAACGTCCTAGTCGACCATCACCAGCTACTGCGGGCCACCCCCGCCTTCATGTATCAGACTGGCATGATAGCATCCATCGCCATCGCCTTCGTGCCACAAATGGTGTCCAGCCTTCAGGATGTCCGAGAGGCTCAGGCCATCCGTGGTCACCGTTTTCGCGGGGTCAGGGATTTGCTGCCTCTTTTTGTGCCTCTTCTCACAGGGGGATTGGAGAGAGCCATTCAACTGGCCGAATCCATGGAAGCGCGGGGCTTCGGTAGCGAGAACTCGTCCTCCATGGGAAGGCGACAGCTGATGCACAGAGTTCTCATCGTTGTGGCCCTGTTTGGCCTGCTGGCAGGCGCGTTCTGGTACGCCTACTATTCTAGCACGCGCTTTGCCGGCGTCCTACTTGGCCTCGGAAGCCTGGCACTCCTGATGTGCAACCTGCTGATAATGGGTCGGAGCGTGAAGCGGAGTCGCTATCGGCGGGAGCTGTGGCGGCGGCGCGACACTATTGTAGCCACTGCCAGTCTGGTAGCCGTCTGCGTCATAGCCGCGTTTTGGCTTCTCGACACCGAAGCGCTCTTGTTCTATCCCTACCCCCGCTTCCACTTTCCCACCTTCAATCCCCTTGTCGGGGTAGCGCTCTTCGCCGTCGTCACTCCGGTATTGACCGCTCCCCAAATGAGGAGAAGAAACCGTGATTGAGGTTCACGATGTCACCTACTCCTACCCTGACGGTGAGACCCCCGTGCTTCGCAACCTCTCCCTCGAGGTGGAGGAAGGGGAGTTCCTTCTCGTCATAGGAGCATCGGGGTCTGGCAAATCCACCCTCCTGCGCTGCCTCAACGGCCTGGTACCGCACTTCTACGGTGGGAACTTCCGCGGGAAGCTGACTGTGGCCGGCCTTGACCCCTTGAGCGAGGGCCCGCGAGGCATGAGTTCCGTGGTGGGCTTTGTCCTACAGGATCCAGAGAGTCAGTTCGTGGTCGATTCTGTGGAGGACGAACTCGCCTTTGCCATGGAGAACCACAATCTCGGCCAGGAAGTGATGCGTAAGCGCGTGGAAGAGGTTCTAGATCAACTCAATATCGCCGATCTGCGCCACCGAAAGATCAATACTCTATCGGGGGGCGAGAAGCAGCGGGTTGCCATTGGCGCGGTCCTGACCCTGCAGCCCGACATTCTCGTCCTGGATGAGCCTACGTCACAGCTGGACCCCCAGGCTGCCGAGGAGGTCTTGACTACGCTTCAGAAGCTGAACACGGACTTGGGCTTGACCATCATCCTGTCAGAGCATCGACTGGAGCGAGTTCTGCAATATGCCGACAGAGTGCTATACCTGCCCGGAGTGGGGCTGAGGCCTCTCGCCGGTACACCCAGCGAAGTCCTGCTACAGGTCGAGTTGATGCCCCCTCTCATCAGATTGGCCAAGGAACTGGAATGGCAACCATTACCTCTGACCATCAAGGAGGGGCGCCGCTTTGCCAGGCGCCTGGAGATCCCTCCGCCTGGGGAAGGACCTGCTCTTGACCGAGGGAACCCGCCGCATGATACCGAGAGCGCGATCATCGAGCTCAAGAACCTCTGGTTCTCCTACAATGGTCACGAGGCTCTCAGAGGCGTGAACCTCTCCATCAATCACGGCGAATTCGTCGCCTTAATGGGCCGCAACGGCTCCGGAAAGACCACCCTGCTGAAGCACCTAGTGGGGCTTCTCAGGCCTGAGCGAGGCCGCGTAGAACTATGGGGCGAGGACGCCAAAGGCAAGGCCACAGAGGACATCGCACGGCGCGTAGGATACGTACCGCAGAATCCCGGCTCTTTGCTCTTCGCCGACACTCTGCGAGACGAACTTGACTTCACCCGCCGCAGCCACGGAATGGGCACTGGAGGATATGACGAACTGCTTAAGAGCCTCCACCTGGAGGATCATGTCGACTCCTATCCCCGCGATCTCAGCGGTGGTGAGCGCCAACGCGCCGCCATGGCCGCCATTCTGGTGGCCGATCCGCAGATCATTCTGCTCGACGAACCAACCCGCGGCCTCGACTACTACGAGAAGCAAGCCCTCGCAGGGTTCCTGTCCAAGAAGCGGGAGGAGGGCAAGTCTATCATTATGTCAACCCATGATGTGGAGTTGGTGGCTCAATGCGCCGAGCGGGTGGTCATCATGGGTGAGGGGCGTATTGTGGTGGACGGTCCTGCACGGACCGTGATGAGCAAATCGATGGTCTTCTCATCACAGATCAACAAGCTGTTCCACGAAGAGCGCTTCCTGACCGTGGAGGACGTACTGAGCGAGGTGAGAACGTGACCCATCGTCTTGCGCGTCTCCTGAGGCAGGGTCTGAGTACACTGACCCTGACCCTCGCCACGCTACTGGGAGCGGTAGCCTTTGTGTACCCTTTCTTCGCTCCTCAGGGAGGAGCGGGACACAGCTTCATGGCCCACTCTGCCGACGCGCCGCTGACCTTTCTGCTCCTACTCTTGCTATGTCTTCTCGTCGTGATCGCCAACCTTGAGACCCAGCAGATGAACTCCAAGATCATGGCTGTGCTGGGCATCCTCGTAGCCATCAATGCTGCCTTGCGGCTCATTCCGGGGCCTGCTGGCTTCACCGCCATGCTGTTCCTGCCCATCCTCTGCGGCTACACTTATGGTGCCGATTTCGGCTTCCTCCTTGGAGCCCTCTCGATGCTAGTCTCGGCCATCATTGCCGGAGGGATGGGGCCTTGGTTGCCATACCAGATGCTCTCCGCTGGGTGGATAGGGATGGCTTCGGCGTGGCTCCCGTCGCTCCGTCGCTTGGGGCGGGTTGAGGTCGTCCTGCTGTCCGTGTGGGGAGCGCTCCTGGGCCTTGTCTTTGGCGCCATCATGAATCTCTGGTTCTGGCCCTACATTGTCGATGTGGGCCAGTCGGGGATGTACTGGGAGCCGGGGACCAGGCTCTTGGAGACACTGGGGAGGTACGCGACCTTCTATGTGGCAACCTCCCTGTGGTGGGACATGGGCAGAGCGGTGGGCAATCTGCTATTGATCCTTCTCTTTGGTGCTCCTATTCTGCAGCTTCTGAGGCGTTTTCGCAAGCGCTTTCAATTCGTCGCCGAGTAGCGCTGGCGCCAGGGAGGACGGGAGACCGACACAGCCTAGTCGTCTGAGTCCGGCTAATAGACAGCTGACGCGCGGCAGGCAGGGCAAATAGCCGCTCTGGTCTTCAGCTTGCCAATCCCCTTCAAGACGACCACTTGACCCAGTTCTTCCGCCTTCCTCCCCGTGCCGCTCGCTATTCTCGAGATGGGCAGGCCCGACTCCAGCGCTTCATGCTGAACGACATAACGGAGCAGATCGTGCTGGGCTCGACCCGTCCCGTCTTGGTTGTCAGATGAACGCCTGCATATCTGCCGATGAAGCTTGCTTGCCCACGTACTGCGCTATTTCGACCGGGGATGCAGTTCCCTACTTGACAAGGCAGAGAAAGCGTGATATACTATTGTCAAACTGAATAGCCCGCGATCCAGGTGTCCGTTGCCCGGATGCTAGGACGTAAAGGGGAAGCCGGTCAGAGTCCGGCGCTGTCCCGCAACTGTAGCTCCAGCATAGCTGGAGGAGCCAGGACACCCGCCTGAATCGCGCTCCGACAACCTTCGAGAGAAAGGGGGAAGGAGACATGGTTGCAAGACCATAGCAGCGAACCCCTGGTCAGCTCGACGAGGGGTTTCTTTCATCAGCCCCAACTCCCAAGGTTGGGGCCCTTTTGTGTCATGAGAAGACTAACATAGGAGAATAGAAGTGTCCAAAGTCATGGATTCTCACCGCAAGGGCAGGTTTGCTGTTTTGGCGAGCGTCGCCCTTCCCACTGTCTTGCTGGCGCTGTTGGGGCTTTCGGCGTGCGGGCGTGCAGCAATGTCGACCGCGACGCCAGCGCCTGCATCCACCCCCACGCCTGTCTCGCCAACTCGCGCGTCCACATCCGTCTCAGCTACGCCGACGCGAAGCCTCTACCCTGTGACCATCACTGACATGGCAGGGCGCGAGGTAACCGTCCAGACGCAGCCACAGGCCATCGTCTCCCTTGCCCCTGCCAACACAGAGATGCTCTACGCACTGGGCCTGGGAGACAAGGTTGTGGGCGTCACCGAGTTCTGCAACTACCCACCGGAAGCGGCGCAGAAGCCAAAGGTGGGCGGGTTCTCCGACATCAGTACCGAGCAGGTGGTGGAACTCGCCCCCGACCTCATTGTGGCAGACAGCATGCACATCGCCGAGGCGGTGCCAGCCTTGGAGGACCTCGGTCTCAAGGTGGTGGTTATTGACCCAACCAACGTTCCCGCCGTGCTTGAGGGCATTGAACTCCTCGGCAGGATAACACAGCGACAGAAGGAGGCGCAGGCCCTCACCGCCCAGATGCAGGAGGCAATCGATGCCATCGCCCAGGCAGTCGATGGACACGAGAAACTCCGGGTCTTCTGGGAGCTTTCGTATGACCTGTGGACCGCTGGCCCGGGGTCTTTCATCGACGATCTGATTGTGCGTAGCGGAGGGGACAACGTCGCTGCCGCGGCGGATTCCTCCTGGGTGCAGTTGAGCAATGAGGCCATCATCGCCGCCGACCCGGAGGTCATTCTCCTGGCCGACCACCCCTTTGGCGAGACGATGGAGACGGTAGCTGCCCGTCCCGGCTGGGACAAGATTTCCGCCGTGGTCAACAACCGCATCATCGAGATCAGCGACACCGATCTTGTCTCTCGCCCAGGCCCCCGGGTGGTGGAGGCTCTCGAGTTTATCGCCAAAGTCCTCCATCCTGATGCTTTCGAGTGAAACTGTTCATTAGGGGAGCGTGTATGAGCACCCTGCCGGATTCTCAGGCAACTGAAGTCCGTTCTCTGAACGGACGGCTAGCCGCTCTGGTCCTTGCCTTGGTGACGCTCCTTCTGGTGGCTGCTTTGGGAGCGGCCTCGGGGTCGGTCCGTACCCCACCCTCCGCCGTGGCCCAGCTGTGCTGGGCCCGGCTAACAGGGAATCCAGTGCTTGCAGATTTGCCCCCTGCCTGGGAGACGATCCTCTTCGAGATTCGCTTCCCTCGGGTCGTGCTGGGAGGACTGGTGGGCATGACGCTGGCCGTCGCCGGCGCCGTCTACCAGGCGCTCTTCCGCAACCCTCTGGCCGATCCCTATCTGATTGGCGTCTCGTCGGGGGCTTCCTTTGGAGCAACGGTGGCGATGTATTTGGTCTGGCGTTTCGCGTGGGGAGGGCTGAATGCGATCTCCTTGGCGGCCTTTGCCGGAGCGCTGCTGACCACAGCCGCCATCTACAGCCTCGCCCGTGTCGGCGGGCGAACCCCGGTGACCACGCTCATCCTCGCCGGTGTGGCGGTGGGAGCGGTACTGTCTGCAGGGACCGCTTTGCTGATGTTCACTGCCAGTGACGCCTTTCATACCGTTCACATCCTTGGCTGGTTAATGGGCACCCTCGCTCTGGCCAACTGGGAGGAAGTGCGGGCCATCCTGCCTTACCTGCTCCTAGGCTTTCTGGTCATCGGCTGGCACGCCCACACTTTGAACGTGCTTCAACTTGATGAAGAACAGGCTCAGGCCCTGGGCATCGAGGTGGAGCGTGTGAAAGGCGTGCTCATCCTGGCCACCTCCCTCGCCGCCGCTGCGGCCGTCTCGGTCAGCGGGGTCATAGGATTCGTCGGCTTGGTGGTGCCCCATATCGTCCGTCTCATCTGGGGGCCCGACCATCGTTTCCTCCTGCCGACAAGCGCTTTGCTGGGGGCTATCGGGTTGATCCTGGCCGATAGTCTGGCCCGCACCCTCTTCGCGCCCCGAGAACTGCCCCTCGGTGTGGTCACGGCTCTCGTTGGCGCACCTTTTTTCCTCCATCTGTTGCGGCAACAGAAGCGGGAGGTCTTCTGACCATGGATGCCTATCCGCTAGAAATGACCGACGTCAGCTTTGCCTACGATGAGCGCTCCGCCCTGCAAGAGGTGAGCCTGCGCCTGACGCCGGGGGAGGTCGTAAGCCTGATAGGGCCCAACGGTGCCGGTAAATCCACTTTGATCAAACTTGCCGCCGGACTCGTTCGCCCGCGCAACGGCTCAGTCAAACTCTTCGGCGACCCTGCCACGGAATGGAGGCGGCGTGACCTGGCTCGCCTGGTAGCCCTGGTTCCACAGGGGCCTTATATCCCTCCTACTTTCACGGTCTGGGAAAGCGTGCTCCTGGGACGCACTCCCCACCTGGGGTTGCTGGGGCTGGCCTACAAGAGTGACCGACGGATCACCAGCCAGGCTCTGGAGTGGGTCGGTATTGCCCACCTGGCCGACCGACGGGTGGGTGAGCTTTCTGGAGGCGAACGGCAGCGGGTGGTGCTGGCCCGGGCCCTGGCTCAGGAACCTCGTTGCCTGCTTCTTGACGAGCCGACGACGCACCTGGATCTGCACCATCAGGTGGCCATCCTTTCTCTGATCCGACAACTGGCCGCCCAGGAGGGCGTTGCTGTTCTGACGGTTTTGCACGACCTGAACTTGGCGGCAAGCTTTGCCGACCGCCTGGTCCTACTGGTTGATGGGCGAGTGGTGGCCCAAGGCTCCCCGGCTGAGGTGCTTCGCCGGGAGCGCCTGGTCACTGTATATGGGGATAACATCACCGTCCTCACTCGCCCCGACGACGGCCACCGACCGGCGATTCTCCCTCGCCGCCGATCTGTGGAGGTGCGATGACAGCCCGGGCCCTGACGATACTTGAGCAAGGCCGAGAGCCGTCCTGGAGCAGCCTTGCCATCGCTCCCGAGGTGGGGCTGGGAGCTGTAGCGGGCAGCAGAAAACGACTCCATGACCGATTGTCGGGCTACCTGGCGTCCGCGTTTGACAATTCTCGACTCCACCTAGCGAGGCAAAAGGGCGGGAGTGAAGGGGCTCTCCCCGAGGGGAGATCGCGGGGGTGTGGACCGATGTTTTGTCATTGCAGCTTGGTCTGTCGCAATACCGCTCTTCACCTGCGAGGTGACTGAACGATGGAAGTACTGGAACGGACTATCTCTCGCATCGGACCTCCTTCGGACGAGGCAATGGCTGCCGCGAGGGCCAGGCAGGATCAGCTTACCAAGCCCCAGGGCAGCCTGGGGCGGCTAGAGGAGCTGTCCATACAGGTGGCCGGGATCACCCGCAGTCCTCGTCCGGTGATCCACCACAAAGCCATCATCGTCCTTGCCGGTGACCACGAGGTCGCTCGCGAAGGAGTGAGTGCTTATCCACAGGAAGTCACGGCCCAGATGGTCCGCAACTTCCTCCAAGGTGGGGCAGCCATAAACGTCCTTGCTAGTCATGTAGGAGCCCGGGTTGTGGTGGTGGATATGGGGGTAGCGACCGACCTAAAGGAGTCACATCCTCAGCTTGTCTCGAAGAGGATAGGGCCCGGTAGCCGGAACATCGCCCGAGGGCCCGCCATGAGTCGAGGGGAAGCAATTGAGGCGATAGAAGCCGGCATCGAAGTGCTGGAAGCCCAAACTGCTGGAGGTCTCGATGTTGTGGGCACTGGAGATATGGGAATCGGCAATACCACGCCTAGCAGCGCTATCTGCGCTGCCATAACTGGCGCGCCTGTCAGAGAGGTGACGGGTATGGGCACAGGGCTCAACGACGCTCAGTTGGCCCACAAGGTGGAAGTAATTGAACAAGCCCTTTCCGTAAATCAGCCCAGCGCCAACGACCCCTTGGACGTGCTCGCAAAGGTTGGTGGCTATGAGATCGGAGGGCTGGCCGGGGTGATGATCGGTGCCGCATTTCGCCGCATCCCGATAGTCATCGACGGCTTCATCTCCGGTGCGGCCGCCCTCATTGCGACGGAGCTCTCGCCAGGATTGAAAGACTATCTCATTGCTTCCCATGTTTCGGCAGAGCTCGGACATCGGACAATGCTCCACCACATGGGGCTGGAGCCGCTCGTTGATCTAGGTCTAAGGCTTGGAGAAGGGACCGGCGCTGCTCTTGGCATCTTTCTCGCTGAAGCATCAACTAAGATATTGTCCGAGATGGCTAGCTTCGCTCAGGCCGGAGTGTCCGAGGCGGAATAGTGAGTTTCCTCAGAGCTCTGGCGTTTCTCACCGTGATACCCTCGCCGCGAGGTCGTAGAGCAAGCCCCTCAGAGGTGGGCCGCTCTGCGAGCTTTTTCCCATTGGTTGGCGCCACCTTGGGGCTCAGCCTGGCGGGCCTTGACTGGCTCCTTGGCTTGGCCTTGCCCCCGTCGTTTGTGAACGCGGGTTTGCTCGTGGTCTTGATCCTACTCACCGGGGTTTTGCACCTTGATGGCTTCATTGATACGTGCGATGGGCTTGGTGGTTCCAAGACTCCGCACGAGAGATGGGAGGTAATGCATGACAGCCGCGTGGGCAGCTTTGGCGTGGTGGGGGCCATCTGTCTGCTGCTGCTGAAGTATGTTTGTCTTGCAAGCCTTCCCGCTGCTTCCAGGCTAGGCGGACTGATACTCATGCCTGTGCTCAGCCGGTGGGCAGTGGTCTGTTCGATATTCTCCTTCCCGTATGCTAGGCCTGACGGTCTGGGGAGGATGTTCAAAGAGCAGACGAGTTGGTCTAGTCTCATGCTGGCAACTCTGGTCACTGCAGTGGTCTCCCTAGGGATCTTCCGAATGGGAGGCATGGCCCTTATGCTCGGCGTGTGGCTCGTGGCGATGGCGCTCGCGACCTTCTTGAGCCACAGGTTCGCCGGTCTCACCGGAGACACTTATGGTGCCATCGTTGAGGTGACAGAGGTGGTCGCTCTCATGCTGGTTTCTCTCCTCCCATGACGTGGGCTAGCTAGATACGTGGGTGCGTATTGGTGTATTGGAGGCAGGACAGTGTCCAGATTGCTCCTCGTCAGGCACGCCAAGACCAAGCAGGGGCACCGGCGATACTGGGGTCACAGCCAAATCGGCCTGGGCGAGGAAGGGATTGTGCAGGCCAAGATGCTGCGCGACCATCTGGCTGGGGAGGAGATTGCTGCGATCTACTCAAGTGACCTGAACCGTGCCCGCAGCACGGCAGAGATCGTCGCTTCGGTACATGCAACGGAAGTGGTGCTCTGCCCAGAGCTACGAGAGCTCGATTTTGGCAAGATTGAAGGGCTGACCTTCGAAGAGGTTGACAGGTGTTGCCCTGAGGCAGTGAGGCTCTGGAGCGGCGGAGATGTAGATGCGGCTGCTCCTGCAGGAGAAAACTTGAGGCAGCTTGCCTCCCGAGTTCAGCGGCTTGCGGCAAGACTTCAAAGGCATTCGCCGGAGGAAACGATACTGATAGTGGCGCACAGTGGTCCGCTCCGGGTGCTTCTCTGCACTTGGCTGGGGATTGACTTGGAGCGCTTGTGGCAGATACGCCTAGATCCCGCCTCTGTATCCCTGGTGGAAACCTATCCTGAAGGGACCATACTCTGCTTCCTAAACAACACTTCTCACCTGATGGCTCTCGGCTGACTACCAAGACCGGCAAGAACAGGGCAGAAATCCAGATGCAAGTGTTTACTTCTTGGAGTGGAGGCAAGGATAGCTGCCTCGCCTGCTACCAGGCAATCATGTCCGGGCTCCGGGTCTCTCATCTCCTCAACATGACAACTGAAGACGGGAAGAGGTCATGCTGGCATGGTCTCAGGGCTGAACTAGTAGAGGCACAGTCACAGGCCATCGGTATTCCAGTCGTACAGAGGAAAACCCCAATGCAAGCGTACGAGCGCGAGTTCATAAGCGCTGTTCACGAACTCCGGAACGTGGGGGTGGAAGGTGGCGTATTCGGTGATATCGACTTGGAGGAACACCGATGGTGGGTCGAGAGAGTCTGCAAGAAGACGAACATACGGCCCTTCCTGCCGCTTTGGGGCCGTGATCAGACGCAGATTCTCAAGCGCTTCATCGGTCTCGGTTTCAAGGCGGTGATAGTTGCAGCCAACGCCGAACTGTTCGGTGAGGAATGGATCGGAGGAGAATTGGATTCCGCCTTCTTTGCTCACCTTGTCAACCTCCAAGAGAGGGTCAATCTCTCCGTGGGTGGGGAAGCCGGCGAATATCATACCCTGGTGGTGGATGGCCCCCTCTTCAAGAAGCGAATAGAGATCCTTGCCAGCAGCAAGGTCCGAAGGAACGGCTATCATTTTCTCGACATCGCGAAAAACCGACTTAGGGCGAAGTCAGTGAGGTAGCAGAGGGGAAGCCGGTTTGGAGAAGAGATGCATTCTGATACTTGGCGGCGCGCGCAGCGGCAAGAGCCGCCAAGCGCAGAAACTGGCCGTAGAGTTAGGCGAGAGGGTGCTCTTTGCAGCTACAGGAGAAGCCCGCGACGAGGAGATGAGGCAGAGGATCGATGAACACCGGAGGAACAGGCCTCCAAACTGGCGCGTCTTGGAGTTGCCGATCAACGTCGGCAGAGGTATCTTGGACGGAATTGGCGATGCTCAGGTCGTGATACTGGACTGCTTGACTCTACTCGTGTCAAATGTGATCGGCGAGTGTAGGGCCAAGAGTGACTCGGAAGCAGTCGATGAGAAGCTCCTTCAAGACGAGCTTGATATGCAACTCCGCGAGCTGTTGGAGGCCATTGACGCGGTGGGGGCCAGCTGCATAATCGTCAGCAATGAAGTAGGCATGGGGCTTGTTCCGGTCAACAGACTGGGACGCCTCTACCGCGACCTCTTGGGCGAGGCGAATCAAGCAGTGGCCGGACGTGCTGACGAAGTCTACTTGATGGTCGCAGGCGTGCCCGTGCAAGTAAAGCCATGATCACTCAACGTCGCTCGAATGGGGCCCGTGAAGTAGATGAACGCCGCTTTGGCGCCATGCCCCACGGCGCGCCAGGCGAGGCCGAGAGCCGCGGTCGTCTTCCCCTTGCCAGTTCCGGTGAGCACGATCAGTAGGCCCTGTTCTTCCTTCATCCCCGTGGCTCTCACTGCCCTTCCGGTACTCGGCCCGGATGCCAACCTAGGAACGCTTGCCGTGCTTGTAGACAGACTCCATGAGAGCGAGCATATTCTCCTTGGGCACGTCGGGCCAGATGTCGCAGCCCGGCCACACTGCATTGACGCCGCTCTCGATTATCTCCTTCACAGCCGCGTCAATCTCCCCTGGCGCACCTGTCACCAGAACATTGTACGGGTCGAGATTGCCCAGCAAGATCACTTCGTCGCCGAGCTTCTTCCGGCTCTCCCCTAATTCATTCTTCTGACCCACGCTGACAGCATCAGCTCCGCAATCGGCCATCTGTTCTATGATGAGGTTGGTGTCCCCACAAATGTGCAGAATCTTGGGAGAGTCGAGTGCGGCGAAGATGTTCTGCAGATGAGGTTGAATCAGGGACCCGAACATGCGAGGACTCAGCACATCACCGCCTCCGCCCATCTCCCGCACCGTCATGTAGTCGGCACCGGCCTCGCGGTAGTGGTTGGCAAGGGAAATCAGAAAGCTCTCCAGCACGTCCAGCACCTTGTTTACCGCATCGGGTTTCTTGAAGCTCTTCTTGAACAAGTCATCCAATTCCAGAATCTGCCCCGCGAGGGTGTAGGGTCCCAGAACCCAAGCGCCCACTGCCACTTCGTCGCCCACGTCCTCCTTCAGTTCCTTGATGGCGTTGATGACAACGGGTATCCTCCCCTTCTCCAGCGGATTGGCGGGCAGTTGAAGATCCCAGTCCTCCACCTTGTCCGCCAACTTCGTGGAGATGGTAGGGTACAGGATCTCCTCTGCGTCTTCATAGTAGTTCACGCCGCACCCCAAGGCTTCGGCCTCCACCCCCATGTCGAAGGGGACGACGACAGATTCGAGGCCGAAGAGCTTGTATGTGGAGGCCGCCACCGCCGCCATCTTGTGGCCATCCAGATGCACCTCCGGGAAGCGCCATCCGTGGTCCGCTAGGCCGTGAACAGTAAGGTTTCCCATGCCGCTGAACACCGGCACCGGGTCCACCTTTTCACCGACCAGAGTAGCCAGGACTCGCTCGCGATGACTCATGTTGTTGCCTGCCATTGATATGCCTCCTTATTGACCAACCAATTGTTGCACCATGTCGGAGAAGAGAAGGTTCAAGGGATGAGTCTCCTCTTGCGGCAATCTGTCGGTGTCGCCATAGACCAGAGTGGCCAGGAGCGCCGAGGCCGCCGCCACCGCCGGGAAGATACGCTCCGTGCCTGTCATGGGCCCGTAGAGCATGAAGTCGCTTGCCATGGCGCAGATGGCGTGTATCCCAGCATCGACGGCGACAAAGCCCTTGGAGCCCCACTTCTCCCTCGACTCCTTCCACATGTAGGTCCCGTTGGACGGGGCACTACCCGCTGGGAGGCCGAATTCCTCCTTTATCAGACTATTCGCCAGCAAAGAGAACGCAGTAGCTGGCAGGTTCATCACCGCCGTGTCCACAAGGATGCTCTCGAAACTGCCCTTCTCCACCACCTCCAGCAGGTTCCTCAAGGACTTGGGCCGTCCCGCGGGCGTCTTGTCCTCCACGTCGAAGGCCTGAACGACCACGTGCCTGACCCCCAACTCCCGCAGCATTTGTACCTGACCCGGGATGTCCTCGTCCCACGGGGTAATGCTGTTGTACAGGAGTCTGTCCTGCAGGCCCTGTTCACAGATGTACTTGGTGGCCTCCAGTCTCGTGTTCTGCATCCAGATGTCGATGGCAAAGGGCCTGTCGCTGACGCTGACGATGAAGTCGACGTAGGCCTTCATCTCCTCCGCGCTGTTGGCCACCATCGCCACCATCCCGGGAACACCTGTCTCATCAGAGAGCCGCTCCATCTCGCGGATCCGATCCGCTGCACCTTTGCGGTCGAACTTCTGTTTCTTCCTGCTCTCGACCAGCTTGTCCCCCTTCTGGAACATACTGCCCAGTAGCAAGGGCGCATGCTCGCCGGGCTGGCCTCCTACCTTGATGCCGCCGATGTCGCAGACCTTCTGCTCTTTCTCGTATTGGAACTTCAGAGCCATCTCAGCCTCCTCTTCCTTACTTAGCCGTCTGGCTCTCAGGAATGAAGCCCTCAAGGTGCGGGAACTTGTCCTTCATGTGGGGAAAGTACATCGCCTGAGCGAAGTGTTTCTCGAAATCCTGCTCCACGGTCAGTTCCACGTACTCCACCTCCCTGGCGTACTCGTTCGCTTCCCTTCGCTTGTCCACATTCAGCAGAGCGATGCGCGCACCGTCACCGGCAGCATTGCCAACGGCGTAGACTTTCTCCAGGTCGCAGTCGGGGAACAGCCCCATAATCATCGCCTGTCTGGGATCGATGTAACTCCCGAAAGCGCCGGCCAGAATCACCCGATCCAGTTTGTCGATACCCAAACGCCTCATCATCAGCTTGGCGCCGGCGTACATGGCCCCCTTAGCCAGCTGTACCGCGCGGATATCGCTCTGGTTGACGGTGATGTCCTGCCCAATCGCCGTTTCGTCGGCCCAGGCCAGAACGTACTCCCATCCATCCTCTCCCTCGCGCATCCGTGGATGGTCGAGCTCTGTGTTGATCCGTCCGGTCTTGAGCATGATCCCAGATACGTACATCTGGGCCACGACGTCCATAATGCCTGAGCCGCAGATACCTCTGGCCCCCATCTCCTTCAATTCATCGCTCCACTGATCGTTGCCGATGACCTTGTAGCGGGGTTCCTTTGTCTCCGGATCTATCTGCACCCGCTCGATGGCACCGGGCGCAGCTCTCATACCATACTTGATGTGGGCGCCTTCAAAGGCAGGGCCTGTCGCGCAAGACGAGGAGATGAGCTTCTCCTTGTTGCCCAAGACCAACTCCCCGTTGGTGCCGATGTCTATGATGAGCATCAGGTCATCCCGCTTGTAGGGCTCCTCGGCGATGAGGACCCCCACGTTGTCCGCGCCCACGAACCCTGCCTCTATGGGCAGAGCATGGACGTAGGCACCCGGGCTGATCTTCAGCCCCATGTCGCGCGCCTTCACGTCTATCGAAGCGTGCAGGGCCGGCGGGAAGGGTGCCTTGCCGATATACACGGGATAGATGTTCATGTAGATGTGATGCATGGCGGTGTTGCCCACGATGGTGAAGTCGACGATGTCGCGCCGTTTGATGCCCGCCTGAGCGGCAACCTGACCCGCGAGGCGGTTGAGGCCTTGGATAATGGCATCGTTCATCCTCTTCAATCCGTCCTTGTGGGTCATGGCGTAGGTGATACGTGACATGACATCCTCACCGAACGTGACCTGCGGATTCATCATCGAGTCTGTGGCCAGGAGCTTGCCGCTGCTCAACTCGCAGAGATAGCCGGCCACAGTGGTGGTTCCAACATCCACCGCCAGGCCGTAGCTCTCCTCGACCTTTCCAGGATGAACGGCGATGACTTCCTTGCCCATCCACACGGAGACCGTGACCTTCCAGTCGCCCTTCCTTACCGTCTCCTGGAGAGTCAGGAGGGTAAGGTAGTCTATGGTCAGCCCCTCAAGGCCGTGTTCCGCCTTCAGAGCCTGCCCAATCCGCTCCCAGTCACCGGTGGTGTCCTCCAGCGTGGCCGCCGTCAGCTCCACGTAGTAGTTGCGAACAGCAGGATTGACCTCAATCTTCCTGTCCGTCGCCGCCTTGCGTACGACCTGCTTGCCCTTGCGGCTTTCCTCCGGGACAAAGATCAGTACATCGCCGCGGATCTCGGTGACGCACGAAAGACGATATCCCTTGAGTTCGGTGTGCTTCTCGAAGAACTTCTTCTCGCGCTCCTCGATGGGCGACAGGTGGTCCATGCTCGATTCGAAACCGAATCTCTCGAAGAAGCCTTCCTCGATCCTGACCTTGCACTTGCCGCAGGTCGCCTGTCCACCGCAGACGCTCTCCAGTTCCACACCCAGTTGACGCGAGGCGTCCACGATGGTTGTTCCATCCTTAACGCGGCCTCTGCTACCGGACGGCTGGAAGATGACCATATGCTCCTTCTGTTCTTCGCTCATGTTGTCCTTTCCCATTTGCGCTACTAGTGGCGGTATTTTCGTACCGACTACCTCCTATCAGCGTCCTCAAAGTGAATCAGGACGTCCTTGGGCAAGGCTAGTTCTAGTTCTACCTCGATAGCTTTCAGAATGCCGATGGGTACCGGGCAGCACGGATGCTTCAGGTGCGCACAGGCGCAATCCCACACCTTTGACTCTCCCGGCGGGCTGAGGGCCTCCACCCAACCCAGATCATCGAATTCGCCGTTCATGCTGGCCACCGCTTCACAACCGCTCTTCAGCAGGACCGAAACCCTGCGCTGATCAGTCCTTGTGGCCTCGACAGTGGTGCTGAAGCCGCAGATACCAGCGTCAACTACGACCTTGGTCACCAGCACCTCGTCTGAGCATGACGGCCCACCCTGAGATTCACACTACTCCTCCAGTGTGGGCCCGCCCTCCGCCACGCGGTCCACTGCGTCGTGCCAGGAATCCGTGCCCCGGAAATCGTCGGCTCCAAACCGTGAGCCATGGTCCCTGAAGTACTTCGCGACCTCCTGTGGATTCGTTGGATCGACCTGTGTCAGCGACTTCTGCCGGTCCTCAGCCTTCTGAGACTCAGAGCGCACCACCGCCACCGAGGAGATGATCCTGCGCACCTCTTCGCTGCCACATTGAGGACAAGGACACACTTCTTCACTCTCTTCGATGCGCATCAGCACATTGTAGCGGTGGTCGCAACCCTCGCACTGGTACTCGTACACAGGCATAGCCAGCCTCCCTTTTCACAGCTGCCCAGTGGCTATCAAGCGCATGTCCAATCGGTGTCTTCCCGCCCTCGATCTCAACGCGGGCTCGTTGTTCGTCCCCGTAGTGCCAAATGCATTCCAGTTCTTCGCTGTGGCTGAGCGTATCCGTGGCGACTCGGTCATGGGCTGAGGCCTGCCAGTATGAGCTCGATCATCGTGTCCACGACGCCGTAGAAGTCCTGTTTGTCCACCTTGCCATTTCGGTGGATCACCTCGGCCGCCAGGTGCACCACCATACTCTTGAAGCCCTCTACCAGGCTATGCGCATCAACAGGCCTGAACACCCCCTGTCGCTGCCTGTCCTCGACATACGATATCACGCCCTCCCACGCCCCATCGCGCGCCTGAGAGAACCTCTCGAACAGCTCAGGATTCTCCAGCATGCTGAACACCGTCAGCCGAAGGTTAGACCGCTCCGCGTCCCGCAGGTTGTTCTCGAAGACATGTGCTGCGCATGCATGGAAGACGCCGTAGTCGTCCTTCTCTCGTATCCTTCGCTGCACGGCGTCGTCAGCCTCCAGCGGGTGTGCGCGAGCTGCAACGTCAGATAGCGCTTCGTATACACCTTCCTTGCTTCCGAAGTGCTGCACCACCAGTGCTCGGCTGACACCCGCCCCCTCGGCAATGTCGTCGAGGGTAGTGCCAGCGAACCCTTTCTCCGCACACAGGCCCCGCGCGACCTCAAGAATCTGTTGCTTACGCTCCTCGCCCGAGATTCTCATTTGGCGCCCCCTTTCCGCACTGGCATCGTGGTGGCACACGCTGTCACAGGTAGTCCTCCGCGCCGATTCTCCCTACTCTCTGGCCAATGTAGGCCTACTGCGCAGAACCGGCAGAAGGAGTCGCCCAACCATTGGGCTGCGCTCCAAGCTGAGGGATCCGCAACTAACAGCACTCCTGGCCTCGCTCCCAGACACCCTAATCGTGCGCCAACTCCATCAGATGCGTGGTTAGAGTGACCAAACCTCCTAATCGTAGAAGCCGAACTCAGTGACCGCCTTCTTCATCACATAGAGGTTGTAGGGTGGTGTCTGCACTGGGACCTCGCATCCCGCCATTAGCAGGTATCCACTTGGAGCGTACTTCGCCTTCTCGATGGCTATCCTGCACAGCTCATACACTTCCTGCCACCTCCCCTCCTGGATGACCCGTGGCTCGATGTTGCCGGCGATGGCATGCTGATCGCCGAAGTACTCGATCGCCGTCTCGAGGTCCACCTCATGTCCGAAGCTCAGGATACCCGGGTTCCCGAAGGGTATCTGGACCCAGTAGGGCAGGTTCAGGTTCTGTTCCCCACAGATGTGGCAGAAGATGTGCTCGATTCCGCGTTCTACCGCATGCTCGTGAATCTCTCTTTGATAGGGAAGGACGAATTCCTCAAACTGCCCGGGGGAGATCACCTGGTTGGCCGACGTGGCGTCTCCAACGGAGGCCATCATGGCCTGTCCGGCGAACCTGTCCACGTAATAATCTATCACCAACTTGGCGAAATGAGTAATCTTACGCATCAACTTGTGGACAACTTCCGGTCGCCTGATTATCCAACGGCATAGGACATCGACCTCCGCGATGTTGCCCGCGCAGGTAAACGCTGGCAGAACCTTCACCGTGATCGGCATACCAAACTTCTCCTGAATCCTGGCGAACTCGATGGCGATGGGCAGAAAGCCTGCGGTCTCCACATCGGGGATGTCCAGAGCCTCCACCTCCTCTGGAGTCTGTGCCGGGAACCCGGTCACCACCGGTGCCTGCTCCCACTCGCTTTCTGGCATCTTGATCTCGCCGCCAAACTCCCAGCCGCCCACGGAGGCGTACCCGTAGTTGGGAGCGCCGTCGTAGCCATACATCTCCTGGGTCCAGATCTGACACCAGAAGCTCTTCTCGGCATCCTCATAGAAGTCGCGGATGGGATAGCCCACATTCCTGGCACAGAAGCCAAAGATGAAGGGCATGAAGGGAACTCGATCGGGCCGCTCGCGCCTCAAGATGACACCCATCCGCTCCGTCGAGGACATCGTCTCCCGTCTAGATCCCCATGCCTCCATCATCTTGACCCTGTGTGCTACTCGGCCTCCGTCGACGAGTCTAGAGAAGATGCTCCGGAGCTGGCCCGAAGACCAGCCCCGAGAGAATCAAGAGAGCTTAGTTGTAGAAGCCGAAGTCGTTCACCGCCTTCATCATCGTGTGAACGTTGTACCCCGGCGCCATGGGCGGAAGCTCACACCCCGGCATCAGGAAGAACCCGCCAGGAGCCTTCTTGCCCTTCTCGATGGCGATCCTGGTCAGTTCATAGACCTGCTCCGGTCTGCCATTCTGGATGACCTGCGGCTCCACGTTACCGGCGATGATGTTGTCGGGGAACATCTCTATCGCCGTCTCAAGGTCTACCTCGTGACCGAAGCTCAGGATCACCGGTTGCTGGGGTGAACCCAGAGGCAGTTGCTGGATGAGTGGCAGGTTCAGGTTCTGCTCCCCGCAGATGTGGAAGAAGGCTGCCTGCACGCCCATTCCAAGTATCTTCTCCTGCAACTCGTACTGATAGGGAAGCACGAACTCTTCGAACTGCTTGGGGCTCATGATCTGATTGGCCGCTATGGTGACGAAGAACCCGGCCATGATCTTCTCGGCACCGAAGGTATCCACCCAGTACTGGTACACCTCCAACAGGTGGTCAGTGGCCAGGCGCAGCATGTGGTGGGCGAGCTCCGGTTTCTTCATCATCCAGCGACAGAAGCGACTCACGTCGGCCACATTCCCGGCCACGGTCACTGCGTCTCCGGACGCTCCCGGCAGGATGGGCAGCCCCATCTGCTCGCATATCTTACTGAACTCCATGCTCAAGGGAAGAATGCCAGCGGTCTTCACATCAGGCAGTTCCAGCTTCTCGAGGTCTTCGTCCGACTCGATGGGGTGACGAGCCACGGATGGTGCGCCCTCCCAGGGCGTGGTCGGCATCTTAACGTCACCACCGAACTCCCAACCACCATAGGCAGCGTAGCCAAAGAGCACAATCGGCTCGTATCCGTACTGCGCCGCCGTCCACAGCTGTGCTTCCATGGCCTTTTGAGGATTGTCGTACATGTCCCGAATGGTGTAGCCGGCGTTTATGGCGGCGAACCCCATGGCGAAGGGGTTGAAAGGGACTCGATCCGGTGTCTGTCCCATCATCAGGGCACCCATCCGCTCCTGAGGGCTCATCCTGTCCTTGCAGATTCCTCCTACTCGTTCCACTTCCGTCTCCTTTCAGTCAACAGCCAATCGGCACGGATTCCTGTTCCCTGTCGGCGTGCTCAGCAGAGCATCAGCCGCCGACATGGCCGACAACGACTCTTCGGGCACCCAAGCTGAGGCCGCAGTGGGATACCCGGACCCGGCGCAGGGTCGGGTCCGGGCGCGTTGTTCCCTAGTCGTAGAAGCCGAAGTCCCTCACCGCTTTCTTCATCACGTAGATATTGTAAGGCGGCGCCTGAACCGGCACCTCACATCCGGCCATCAGCAGATAGCCGTTGGGAGCCATCTTCGCCTTCTCGATAGCTACCCTACATAGCTCGTAGACCTCCTGATTGGTGCCCTCCTGAATCACGCGGGGCTCGATGTTCCCCGCGATGGCGTGCTTGTCCCCAAAGACCTCTATGGCCTTCGTCAGATCCACCTCATGTCCGAAGCTAAGGATGCCTGGATCCCCATACTCCATCTGGGACCAATACTGCAGGTTCAGGTTCTGCTCTCCACAGATGTGACAGAAGATATTCCTGATCCCCCGCTCCAGTATGTGATCGTGAATCCGCTTCTGGTAGGGAAGCACGAACTCCTCGAACTGCTTGGGCGAGATGATCTGGTTGGCTGCGCTCGCTTCGCCGGTGAAGGCCATCATGGGGTAGTTGGGGAAACTGTCCACAAAGTAGTCTACCACCTTGAAGGAGAACTGGGTGCACTTCTCAAGCAGCTTGTGGGCCACCTCCGGCTGCTTCATCATCCACCGGCACAGCACGTCCACTTCAGCGATGTTGCCGGCTGGGGTGAAACACCCGAAGCCCATGATCATGATCGGCATGCCGAACTGCTGCTGGATCTTGGCGAACTCGATGGCGACGGGATAGATCCCTGCCGTCTCCACGTCAGGGATCTCCAACGCGTCGACCGCCTCCGGAGTCTGCGCCGGGAACCTGGCCACCACAGGCGCCTGTTCCCACTCGCTGTGCGGCATCTTGATCTCGCCCCCAAACTCCCAGCCGCCCATCGAGGCGTAGGCAAAGAGAGCGCCACCATCGTAGCCGAACATCTCTGACGTCCACATCTGCGCCCAGAAGCTCTTCTCAGCGTCGTCGTAGACCCGCGCGATAGGATAGCCCACGTTCTTGGCACAGTAGCCGAAGATGAAGGGCATGAAGGGTACCCTGTCCGGCCGCTGCCGCATCAGGATCGCACCCATTCGCTCAGCCGACGACATCGTCTCCTGTCTCGGTTGCTTTTGCTCTGCCATGTTGCTCCTTTCTGTGTGTCCTGGGGGGCTACTCGAGGCTTCTTACAACTCCCTCAAGCGACTAATCATCTGGATCGCTTCCTGCACCGCATTCGCGGCGTTGTCTGCATACCCGTCAGCCCCGTAGTTGTCCGCCACCTCCTGCGAGATGGGCGCACCACCCACCATGATCAAAGCGTCGGGATTCCGTGCCTTGACCATCTCTACCACCTTCGGCATCGCCAACATGCTCGTCGTCATCAACGCTGACAACGCCACGATCTCCGAATCCGTCTTCAGTTGCTCCTCCACAAACTTCTCCAGCTTCACGTCACGACCCAGGTCGTGTACCGTGAAGCCACCAACCTCGAACATCATCTTCACCAGGTTCTTACCAATATCGTGGACGTCCCCCTCCACCGTACCGATCACCACCTGGCCCTTCGCCTCTGCCTTGTCCCCTGTGATGTGGGGCTTCAAGATGTCCAGCCCAGCGTACAAAGCATCGGAGCACATTAACACTTCAGGCACGAAGTACACCTGATCCGAATACAGTTGCCCCACGTGCTCCATCCCTGCCGCCAGACCGTCCATCACCGCCTCGTAGGCGTCCACATCCTCGGCTAGCGCGGCATCGGCGCACTCCACCACCTTGTCCTCGTCAAACTCAACGACACCGTCGTAGAGCCCCTTCAGGATTTCCTTCTTTCTCTCTTCAGTTGCCATCTCCAGACCTCCTGTCTCTGAGTACCACGCGAATCAGATTCGATGCTCTACCAGATTCCGAGAACTCATTCACCTCCTTTCTTGAACCCACACTAGACAACCCTTACCGCACTCTCACCGTCAAACCGATTAACACTCCAAGCAGACAGAAGGGTATCAAAGCATAGCCAGCCATCGCCCAATTACCCGTAGTTTGTACGAGGCGCCCGAACATGACAGGACCCAGCAACAGCCCCAGGTTCTGTAACATCACCACGACCCCCATACCGATCCCAGTCAACTCCGGCCGCTCCACGATCTCAGGTACCGAGGCCATGACCACGGTGGGGATAGCGGGGGCGAACACGCCAAAGGCGATCATGAACAGGGGAATGGCTGCTCCGGTCACTCTGAAGGGCAAGACCCAGAGAACAGTCAGAACCAGGTAGGCAAAAGTATACACGGCCTTCCGCGAACCGATTCGATCCGAGATCCATCCCACCGCAGGGCAAGAGACAATGGCTGCCACTGAGGAAAGACTGACGATCAGACCAGCCGTAGCTAGCGTATAGCCGCGCACGGTATGGAGGAAGGTCGGCATATTGGTCATGAAACCAGGGAAGCACATCGTGAAACATAAGAACATCAGACCGAGCAGCCACACATCTCGGTTGGCCAGCGCCCGTCGCACGGCCGCCGTGCTAGGCCCACGGGAGGGCTGACCCGTACCAGTCGGATTCGAAGCGTGCGCCAGCGCTGCTGCCTCCGTCGGCATCCTGACCAGCACCCAGAAGACCAGAAAAGCCAGCGCCCCGTAGGCGCATCCGAACCACCAGATGGCCTGCCAGCCGAACTGAACTGCGAGTGCCGGCGCTACGACGAGAACGATCATGTTTCCCACTGGCACCCAGGTTGCGAATATCCCCATGGGAGCCCCTCTGTCCTGAGCACTGAACCAGACAGCTATGATGGCGGGCGCGCCGATCATCATGAGTACGAAGCTGAGACCCTCAATGGCACGGCTCAGGAGCAAGGCTGTAGCACCACCACTGATTGCGCCCAGCGCAGCGCCGACGACCACGGAGCCAATGGAAATGAGCCCTGCACGCTTAGGCCCAATGCCGTGGACGATCAAGCCAGCCGGAATGGCCAGCACGAGTCCTGCGAGGCTGAAGATGGACATCAACAGGTTGGCGGTGGTGAGATCCAGCGAAAATGCCTCCATCAACACAGGCATCACAGGAGGCACTTTGTACTGGCTGATAGGAATGGCGATGGCGCCGACGAATAGGCCCGACAATGCTACCCATGCATACCTTCTTGACACCAATCCCCCTAGGACATTCCCTATGGGCCCTGGCAGCGGGCCCGCTCACAAACTCACGAACCGGACGCTGCGTGGCCCTTGGTCATGGAGACTGCCTCGACAGCACTTCGGAGAGCCGATCATGTCTGAAACGACACTGGTCTCCGATGGGGCAGTACCTGCACGCTCGTTCCATGGCCAGCGGAAGCATCTCCTCCCCCAACCCGATGGCCATGGATACCGATTTGCACGGAATCATCAAGTGGTTGGAATCCAGCCGCAGCCCCAGCTTCTCCGTGGGCAACAGATCGAAGAACACCGTCTGATCTTCCAACGGCCAATCGATCTGGCCCGGCTGGAAGGGAGCACTCGCCTTCCAACCCCTCTCACAAGCCACCTTCCTGATCAACTCATGAGCCTTCTCGGCGAGTTCCCCCACGGCAGCCGTGCCTATGCCGTCGAGAAGCACGGCCCGAATCTCATCGCCCTCCTCCCGGTAGATCGAGACCTGCTCCTCCAACGCGCCCCCAATGGTACACACAGCCAAGGCAACCTCCTTGACGGAGCCGAACCTGTCGGCCAGCAGGTGGCCGTGAAAGGTGTAAGGGCCGTCGAGGACGACTGCGCCCTCCGTCACCTCGCGCAGAGTGAACGTCTCGTAGAGTATAGCTGGTCCAATAAGCTCTTCCGCCTGAGCCATCAGTTGCCGATTGAGTTCCAGCTGCTCTTCCCTCGACAGATTCCCCGCCGGGTCATCCCCCTGACACCAGAGCACGAGCGACATGTCGAGTTCAAGGTGTGCATCCGTTATCACTTTCACTTCCGGATCTCTCGCTCCAACCCCGTCCTCTCTACCTGCGTACACTTCCGACTACGCGAACACAAAAAAAGAAGGATAGAAGTTCAGTCCGAGCGGACTCATCTCCTATCCCCTTTCTCTCGAAGGTACTCGGAGCGCAGCAGTGGCGGGTGTCCTGGCTTCTCCACGCTTGGGGGAGATACAGTTGCGGGACAGCGCCGGACTTAGACCGGCTTCCCCTTTCAGACCTGGCATCCGGGCCGGTGGCCACCATTGCCGCACATATCAGCAGTGTTAGGGTGCCAATCCTACGTTTGTAACTGACTTGTTAGTTATAAGTATATCTCACATTCTCGCCCTTGTCAAGCATCAGTGTGCCCTCTATCGAGGAATTGGCTGCGACCGCCGCGCGACAGCATTCCACGGACACCAATTCCCCTCCTTGACGTAGTCAACTGATCGGTGTATAATCTGGGTGAAAAATCAAATACTGCTCCGAGTCATGTCGCCTAAGGCTCAACTGAGCTACGGGATATGACCGTTAGGGTACAACGGGAAACGGTTGTGCCTCCCGTGCTTGGAAAGGAGATCTCTCTTAGGCCGGTGCCTCTCTTTGAAAAGCACCGGCCTTTTGATGGAGGTCACGAAGTGCAGCGAAGATCCGGATACTACTTCTCCACTCGCGACCTGCTGATGATGGCCGTGCTGGCCGCCCTCGGCGGCATCACCAGCACCTACATCCAAACCCTCGCCAACGCCGTCCACGCCGCGCTGGGCTTCCCTGGAGCAACACAAGTTCTCGCCGGTCTACACGTGATCTGGCTCATCCTTGCCGTCGGCCTCACCGGCAAGCAGGGAGCAGGTACTGTGACAGGCCTGGCCAAGGGAGCTGTGGAGTTCCTGTCAGGCAACACCCATGGCATCCTGGTGGTGCTGATAGATGTCGTCGCGGGTATCCTAGTGGACGCGGGCATGCTTCCCTTCCGCAACAAGAACAGCACCCTTGCCTACGCAGTGGCGGGAGGCCTGGCCACCGTTTCCAACGTCTTCGTATTCCAGCTCTTCGCCTCAGTTCCCACCGACGTTCTGGCCATGGGCGCCATCCTTCTCCTGGGACTCGTCTCCTTCGTGTCGGGTGTTCTCCTGGCGGGAATACTGGGCAAGGTTCTCCTCGACTCGCTGAGGCGCGCTGGCGTGGTCAGAGATCAAGCACCGGAGACGATGGGGCGTGGGATCTATCCAGCTTTCCTGGGCATCGTTGCCGTGTTAGCCGTCGCGGGAGGCGCGTACGTGTACTTCGCTCTCAAGGGACCGCCAACTGTACATGTCACTGGCCAAGTGAATGCGCCTTACGAATACCAATACGCTGAACAGGACTCAGCCCTCCTAGTGACGATCCAAGAGACCGCGAAGCCCGGCTTGATGGGCACTTATACCGGGCTGCCCCTGAGAGAGATAATCGCGCGTGCTGAACCCGAAGACGGGGCAACCTCGATACTGGCCAAAGGCAGCGACGGCTATGATTTCTTCATCCAGATGACCGAAGTCGAGGGAAGCGACCAACTCATCCTGGCCCAGTCCGGGGCGGGGAGCGAAGTTTCCTACAGTGTCGCGGGGGCTAGGAACAGCAAGGCCTGGGTACGCAACGTGGTGGAGATTCAGGTCATCGGCCGGGCGGTGATAGAGATTGGCGGAGCGCTGAACAATGCCTATTCCTATGACCCAGATGAGTGGCAGTTCCAAATGGACAACGCACGTCTGGATCTTGGCTCTGGCACGCGCAAGTATCAGGGCATCTCTCTACGTGCCGTTCTGGAACCCATGGAGCCTCAAGCTCACGCCAGCGCAGTGGTCCTGCGGGACCGAGCAGGTGCTGAGATGGACATGGAGCTTGACGAGGTGA
>CAZNMJ010000015.1:0-28609 GCA_964573815.1 uncultured Anaerolineales bacterium
GTCTGACGTAGCGTCGGGTTTTGAACCCGACGCGGTGGTCAATCGCATCCTTCGATGCTTGGACTGGGTTCATGGCAGGTATGCTGCTGCGTCCTTCGATACGTGCTTCGATACGCTGCTTCGCAGCTACTCAGCACTACTCACGATGCGCAGCAGCCCTTGGATACGTGCTTCGACCCTTCGACGGGGCTCAGGGCAGGTATGCTGCTGCCTTCGATACGCCCCCGCGTCCTTCGATACGGCTCCTGCGGACCCTACTCAGGATGCGGGGGCGTGGGAAGCGGCAATGGCGTCGGATCTGTGTCTGACAGCCTTCTTGAACAGCCTCGAGAGCCGAACTTGACAGCGGCGAAACTCCGTGGTATAATGCAGCAAATATTCTTCGAGCGTTCGTGGGCATAGCCTATACTGGAGTGGCTTGGAATTCAGCGATCTTGCCGAAGGGAGAAGCCTGTTGCTTCTCCCTTACTGGAATCGGTGAAATATTTATACACAGGGAAGCACATTCGAACAGGGAGAGGGGGTGATAGCCTGTAGGTTAGTCTCTCTGGTTCTGTGTGGTTGAAGCGGTCTGGGTAAACCTACGCGGGTAGCAGGACCCGGCAGTTCCACTCTCTGTTGACTCACAGAAGATCGGGACCAGGCCCCTGAGCGCAGCCACCATGTCACAGTCACCCGGCAGAAAAGGAGGAAAGATCAGAAGATGGCAAGGATAGAAGAAAGTGACGCGGTACAGGCGCTGCGTCGACAAATCACACGCCGGCGGTTCCTGCAAATGCTGATGGGAGGTGGCGCTGCACTGGTCGCCCGTTGCGCGCCTGCACCAGCGCCCGAGCCCACGCCGGCACCCCCGGAACCCACAGCAACCTCGCCCCCGCCACCGCCTGCCGAGTCCCCGACGCCGGCTCCACCCGAGCCGCCACCGATACCGGAAGGGACAGGGGTTCTCATCTACTCCGGGGGGCAGGACATCCCCACCTTGGATCCCCGGGATCGGGGCGACTACTCCATCAACTGCATGATGAGGGGGGTGTACGACTCCCTCTGGTGGCAGGAAGATTGGCCGCCCAAACTGATCCCTAACCTCTGCACCCATTACGAGGTGTCAGACGACGTCAGAGAATGGGTCTTCCACCTCGACGATAGGGCGGTGTTCCACGACGGCACGCCGCTAACGGCGGAAGCAGTCGAGTGGACCCTCAAGGGAATCCTGGATTTCCAGAGACCGCGAGCGGCCAACATCCTACCGGTGATGGATGCGGATAGCATTGAGGTGGTGGACGACTACACCCTGCGCATCGTCCTTACCACGCCGTTTGCCGACCTGCCGTGGCTGCTGGGCTACGGCGGCCAGACCTTCATCGCCAACCCCGACGAGGTGATGGCCCACGAGGAGAGCGGCGACAAGGGCGAGACATGGCTCTTGGAGAATGCAGCCGGCTCGGGGCCCTTCAAGATTACGCGTTGGGAGCCGGGAACGGTCTACGAGCTCGAGGCTGTCGAAGATTACTGGCGCGGTTGGCCACAGGGGGGACGTCTGGATGGAGTCATCTGGAGGATCATCCGCGACTCTGCCGAAAGGCGAATGGCCTTGCTGGCAGGTGAGATCGATATCACCGACACGGTCGCTGTGGACGACCTGCCCCTGATTGACGACAATCCCGGGACCCATACCGAGGTCAACCCGGGCTTCCTGACGGGCTACATCAAGATGCACAACCAGCGGGAGCCCTTCTCGGACCTCAACTTCCGCAAGTTCATGGCCTACGCCTTTGACTATGACGGGTTCGTGGCCACGCAGGGTGGGCCCGACTTGTGTCCGCTGATCACTGGCTGCCTGCCCGATGGTGTACCGGGCCATGACCCCAGCGTGCAGCCCATCTACCGGCAGGACCTGGACAAGGCCAAGGAGCAGCTGGATCAGACAGCCTGGGCAGATGGTGGTTTCGAGATCGACTTCGTGTACGTCACGGGGTTGCCCTTCGAGGAAGCCATGGGCACGATGCTGGCTGAGCCTCTGGCCCAATTCGGCATCACGGTCAACTTGGTTCCCAAGGTCTGGCCGGACATGGTGGCTATATCCACCCACCCGGAGAGCGGGGCGGACACAATCGCTGTCTTCGATGATCTGGGTCCAGTGGCCACGCAGTGGTTCCGGTACCAGTATTACTCTCCCTTCTGGGACAAGCCCGAGGGAGGCAGCTTCCAGTCGGCTTGCTTCTACAAGGATGCGGACTTAGATGCTCTCTTAGAGCAAGCCGAGGGTACAGCCGACGAAGAAGAGCGCCTGGAACTGGTGCATGACATGCAGGCGATGGTCATGGAGAACATCCCGGCGGTCATGCTCTACACCATGCCCAATATGCTCGGCTTCTCGGACCGGGTCAAGGGCTACAAGTATACCGGGTACATCGCTCTGGACTTCTGGCCCTTGTGGCTGGAAGCGTAGACTCAGCGCACATTTCGGTGGTGAGGGGGGCAATCTAGCCTCCCCTCACCGCCTACCTGTGAGCGCAAGCCAGGCGTTTGATCTGACGATTGGGCAGCTGCCGCAGGTGGTTCTACCACGGGAGGTTGTGCCAGGCCGACGCATCTCAGCCTTCGAGGGCGTGTAGACGGGGAATCCCCAAACAAGCTCCGAGGCCTCTGTGCTTCAGGTTCCGTCCCCTGGTCTGCCTCAGCGACTGGCCAAAAGCGTAAGATGCGCTTCGAGCGGCGCCTGTCCCTGCAAATAACCTTTGACCTTCCGGGCACGCCGAGGGGCGGCGAACGCCTGGCAGGCATCCAACAACGTCACAGTAAGAGAAGGTAACGTATGGGACTTCGCTACTACCTGCTACGTCGACTGCTATTGATCATACCAGTCCTGATCGGGCTGTCCATTGTAACGTTCGCCATATCGCATATCGTGCCAGGCGATCCCATCAGATTGGCCGCTGGGCCCCAGGCTACGGCGGAACAGATTCAGAAGCTGCAAGAGGAATTCGGTGTCAACGAGCCCCTCTACGTCCAATATCTCAATTACATGAGGGGCGTCCTGCGAGGCAACCTCGGCACCTCCATGATGAACCGCCATCCGGTCGCTATGGACCTGAAACGGTTCTTTCCAGCCACTTTCGAGCTGGTTCTTGTGTCCACGGCAATAGCGGTGATCATTGGCCTGCCCATGGCCATGGCCGCCGCCGTCTTCAGGGACAGATGGCCTGACCAGTTTTCCAGAGTAGTCGCCCTTTCGTCCATCAGCATGCCCGTGTTCTGGCTCGGCATGGTGTTGCAACTGATTCTGGGCATGAAGTTCCATCTCTTGCCCATCAGCGGACGCTTCGATCCTCGGGTTCCTTTCCCTCCCAATGTGACCGGAATGCTGCTGGTGGATAGCCTTCTGGCAGCCGACCTGGAGAGCTTCCGCATAGCTTTGAAGTACATAGCACTCCCCGCATTCTGCCAGGCTCTGATCGGCATCGCCCTCATTACCCGGTTGCTGAGGGCGGACATCCTGGAAGTGATGGAACGAGACTTCGTCGTCATGGCCCGCGCGAGCGGCCTCCCCGAATGGGTCATCCTCGCCAAGTACGTGCTGAAGAACGCCCTCATCGCCACGGTGGCTATGTTGGGATTCCTGTTCGGTTGGCAGTTGGCGGGCTCGGTGATGATCGAGACCGTGTTCGACTGGCCGGGAGTAGGTCTGTACGCCGTCAAATCGGCGATGACGCTGGATTTCCAGCCCATTATGGGCATTACGCTCTTTGTGGGCCTGCTTTTCACGCTCGTTAACTTGCTGGTTGACATCTCATACGGACTGATCGATCCACGGATCCGCTACGGATAGGCACCACTGTTGGCCTGTGAGTAAGAGTCATGAGCACGACTGTGTCTGTTGAGGTGCAAGCTCTACGCGGTTGGTGGGGCCGCTGGCGAGCAGAGAACCAGGGTCTCATCGATGAATGGAGTCGGGGTCTCTACCGCTTCCGATCGAGCCGTCTCTCCGTCGTCGGTGTGGCGATCATCGTCTTCCTGATATTCGTCGCCTTGACGGGGCGATACTGGGTACCCTATCCAGACGACGCCGGCTTCACCACGCACGTGGAGATACGCCTGCAGGGCCCCAGCCGCGAGAACCTCTTCGGCACGGACGAATACGGACGGGATGTCTTCACCAGGACCGTCTGGGCCACCCAGACCTCACTGATCGCAGGGACCATCATCGTCCTGGTGGGTGGCCTCATCGGGGTCGTTCTAGGCGGTATCGCCGGTTACTTCGGCGGCGTGGTCAACGAAGTGATCATGCGCATCACCGACATCATGTTGACCATGCCAGGCATCTTCCTGGCCTTGGCCATCACCGCTGCTCTGGGTCCCAGTGTCCTCCACGCCATGATGGCCCTGTCCATCATGTGGTGGCCCGGCTATTGTCGCTTGGTGCAGGCTCAGGTGCTCTCGGTACGGGAGGAAGACTACGTCGAGGCGGCCAGATGCATCGGTGCCAGCCGTCCTCGTATCATATTCAATCACATCCTGCCTAACTGCTTATCAGCCATCATGGTCAAGGCCTCCATGGATTTCGGTTTCGCCGTGCTCAACCTGGCGGCACTGGGTTTCATCGGAGTCGGCGCGCAACCCCCGGTCCCTGAATGGGGAGCAATGATTTCGAAAGGCCGGGAGTTCCTTCCCTACGGGTGGTGGTACTCCACCTTCCCAGGCGTGGCCATGTTCTTGACCGTTTTTGGCTTCAACATCCTGGGCGACGGGTTCAGGGACGTCCTGGATCCGAGGGCCCGCAGATAGCACGTTATTGCTTGTTCCATCATGGATCGTGAACTTCTGGTAGACATCAGGGATCTCCGCCTGGATTTCCGCACCTTCGACGGCATCTCCAAGGTGCTCAACGGGGTCTACCTCAAGATGTATCGCGGCGATGTGCTGGGGCTGGTGGGCGAGACCGGGTGTGGCAAGACCATGACAGCCCTCAGCATACCGCGTCTGATCCCCTGCCCTCCCGGCGAGATCACGGGCGGCCAGGTGTTCTTCGAGGGGGAGGATGTTCTCCACAAGAGCGATGAGGAGATGCGCTTGCTGCGAGCGCAGAAGCTAGCCATGATCTTCCAAGATCCCACCACGAGCCTGAACCCCGTATTCTCCGTCGGTGACCAGATGATAGACATCATCGGCTCCAGACAGGACGCCTCCAAGGCGTCGAGGTTGAGCATGCTGGGAGGCCTGGGAAATCTTCTGCCCACGGTCCGAGGGCTGCGACGAGGGGCCAAGGAACGAGCACTGCATATGCTGCGCCGGGTCGGCATCGGTGACGCTGCCGAGAGAATCGACGACTACCCCCACCAGTTCAGCGGTGGGATGAGACAGCGCGTGCTGATCGCCACGGCGTTGTCAGGCACGCCCAGTCTCCTCATCGCCGATGAACCCACCACCGCCCTCGACGTTTCCATTCAAGCCCAAATCTTGCGGCTCATTGACGAGTTGGTACAGGAGTTGGACCTTTCGGTGCTCCTCATCACGCACAACCTGGGCGTAGTGGCCAAGACGTGCCAGAAGGTGGCAGTCATGTATGCCGGCGTCGTAGTGGAATATGGCAGCGCCTTGAACATCTTCAAGGGTCCCAAGCATCCGTACACCGTGGGTCTGATGAAGGCCATCCCCACGTATGGCACCAAGAAGGGAGAGATCAAAGGGATTCCGGGAACGGTTCCCAACTTTCTCGATCCACCGCTGGGTTGCAGGTTTCACCCTCGATGTGAGCGCGCCAACACTCGCTGCGCCGAGGAACCGCCGCCGCAACCCGTGGAGATCGCGCCTGGCCATGAGGTCAGCTGCTTCCTTTACGCCTAGCCGGAAGTTCTCATGGACGAAGCCTTGCTGGAAGTAAGAAAGCTGAAGAAGTACTTCCCCGTGAGCGGAGGCCTCTTTCAGCGACGTGTGGGCTACGTCAGAGCTGTCGATGGCGTTGACCTGGCCATCCAGCCGGGTCAGTCCTTCGGGCTTGTGGGGGAATCAGGCTCTGGGAAGACCACGGTGGGCAAGACCATATTGCGTCTCATCGAGCCCACGGAGGGGGAGATCATCTTCGAAGGACAGGACTTGTGCCAGCTGTCCGAGCCGGAGATGCGCAAGCGGCGCGAGGACATGCAGATGATCTTCCAGGACCCCTACTCCTCACTGAACCCCAGGATGACCGTAAAGAGGATCGTTGGCGAGCCTCTTTTGATTCACAAGTGGGGCAAGGGTCGCGCCCTGGATGACCGGGTCCGCGAACTGATAAGCCTCGTGGGATTGATGGAGGACCATCTGTACCGGTATCCTCACGAATTCAGTGGCGGACAGCGGCAGAGAATCGGGGTCGCCAGAGCGCTGGCCATGGAACCCAAGTTGTTGATCCTCGACGAGCCCACCTCGGCTTTGGACGTGTCGGTGCAGGCTCAAGTTCTGGACCTCTTCCTCGACCTGCAACAAAGGCTCAATCTCACCTACCTCTTCATCTCCCACGATCTGGCGGTCATCCGCTACATTTGCGATCACGTGGCACTGATGTACATGGGCAAGATCCTGGAACAGGCTCCGGTGGAGGAGATATTCGAACGGCCCATGCATCCCTATACGCAGGCCTTGCTCTCCGCGATGCCCGTGGCTGATCCCGAGTTCCAACCGGAGGAGATCATCCTGGAGGGTGAGATCTCAACCATGGGCGGCCAAGAGGGCACCTGTCGGTTTGGCCCTCGCTGTCCAGCGCGAGATAGCGCCCGCTGTAGGGACGAAGAACCCGTACTGAAGGAACTGGAGGACGGGCATCTGGTTGCCTGTCATCTCTACGGCTGAGGGGGTTGCCCTCCCCAAACATGATGGAGGTTCTGGTCATGGATGTCTTTGAAGCCATCAAGTGTAGAAGAAGCATAAGGCAGTTCACCGACGAACCACTGGCGAAGGAGGAGTTGGAGAAGCTCCTCCACGCTGCCAGGTGGGCTCCGTCGGGTGGCAACCAGCAGAGATGGAGATTCGTGGTCGTCACCTCACCATCCCAAAAGGAACTCATCAGGAAGTTCGCCCCCGGTATATTCGCCATGCCGGCTGCGTTCATCGTCATCTGTGCGGAGAAAGAGCCAGATGCCAACCCCTGGAAAGAGGCCTTGTACCTCGCCGACTGCTCCATAGCAGCTCAAAACATCATGCTGGCTGCTTATGAGATGGGCATCGGCACCTGTGTCGCCCTCTCCTATGCCAAGGTTGCCATCAGCGAGATCCTCAATCTCCCGGAGAACCTCGAACCCATGCTGGTTATCACGTTGGGTCACCCTGCAGAGGACCCTGAACCACCTCCAAGGTTGGAGTTGAGTGAGATAGCTTTCGTTGACGAATACGGGAAGGAGTGGAAGTCATGAGCCAGCGCATGGTAGTGTCCGAAGACCACCTCTACGAAGTGCTCGCTTTCCTGTTCTCGAGCGCCCACCTGCTGGTCAACGAGCCGCACCTCTATGGCACCTTTCGCCTCATCGATGGAGCGAGCAGGCTCATCGGGTTCGCCCTTGAAGGTGGACAGCTGAGTGACGAGCAGTTCTTGCGCCAGTTGAAGGAAGATGTGGACGAGAAGAAGTTCCTGTTGATGACGGACGAAGAGACCTATTTCCAATTGCTGGCGGACGCAACGCGAGACATGGCAAAAGAGATGAAGAGCAGGGCTGCTGCCACCGAGGGTGATTCCTAGAGTGAAGAGCGCCTACCCATCACGAAACCATCACGGAAGGAGACACTGTCATGAGAATCGGCGTTGACGTGGGAGGCACCAATACGGACGCGGTGTTGATGGACGGAAACAAGGTCGTTGGCTGGCACAAGACGCCCACTACACCCGACGTCACATCGGGCATCACCACGGCCATGAGAACCGTGTTGGAGGAAACGAAGGTACCTACCGACAAGATCAAGGCGGTGATGATAGGCACCACACATTTCACCAACGCTGTGGTGGAGCGAAAGAGGTTGATGGAGACCGCAGCCGTCCGGCTCGGACTGCCTGCTACGGAGGCTCTGCCCCCCATGGTAGATTGGCCTCCCGACCTGAGGGACGCCATCGGGGATCACAAATACCTGGTTCACGGAGGACACGAGTTCGACGGCAGGGAGATATCACCTCTCGATGAGAAGGAGATCCGTGACGTGGCCAAGGATCTCAAGTCCAAGGGGATTCGAGCAGTGGCCATCTCGGCCGTCTTCTCCCCGGTCAACAGCTCCTTTGAGGATCGAGCAGCGGAGATAATCCGTAGCGAGGTACCGGACGTGTCCATAAGCCTATCCAGTGAGATAGGCCGTATGGGCCTTCTGGAGCGAGAGAACGCCGCCATCATGAACGCCTGCCTGGGCGACCTGGCCAGGGCCATTGTGGAGTCCTTCAGGCAAGCCCTCAAGGAGATGAAGATCGACGCGCCCTTCTATCTGAGCCAGAACGATGGCACGTTGATGGGCGCGGATTATGCGGAGAAGTACCCGGTCCTCACCTTCGCTTCGGGCCCCACCAACAGCATGAGAGGCGCCGCCTTCCTGTCGGGGGCCAAGGATGCTATGGTGGCAGATCTCGGAGGTACGACATCAGACGTGGGCATGCTGCTTCGCGGCTTCCCGCGCGAGGCGTCTGTGGCCGTGGACATCGCGGGCGTTCGCACTAACTTCAGGATGCCCGACGTCTACTCCTTCGGCCTGGGTGGGGGAAGCATCGTCTCCCAAGACCCGCTGAAGATCGGGCCGCAGAGCGTCGGCTACGAGTTAACGACCAAGGGTCTGGTGTTTGGCGGAGACGTGCTGACCACCACTGATCTGGCCGTGGCTGGCGGCCTGGTCGACATAGGCGACGCCAGCGCGGTCAAGCACTTGGACTCGCCCTTCGTTCGGCAAGCGCTGGATGAGATGCAATCCATAGTGGAGACCGCCGTCGATCAGATGAAGACCAGCGCTGAGCCGGTTCCCTTGATTCTCGTAGGAGGAGGAACCATCCTGGTCTCGCGGCAAGTCGAGGGCACGTCGGAGATGGTCAAACCCGATCACTTCCCCGTCGCCAACGCCATCGGTGCTGCCATAGCCCAGGTCGGAGGTGAGACAGAGCGGGTGTTCGCCCTGGCGGAACTGCCCAGGGAGGAGGCGTTGGCCCAGGCCAGGCAAGAAGCCACGGACAAGGCCATAGCCGCCGGAGCCGACGAGAAGACGATAGCCATCGTGGACGTGGAAGAAGTCCCGCTGGCATACCTGCCCAGCAATGCAGTGAAGATCCGGGTCAAGGCCGTGGGCGACCTGGCCCTGTGACCAGACAGGCAAGAAAGGATGATGGGAAATGAGACTGCTACACCCTGAGAACATCGAGGATATCGCCCTGGGGGCAGCTGTACTGGGCACCGGCGGCGGCGGCGATCCCTACATCGGCAAGCTGATGGGCATCCAGGCCATACGCGAATTCGGCCCGGTGGAGCTGGTGTCCCTGGATGAGATAGACGATGATGATCTGATCGTGCCCACGGCTATGATGGGCGCCCCCACGGTGATCGTGGAGAAGTTGCCGAAAGGGGATGAGATTATCAAATCCTTTCACGCCCTGGAGAGCTACTTGGGGCAGAAGATCACGGCCACGATGTCTGCTGAGGCCGGTGGGCTGAACTCCGTTACGCCTCTCACCGTGGCAGCTCGCCTGCGTATCCCCTTGGTGGACTGCGACGGCATGGGCCGAGCCTTCCCCGAATTGCAGATGGTCACCGCTACCCTGTACGGCGTGTCCTCGACGCCGTTCGCCATAGGCGATGAAAAGGGCAACAGCGCCATCCTCAACACCATCAACAACCGGTGGACAGAGACGTTCTCGCGGAGCATCACCATAGACATGGGTTGCACGGCCTTGATCGCCTGCTACGCCACGACGGGAAAGGAGCTGAAGGAGTGGGGGGTACCCAACACCATGACCCTCGTGGAGGACATCGGCCGCACCATCCGGGAAGCTCGCACGTCAAAGATCAACGTCGTTGGGGCTGTGAGGGAAGCCGTGGGCGGCTTCCAGGTCTTCAAGGGCAAGATTGTGGATGTTATCCGTCGCACCGAAAAGGGGTTCGCCCGCGGCGAGGCCACCATGGAGGGAGTGGACGAGTACGATTCTCAAACCCTCAAGCTCCACTTCCAGAACGAGAACCTGGTCGCCATCGTGGACGACGAGATCATGGTCTCGGTGCCCGATCTGATCACGGTCTTGGACACGGAGACCGGTGAGCCCATCACCACCGAGACTCTGCGCTACGGCTTCCGGGTGACGGTGCTGGGCATTCCCTGCAACGAGAAATGGCGGACTCCGCAGGGGCTGGAGTTAGTCGGGCCCCGCTACTTCGGCTACGACGTCGATTGGGTGCCGGTCGAAGAGAGATATGGCTAGCGTCGAGTGCCTGCACACTTCAGAGGGCTATCCGCTTCCAGTGTAACAGACTGCGGAAACTCTAGATAGTTTCCGCTGGTTTGCGTTCGCAAGCGCTCTCAATCTATACGGTTTAGAGCAACCAAGGAACGGGGAGCCTCTCTGATCAGTCTACCAAGACCACGACCTTGTCCGACTTCCAGCCAATATCGACCATATCGCCTACAGCGCACAGATCAGCCTTGGATGTTTCTTGTGAATCCACCAGGATACGCTGCTGGTTGGCAAGTCCTATCTCGTAGCGGACGATCGCCCCTTGATATGTGCGGTGGATCACAGTCCCCTTGTAGCTATTGCAGTCCAGGCCAGCAGCGTCAGGTCCCAGGAATACGTGTTCAGGGCGCACCATCACCGATACGCGCTGACCACAGAGAAGTTCCTCCTCGGAATGTGCGGCCACCACCTGGAGGCCTTCTACCAGAACGGCCACACCGGCCTCGTCCAGGCTAGATACCTCGCCATCCAGAAGGTTGGCTTCGCCGATGAAATCGCTCACGAATCTGGATGCGGGGCGTTCGTAGATCTCTCTCGCCGTACCTACCTGTTCCACGCGCCCAAGGCTCATCACCGCTATACGATCTGACATGGCCATGGCTTCGCTCTGATCGTGAGTGACGTAGATGGTGGTGATGCCCAGCGATTGCTGCAACTCCTTGATCCAATACTTCATCTCTTCACGAAGCTTCTTGTCCAAGGCGCTGAGGGGCTCATCCAGGAGCAGGAGACGTGGTTCTATGACCAGCACTCTGGCGATGGCGATCCGCTGCGTCTCTCCGCCGCTCAACTCTCTCTGGTATCGGCACTCATAGCCAGCCAGGCCCACCTGCTGCAGGGACTGCTCAACGCGCCGCTTGATCTCGTCCTTGCGGACTTTTCGCATCCGCAGTCCGAAGGCGATGTTGTCGAAACAGGTCATGTGAGGGAAGATAGCGTAGTTCTGAAAGACCATGCCCATGTTTCGCTTTTCGGGAGGCAGGCCTGCTATGTCTTTGCCCTTCAGCAGGATTCGTCCAGCGGTGGGTTGGACAAAGCCAGCGATGAGCCTCAAGAGGGTGGTCTTGCCGCATCCGCTGGGGCCTAGGAGCGAAAAGAACTCCCCCTCTTCCACTTCCAGGCTAACTCCTGCCACAGCCTCAACCGTGCGGTAGTGCTTTACCAGGTCCATCAGTTCCAGTTCAGCCATAGATCGCATCCCTCGCATCCATCTTGAGATCCAGATCAAGATGGCGTTGGCCATCGGCGCTATTACCAAAGGGGCGTCGGACGAAGCTCGTGAGTTCCGACAGATTCGCGCGACGCCCCTAGTGTTCAGTGTGGCGTCGGAGATGAGCGACTGCTGTCAGCTATCGAGCTCTTCTCCTACTCGATCATCATTGTGTTGAACCATTCTACCAATTCGTCAACATGCTCCCACCACCACGCCCAATCTGGAACCCACAGCGCTGCCACCTCTTCGGGACTATTCGTGATCCCTATCTCGGTGAGAAATGCTGGCATATCGGCCTTCTTGTTGGCCGGGCGCATGCCGACCCAATCGGTGAACTCAACCTGTTTCTGAGGATCGAGCATGCGGTTGAGGAGTGCGTAGGCCAGCTTCTTCTGCGTGCTACCTTTGGCAACACAAACGTCCTGCTCCAGGCTCGGACTGCCTTCTGCACATTCGGCCCACGATATGGGAGCACCGTCAAGTTCTCTCCTGAGGGGCTCGCCCGATTGCTGGTTGCCGACCAGTATCTCGCCGGCTATTAGCCACTCCAGAATAAGCGGCGACAAGTCTGCCAGCTTCACAGGTTTTAGCGCTTCATACGCTGCCTTGCCTAGCTCGATATCGTACTCTTCTTCTTGGCCCCAATTCGCGCAAGCCAGCATGAACAAAGACGCCGCATAGCCGTGATCTATAGCGAAGTTGCCACGCTTGCCCGCGAACTTCTCGTCCCACATGTCCATCCATCTAGTGGGCGCAGGATCCACGAGGTCCTTGCGATAGGCCAAGCCCAGCTTGTCCCAGTAGCGGATGATCCCGTATCCGCGAGTGGTCGCGAACTCCCAACAATCAGCGGCATTGGGCACGTTTGCCACCACCTCTTCCTTATCGACAAGGTACCCTTCTGCCCAGAGTTTGTAGGAGTCGATCAGATTCGCGTTGACGAGATCGGCAGGGGGCTCATCGACGCTGGACGCTGCGAACTTGGGGTACCACGGGAAGCCGGGGTCAACCACAACTTTGCAGTTGAACTCTTTTTCGAACTCGTCGAGGATGATTTTGCGACTGTTCTCTTCCCAGGGTCCTCCCCACTCCATCAGAGTCAAGGTGGCACCACCAGCGTCGAAGATCTCACCATCGTAGGTCTCGTCGACGCCCGCGCCTGTGGACACTGTTGGCGTCCCGCCGCAGCTGGACAGGGCCCCCGAGGCAATCACAGTCGCCGTAGCCCCGGCTGCAACACGCAAGAACCCTCGCCGGCTGATCTGTATAGTCTTCAGTTTCTCCAGGTACTCATCAGAGCTTCCGTCTGTCATGATCGTTCCCTCCTTTTTCGGCTTTCACTTCGGACCTACCACCAGAGAAGCACTCTAACATCGTGGCGTCTCACATCTCATCACCTCCTTGTCTCTTGCTCGGCTACAGGCGACCAAGCGCTCGTCGCTTGACTCCCGATGAGTGACCTACCCCCTGTTGCCACCACCTAGTCGAAGCCCGCGAAACGCTTCAGGTCCGTCAACCGGCTCGTCAGCAGGATGCTGGTCACCACCAGGGCGATGGCGAAAATGCCCGCCGCAGCGACGATGGGTGTGTACCTGAAACGCATCTCCTCGTACATGGTGAGTGGCAATGGCGTGAAGGCAGGTTGGGATAAGAACAGCGAAACGTCGAATTGGCCGAAGGACATCACGAAAGCGAAGATGGAACCTGCCATAATGCCTGGCTGGATGATGGGCAGGGTAACCCGCAAGAAAGCCTTCAAGGGGCTGGCCCCTAGGTTGCGAGCTGCTTCCTCCAGGGAGAGGTCGAAGTGATACAAACTCGCCGAGACCGTACGCACGACATAAGGCATGGTTACAATGACATGTCCTATGAGCAATCCCCAGAAACTCCTTGCCAGCATTGGGACTGCGGAAATGTAGTAGATGTACAAACCCAATCCGATGACTAGGCCGGGAAGCATGATCGGCGATAGGAAGAGGGCGCTCAGAAGCCCGCGTCCCGGAAATTCGTAGCGGGTCAGTACCAAGGAGGTCATGGTCCCCAGAACAGTGGATGTTAGCCCGGCAAGGATTGCCAGTGCCAAACTCCAGAGGAAGGAGCCTATGAACACGGGAGAGGTCAGGAATGCTTGCACCCAGCGGAAGGACAGGCCATGGGGAGGAAAGGTAAGGAAATTGCCCGCGTTGAGCCCGGCCAGAACCACTATGCCCACGGGGAGCAGCAGAAAAGCGAAGACTAGGATCGTGGCGATGTAGAATACGCGCGGTATCTCCTCTCCAGTATCTTCAGCTTGTACGGATCGAGCCTCTATCTCCTTGGACAGCGCGTCATCGAAAGGCGTGCTGGAAACGCTCATCAGACAATTCCCCCCACGTAGCGCTGAGTGACCCTATTATAGAAGTACACTATGGTCAAGCTCGCGACAAACAAGACCGATGCTATTGTGGCCCCCATCTGCCAGTTGCCGATCCTTGAGATCTGTTGGTAGATCAGGGTAGGGAGCACTTGCACCGATCCAGCGCCCATTAACTGTGGCACTAGGTACGAGCTTATGGAGACAGAGAAAACCAGAAGGGAGCCAGCGAGGACACCGGGCATGCTTAGCGGCCACACGATTGAGAAGAAGGCCCTCCATCGGCCAGCGCCCAGGTTACGAGCCGCCTCTTCCAGCGAGGGGTCAATGCCCCTGAGGACTCCGATGAGGGAGAGTACCATCAAGGGTAGACACAGTTGGAGCAGGGCAACAACCACTGCAAACTCGTTGAACGACAGGGGCAAGGGCTGGCGTATGAGGCCCGTATTCAGTAGGAAGCCGTTGATAACACCATTATCTCCAAACAGCACTATGAGCCCGTAGGCACGGACAACCATGTCAATCTGTAGTGGAAGCAGGATGAGGATCATAAACAGAGTGCTTCGAGCGGCGGTCTGAGTCTTGGCCATAACATAAGCTACGGGATATCCCATCAGTACCGCCATCAATGCGGTCAAGAACCCCAGCCTAACTGACTGGAGCAGAGCTTTGACGTATACTGATTGGCTTGCGAAGCGGATTAGGTTCTCCAGAGTGAAATTCGGCTGGAGTCTAAGCGGACCTCCCGGTTCATTGAAGGCGAGAGCCAGCAACGTGAGAATCGGCAGTAGGAAGAATATCACGAATATGGCTATGGAAGGCAGCAACAAGAGCACTGCCCTGTTGAGAGCCCGCATTCTCCTTGAGATACGGACGAAACTTGGTCTGGCTCTGGTCATTTCGCCAGTTGTCATCTCTCCCCGCCTCCGATCCAGTCTCCTGTATCGCCACAGAGACTTGCCAGGCCCAACTCTGCCAGCACCTCGGCCGTGGGCCACCCGGTCGTGATATCCCATCCGTGCAAGAGGTAGTACTCATCCAGCATGCGATCCATCTCCTCCGGTGGCGTGACGCGGCCAGCGTTCGGCCCCGCCTTGACTGGCTCATGCATCATGCGCCAGGGCAGGTGTTGCTCCTTCGTCCGATCCGCTCCCTCGCGTACGTTGAAGCAACGCTCGAGCGTGACGATGCGTCGCCCCGCTAGCATTAACTGATCAGTGTTGGTTTCGACTCCCCATGCTGCAGTGAGTAGTTCCGCCATGTGCTCTGGATTCACGGTGTAGGTGCCCTCCGTAAGTACTATGCAGATACCCAAGGCGTCAGACGCGGCCTGGCAGTCCTCGTGCCACCGGACCAACTTAGCTCTCTTGTCAGGCAGGTGTGGTACAGCGTATCGTTCATCGCCGCACACCTCCCTGACCAAGGCGCGAGCCTCAGGACTGCCTCCGAGTTCGGCCATGGGCATGGCCGTCAAATGATCGGGGCCGCGTGGGTTGGTGGCGAAGCCCAATGCGTAGCCTTTGTGCACGCGGCTATCGGGACTGGACTGCTCTAGCCCGCGAGCTTGCATAGCCCACTTCCACGAGTCCCTTCCCACCTCGGCGGCTGCCCTCTCGGTGCCTTCGGCCAGCAAGTCGCCCAAGAGGCCCTCTCTCCGCGCAATTCGGCGGATGACCTCCAGTACAACCTCAGCTTTTCCCCATTCCAGCGCGAGCCCATCGGCCTGCGCTGAACTTAGGACACCCTTCTCGTAGCATTCCATGGCCCACGCAATGGTGAAGCCTGTGGACAACGCGTCGAGTCCGAGATCGTCGCACAATCTGCTGGCTTCCAGCACGGCGTCCGTGTCCGTGATGCCGCACTGGGCCCCCAAGGCCATGACCGGCTCGATCTCAGGCACGCCTTCGCGCAAAGGGCCGTAGGGGCTTGCATCGTTTCTCAGGAAGTGGCGGCACCCTACGCCACAGGACGTGCACGCCAGACCAGCGTGGAAGTAGCCCAGTCCGGCCATGTGCTGTCCGCCCAGCCGATCGGCGTCCTCGACTATGGTGTCCCGGAAGTTGCGTGCGCCTACCAGATGGGCGCGGCCTAGGTCGCCCATCATGCCCACCATGCCGTAGTCTCTGATCGCTGCCGATGCCGAGTCCGCCGCGGTTTTCACACTGATCTGCCTCGAGAGATCGATGAACCGGTCAACATCCGCTACAGGGATTCCACCGCATCCTCGCACAGCGATGGCCTTGATCCTCTTCGCTCCCATCACCGTGCCAATGCCCCCGCGCGCGGCTGTGTCGAAACGGGAGATGACGATGGCGCCGAAAAGAACACCCTTCTCCGCAGCGGGCCCTATGATCGCTGTCTGTATGCAGTCGTCGGCAAGCTCAGCCTTGATTCTGTCCTCTGTCTCGCGAGTTCCCTTGCCCCACAGGTGGGCCGCATCACGTATCTCCACCCGGTCCCCGTCTATCCACAGATACACCGGACGATACGAGGCACCCGTGATGAGGAGGTGCTCATACCCGGCATATCTCAACTCCGCTGCCCAATGCCCGCCTGCGTTGCACTTGAGATACCGATGCGTGGCAGGACTCTTAGACACGATTGTGGTCCGGGCAGCCGCAGGAGCCAGTGTACCGGACAGGGCACCAGCGCTGAATATGAGCGGGTTGTCCGCGCTGAGAGGGTCCGTGCGCGGCTTTAGGCCGGCATAGAGTAGCTTGGCCGCCACGCCACGCCCCCCAATGAACTTCCGGGCAGTAGCCTCATCTATCGTGTGCGTGCCCATGGCGCCTGACGTGAGATCCACGCTCAGGACTACCTGCTCAGACGCAACTGCCATCTAGTGACCTCCTGCTGGGCTGCCCAGCCAGGAGAAAAACCAAGCTCTCAGGGGGTATCCGCGTTTCTACTAGTATCCTATGATCTCCTTCTCCGGTGGAATGGGATAGGTCCTCTTACTGTGGGAAAGCCCCATCTCCGCCAACGCCTCAGCAACCTTCAAAGCCAGTACCGCTGGATCAATAACCGGCACGTCAGCAACGCCTTCCTTCTTCAAGCCTTCTTCCACCTGTTTGGCAAGGCCAGCCATTCCAGTGCAACCGAAGACGATGACATGAGCCCCATCATCTCTCACCGCCTTGGCCGATTCGGCCACCAGAGCCTCGATCGCCCTGGTGTGATCCTCCAGCTCCAGGACTGGTATGTTCACCGATCTCACCGATGCCAGCCGGTCCGCCTGACCTGCCCTGGTGGCATATTCCTCGAAATAGGGGACTAGCCTGTCGAGAACGGTGACCACGGAGAACTTGTGCCCCAGCATAGCAGCGATGTGCATCGAGGTCTCGGTCGGCCCGACCACGGGGATGGAGACCATCTCGCGACCCTCTTCAACACCGGGATCCCCCATACAGTCAGGAATCACCGCGTCCGCGCCGTCTTTCTCAGCTTGCACGATCTTTGCTACAGTGTCTGGCACGGCGAAGGCTCTCTCATAGCGAGATTCAGTGGATGCCGGCCCCATGTCCAGACAGGTCACACTCAACTCCGTGTCCGGACGAGCGGCCGGCGCCAACGCGTTGCGGGCGTGGGCTTCCAACTCCTTACTGGGATGGGGAACTATCACTCGGATATGCATAGATCGCAGTCGCCTTTCTTGTTGAGCTCTCTACCCACTCATCTGCTCTCACGCGTGTCACGGCCTCTAGTGGCCCGATCTCTCCTTGCGCCAAGGTAGCTTTGGCATCAGGAGGTCCTGCTACCGCGAAGGAGGCACTTGATGGATGTGTGCCACGTCTCCCCGCGACGGACAGGGGCCAGGAGACCGCAACTACAGCTGCCTTAGTACCCGATGATCTCCTTCTCGGGCGGGGCAGGATAAGTCCTTTTGCTGTGGGAAAGCCCCATGTCCGCCAGCGCCTCGGCCATCTTTACGGCAAGTACCGCCGGATCGATGACACGGACATCGGTGATCCCGTTCTGTCTCAGTCCCTCTTCCACCTTCTGGGCCAAGCCAGCCATACCCGTGCAGCCGAAGATAATCACGTGAGCCCCATCATCTCGGACGGCCTTAACCGATTCTTCCACCAGAGCCTTGAGCAGCTTATCTTGCTCGTCCAGCTCTAGAACCGGTATGTCCACGGTTCTCACCGACGCCAGGCGCTCTGTCTGCCCGGTCTTCGTGGCGTGGTGATCGATTAGGGGAATGAGCCTTTCCAGGACCGTGACCACCGAGAACTTGTGGCCGAGCATCGCTGCCACATGCATGGAAGTCTCGGCTGGCCCGATCACGGGGATGGAGACCATCTCCCGAGCCTCTTCGACAGCAGGATCCCCAAAGCAGTCGGAGATCACCGCGTCTACCCCTTCTCTCTCAGCCTGCATGATCTTGGACACAGTATCGGGGACGCACAACGCCTCCTCGTACCTCGATTCGATGGAGGCTGGCCCCTTGTCCAGGCAGACAACGCTCAATTGCGTGTCCGGACGAACTGCGGGAGACAGCTCCTCCAGGGTCATCTCCTCGAATGCCTTGGTCGTGAGGGGCACTACCACTCGAATCTTCATCGTCGGCTCTCTCCTTGTTGTGCAACTGTCATGGCGACATTCCGTGCCCTAGTATCCGATGACTTCCTTTTCTGGTGGAGCGGGATAGGTCCTCTTACTGTGCGAAAGCCCCATATCCGCCAGCGCCTCCGCAACTTTCAGCGCCAGTATGGCAGGATCGATGACCGGCACATCGGCAATGCCTTGTCTCTTCAGGCCCTCTTCCACGTCCTTGGCGAGACCGGCCATACCCGTACATCCGAAGATGATCACGTGAGCCCCGTCCTCTCTCACTGCCTTGACCGATTCATTCACCAGCGCCCTGAGCAGCTTGGCGTGATCGTCCAGCTCCAGAACCGGTATGTTCACTGATCTCACCGACGCAAGTTGCCCCACGGTACCGGTGCTCAGGGCGCGATGATGTACAGCTGGGATCAATCTGTCAAGAACCGTGACCACCGAGAACCTGTGCCCCAACACCGCTGCGATGTGCATGGAAGTCTCAGCGGGCCCGATGACAGGTATGGAGACCATCTCCCGAGCCTCTTCGACACCGGGGTCGCCCATGCAATCAGAGATCACCGCGCCCACACCGTCGTTCTCAGCCTGAACGATCTTTGCCACAACGTCGGGCACCGCCAGCGCTTCCTCGTAGGCGGATTCGATGGAGGCTGGACCCTTGTCCAGGGAAACGACGCTCACCTCCGTGTCCGGACGAGCGGCAGCCGAGAACTCCTCCAGGGTCATCGCCTCAAACTCCTTGGTGATGACCGGTACTATCACCCGAATCTTCATGGCTTCCTTTCTCCTTTCTGGTGAACGGCTGTGTTCATTTGTGCGAACTCACGCAGACTCTACCCAGATATCCGCTCGGTGCCTCCTCCCTGAGGTGCGAGCATAGGCCGATGCGATCTACTCGCTCGGAAGCGGCCTTCAGCTTCCCCCAAGTATCTACAATCACCACCATGCTCAGACGCCCATAGAGGGCTGCCTCTCTCGTGCTTGGTATCAGACGATCTCCTTCTCCGGCGGAGGAGGATAGGTCCTCTTGCTGTGGGAGAGCCCCATATCGGCGAGCGCCTCAGCGATCTTTAGAGCCAATATGGCAGGATCGATCACGGGCACGTCGGTAATACCGTATTCTCTCAAGCCCTGCTCCACCTCCGTAGCCAAGCCAGCCATGCCCGTACAACCGAAGAGGATCACATGAGCTCCGTCTTCCCTCACCGCCCTCACCGACTGCTCTACCAGACCTTTGCGCAGTCTGGGCAGGTCGTCCAGTTCCAGAACCGGGATGTTCACCGCTCTCACCGACAGCAGTTGCCCCGTCGCACCTGCCTTGGCGGCAAGGTGATCGAAAAGAGGGTTCATCCTATCCAACGGGTGTACCACCGAGAATCGGTACCCGAGCATAGCCGCAAAATGCATAGAGGTCTCGCCTGGCCCAATGACCGGTATAGAGACCATCTCACGAGCCTCCTCAACCCCTGCGTCCCCCATGCAGTCACAGACCACCGCGTCCACACCGTCTCTCTCGGCCTGAACGACCTTGCCCACGGTGTCGGGCACCGCCAGCGCCATCTCGTAGTTTGATTCGATGGAGCCTGGCCCCTTGTCCAAGGACACAACGCTCAGCTCCGTATCCGAACGTGCCGCCGGTGACAACTCCTCAAGCGTCCTGGCCTCGAATTCTTTGGTGGTGAGGGGCACCACCGCTCGAATCTTCGTAGCCGGTTTCTCCCTTCCTATCCGAAAGCTGTCGTCACAATGGGATGGGCTGGTTACCTAGCCCCAGAATATTCAAGATCCTCTGCCTTCCCTTAGTGGTATGCTCGGAGAATCTCTGCTTGGCCAGCTGAGCGTCTCGTCTCGCCAGCGCCTCGACTATCTGCTCGTGTTCGGCTATGGACAGACTCGCGTCTCCAGCTGCCTGATACGCTGGGCATATGAAACGCGCCAAGGCGCTATGCAAACGCCTGGCGCTGTCGGCGAAGTATCGATTCCGTGTGATCTGCGCGATCAGAGTGTGAAATCGGAAATCCAACTCAGCCAGAGCGTAAGAGTCGACCGCTTTGTTTGCATGTCGTTGTTGGGCGACGATCTCCTTGATTTCCTGTAGCTGCTCATCGCTAATGCGTTCGACAGCTAGTTCTATGTACGCGCTGCCCATAAACAGCATCGCTTCATGAGCCTGCTGAAAATCGACGATGCTTAACTGGGGGATCAGGATGCCTCGTCGTGGGGGAGTCACCACCAAATACTGGTGCCTCAACTGCTGCAGTGCCTCACGGAGAGGGGTTCGGCCACAGCCCAGCAGTTCCGAAAGGTGCGCCTCGCTGACCAGAGTTCCAGGAGCCAATTCCGTGGTGATTATCATCCTGCGCAGCTGCTCAGCTATTGCGTCGCTGGCCCGTTCACTCATAGGGTGCAAACGCTCCTCTAGGTGCAGCTTCCACCTTGACTATTCAATCGGCACCAGTCGTGGCAGATACCTCTGACTGCCGGCACTACGAGGTCCGACGTGCAGGCCTGTCGACCTTCGGTCGACGGAGCATTCAGATTCAGATATACGCGAGGACCCCAGCGAAATATACCACAAACTCTCGCAACTGTCAAGCGCCCGCACGAGGGTGTGGAAAAACGACCGTGCCGGCGCATCGGATTGAAACCCGATGCTACGAGCGCAGGGAAACATGCTGGAAGCATGTTCTGAAACCGGCCTTGGCCGGATTGCCAGTTCGTAGCGCGGGACTTCAGGCCGGCGCGCGAGCGAGCACAATGCCTCGTTGCTGGCTTGAGGACGAAGACCACCATGAGTCATGCACGCGAAGCCGGGGTCGGTGAAATGCCGAGGCCAATCTTCCACGCCCTCCATACAACGATGTGGAAGAACGCATGGCGAAGCGCCTCCTAGCCCGAAGCTTTCATACAGCAAGAGCCTGTGTTCCCCCCACTCGGGCAACGAGATTGCGGGATATCTCCAGCGATGACTCTTGGTCTCCGTGCCTCCCGACCAATACAACGATCAAGCCCACCTTGGCCCCGAGTCGGTCAGGGGCTCAACCCGGTTCTGCGGCCATGTCTCGCAGATCTGTCCATTTCTTGTTGTCAGTTGATTCTCCACGGGGGAGATCGGTCATGACCAGAACCTTGTCGCCTCGTTGCGGTGCGGATACGTCTATCAACGGTTTTCTAGATCAAAGCTCTGTACCATATCCACCCTCCCGGTGGGTGCTGGTAGGGGTTTCCTTGATCTACTTTGCCGGCACATACCCCCCAACGTAGCCAAGTTTGTCAAGGATGTGACGCCAACATTCATAGCCTTCAGGGGTCTTCAACCAGTTCGCCGGTGCTGTTAAGCCAAAGACCGCTACGTTCTGACCCTCCCTGGTGTCTGCATTAGTCAAAGGTTCCAGTGCATCCAGATCGACAAGCGCAATCAAGTCGGGCACTGTTCCGAGAACCTCTCCAGATCCGTCCCTGAGTATCATGTTTTCGTTCTTGAAGCCTACGGTCACCGATTTGCCCTCGTATGCTTCGGTCCCGTCAACATGCGTGATCCCGAAATCAAATCCACCTTCCGTTTTCAATTCGATATCCGTAATCGTTCCGGCAAATAGCTCTTTGGCACCAGCCTCATGCTCAAGAGCACTCCAAACGCCTTGGATATCACGGCCTTCCCGGAATGCCCTTCCGACAGCCATGCACAGCGTCATGCTGCCCGGCACGAGTTTGTCGACGATCATCTCCCGATTCACGACACAGGTACAGAATGCAGCTTGCTGGCCGTATGCCATGCAAACATGCCGGGCGATATTCTCTGCACCGTGGTGGTCCATGGGATCACCAAGATGGGCAACCACCGAGTCTCCGGTACTGCTTGCCATGGTTATCGGGGAGTGCGCCACATCCCGTACGGCATACAGGTCTGTTGCCAGTTCGGGGACTGCCCGACCGTTTCCATCCGCGTCCACGAAGGGTATCCCTTCTAGGGCAGCCACGTAAAGGGGCACCATGGTGTTGAACCCCCCTAGTTCACCGGCCATGAGATACCTGATATGCTTGCCGGACTGAGCCGCCACATCCTGCATCAGTCTGAAGGCTATCACCGTCTCCGGAAATGACTCAGCCTCTGACATGGCCCGTGGAGCCCCTATCTCAGCAACCATCACGGCCCATTCATCGTCCCCCATTTCCTGGTGGCTGAACAAGGTTACTGCGGCCTTGCTACGGGATCTCAGTTCAGCCAGGAGTTTCAGGCCATCTTTGGGCGAACCACCACCACCAGCTCCCAGAAAGGCAGCACCTGTGATGATATCCTTGAACTCTTGTTCCTTCAGAGTTCTTGACATTAGTCTTTCTCCTTTCTGTTTGAAACATTCGGGTCCGTCCCGAGGCTGTCGAAAAGGTCCACAGCCATGAGTGTGATAATCACCCCTCTCACAACCCGAACCCCTTCAGCCTTTCCTCGATAGGCACATAGTCCAAATCAAACCCAAAATGCCGCGGGCCCAACGCTTTGATTCCTTCTATTGTACGGTGAACTTCATAGGCCCTACGCCCAATGATAGCGACTCGATCCCCTGCGGAGAAATCGAAACTGAGAGTGGGTTCACCCGTATTCAGGTCCACCATGATCATCGAGTCGGGGCTGGTAACGAAAGGCTTGTCATCCCGCCAACTCACATGGTACTCGTTCTTGTACCAAATCTTGAAGGCGTGACCCTCGTAGCTTCCCAGGCCTTTCAGCATGTGAGTTCCCACTCCGAACGCATATGATTGCTCATCCGCTATCTCCCTGGCGGTGATTTCCCCTTCAAACAGCAACCACCCATCAGCGGCCTTGACCGCCTCCGCCACCGGGTCAGAGCCTTTCTCCCGAGCCTCTCGAATCACCTGGCCCACCTGAAGGGCCTTGGTCAATGTGCCAGCAGCGAGCACCTTCCTGGCGTCTTTGATCTGCATTAGGTAAAAGGCGAATCCCATCATGCCGTAGGAGGCAAGGGTTATCATGCGTCCTATGCGATCGGCCATGGCAGTGCTGACCGTATCCTTTAGAATCAGAACATCACCCCACCGTGTGACGAAGGATAAGGGACAGATCGGCACGCCGCGAATCTCTGGTATCGTCATCGACACCTCAGGAACGGCCCGGCCACCAACGTAGTCGCCATCTATTACTGGCACGCCAAGTTCCAACGCCGTCGCTACAGCATTCGGAACATTGCTTGCGCCCACCTCTCCTGGCACGATCGCTTGCACTTTGATCCCCGCAGAGTCCTCAAGTGCCTGAACAGCGGCCACCATCAGACCCAACTGATCATACTTCTGCTCGATACACCCCAATTCAGCCAACTCCTCGCTAGAGCCGCCTTCAAAGACTCTGCCGGACATCTCCGCCACTGTAGCCGTCCATACTTCGTTGGGCAGGCTATCGACATCAACCCACTCAATTTGATGACCAGCCTTCAACTGATGGACGAGGAGTTCCAGGCCCTCCTTCGGCCTCCCTCCGCCGCCGGTGGCCATAAAGCACTGACCGCGAATCAAGTCTTCACAATCTCGCGCAGTCCGCAATACTACATTGCTCATTGCACGCTCCTTTGGTCCTGGTTTCGCCTACAGAATACTGACGAAGTTGAGTCTTCTTGTCTTCCTTCAGATCTAACCCTTGCTGGCACGGGGGCGCACAGATACCATCAAAGGCCCCTTGCCTCTCAATATCAGCTCGCTCTCCCTGCGCAGTAAGGCCATTCAGTTCATCGCGGGTCGTGATGGCTGGGTCTCCTGGGATGGAGTACTTTGTCGCGGCCAGAGCGTCTCCATACTTCAGACACTCAGGCCAGTCTTTGCCCTCCAGACAACCTAGGAGGAATCCAGAGGCGAAAGCGTCCCCAGTTCCCACTCCGTCCACCTCGACAGCAGAGTACAGTGGCTCTCTGTGGACTCTACCCCGATGGATATACACAGATCCTGCACCACCCATGGTCACAGCGATGGTCTGCGCGGGGAACATACTGCCAAGAGAATCGACCATTCTGTCTGGTTGAGAGTCGCACCCGAGCGACGATCCGGTGCCTCCGGAAAAGGAGATCGTGGGCTACCCATAGCGATCACTTCTCTGGCTGCTCCTCGTTCGGTTAGCTACACGCCTGAGAATACCTCACTAGAGTGGCAGGACGCGGCTAGCTCTCGGTTTTCTCCTTCTTTTCGCCTAGCTCCTCTTCCAGGTCCAACCCCTGGCTGGCGCGACGGAAGTCGCCTACTGCTTTGCCCAGCCCTCTTGCGATCTCCGGCAGCTTCCCGGCACCGAAGACGAGCAAGATGATGACTAGGATGATCAGTAATTCGGGTGCCCCTAGCGAAGGTAGACCCATGGTATCCTCCCCGTGTGCCACGCGGCTGTAGATGGACCACTGATGTGGTATACCCACACATCGTCAAAGCTGGCAAGACCAGCACCAGCTACTTGCTGCCGCCAGATCTCCACTCACCTACTCAGAAGATTGTGTACTCCCCGTCTTTGATGATTTCCTCGGTCGTGCCATCCTCGTATTCCAGAACTAGGCTGGCGACTTCGATGGAACCACCCTTGGCATACACGATGTCTTGGTGCACGGCGTGACTGGGATCGCTGAACTCAGTGACACCCACGGTTCCCCCCAGATGACTGCTCAGGCCATAGGCCCAGTGCATGCCCAGCACTTTCTCGTCCTCCAACACGACTCCGGAGATGACCGCCTTGTCATTGCAGCCCAATCCTAGCTCGGCGATGTTGCGGCGCGCTTCGTCTACGGCGAAGTAGTCCCGCTTCTCAGCCGCTTGCGGGCCGTCGCCCACCACCTCAACGATACGATTCTGCTCCACCTTGAACAGGACCAGTTCGTCATCATACATCGCAGGGATCGTGCCTTCCGTTCGACTGGGATCACCCTCCAGCTCCCCCTCGTAGGGAGCGCTGAAGGCCTCGCCACTGGGTAGATTGATCAAGCGTATGCCTGTCTTGTCGGCGTGAAGCTGCCCGTCGTCGGCCTTCCCCTCACGATGCCGTAGATCGAAATACACCTGGTGGCCCGTGGAGAACTGTATCCGCGCTCCCACCGAGTTGTCCACTTTGTCGGCCAAGATGTGGCTCTTGCGCGCCACCTCGCTGTAGTCCGCCGCCAGGGCTGTCTGCTCCATACTCTTCATCACCTTGGGCATGCTGGCGGCCCGCAGGGTGGGCATCTGCTGGGCGAACCCGATGAGTGGAGCGCTGGCCGAGTACTGCGTCAGGGCCACCGCGATGTTCGTATCCGACAGAATGTCCTGCAACTGGACCGTCTGGCCCCCCATCTCCCCCTCCTCCGGCAGAGGGCCGTTGTTGGCCCCGGTGGCCGGATAGGTAAGGAGAGGATGTACGCTAAGCCCAAGCCTTTGCCCCAATTGCTCGAATGCTGAGCGCCACTCCTTTGCCATTCTTCGCCGCTCTGCCCATTTCTCGTCGTCGGCAATATCTCCGTGAGGCAGGTCCGTCATGACCAGCACCTTCTCCCCTGACTGAGGGGCGAAGACGTCTACTATCAACTTCTCTATGTCAAAGCTCTGCGCCATGCCCATCCTCCAAACAGATACTAGGTGATCGCAAGCCTACCAGTTCTCTTTTGCCTACTTGACTGGCAAATAGGGCCCAACGTAGCCAAGTCTATCAAGAATGTGATGCCAACACTCATAGCCCTTGGGAGTCTTCAACCAACTCTCTGGCGCTCTCAAGCCGAAGACCGCCACATTCTGACCTTCCCTGGTGTCCGCATTGGTCAGGGGTTCAAGGGCGTCGAGATCCACAAGCGTGATCAGGTCGGGAACTGTCCCCAGAACCTTGCCCGTTCCGTCCTTAAGCAACATGTTCTCGTTCTTGAAATCGATGCTTCTTGACTGGCCTTCGTAGTCGCCAGATCCCTTGATGGAGGTGATTCCGAAATCGAAACCGCCCTCGGTCCGCAATCCAATGCCTGTGATGTTGCCCACGAATAGCTCTTTGACACCCACTTCCGTTCCAAGCGCCTGGGACAACGTCTTGATGTCCCTCGCTTCACGGAAGGCCTTGCCAATAGTCATACAGAGGCTTATTGAGTCAGGTACCAGTTTCTCTATCTCATCCCGACTCGCAGCCAAACCACAGAATGCGGCCAATTGGCCATAGGCCATAGAGATATGGCGGGCGATGTTCTCTGCGGCTGTGTAGTCCATGGGATCATTCAGGTAGGCAACAATCGAGTCCCCATTGCTGCCGGCCATGGTAAAAGGAGAATGGGAGACCCCGTATATCTGATACAAAGAGGTCTCCAACTCGGGAACGGCCCGTCCCTGTGCATCGGCATCCACGAAGGGTACCCCTTCCAGTGCAGCCACATAGAGGGGCACCATGGTGTTGAACCCTCCAAGCTCACCGGCCATGAGATGGGTGATCTTCTTGCCCGACTGAGCCGCTACCTTCTGCAACAACTTGAAGGATGTGACCGTCTCTGGGAAGGACTTCGCCTCCATGAAGGCTTTCGGCGACCCAAACTCGGCCACCATCACTGCCGAGTCGTTGGGCTCCATCTCTTTGTAAGAGATGAGCGTCACTTCGGCTTTGTTGAGAGGCACCAGCTCATCCAGAAGCCTGAGACCATCTTTGGGGGAACCGCCGCCCCCTGATCCTAGAAAGGCAGCCCCGGTGATGATGTCCCTCAACTCCTGCTCCCCGATTGTCATCGACATGGGCATCTCCTCCTTGGTACGCGTAAGACTCCCGCCTCTCCCAACACCACTGGCAGTTGGTGGCCTCGATTGCGAGCCACCATCGCTCCTGTCAGGCCCCGGACTCTCTCAACCGGTCCTCTATGGGCACATAATCGATGTCAAATCCGAAATGCCGGGGTCCAAGCAATTCAATGCCTCTCTGAGATCGAAAGGCTTCGTGGGCCCTACGCCCAACGACCGCCACCTGGTCCCCTACCGAGAAATCGTAGCTGGTGCCAGGCTCGCCCGTGTCCAACTGTACCATGATCATGGAGTCCGGGCTAGTGACGAAAGGCTCGCCGTCGAGCCAGCTGATGTGATACTCGTTCTTGTACCAGATCTTGAAGCTGCGATCCTCGTACTCTCGCAGGCCTCGCAGTTCATGACTCCCCAGACCGAAGGCGTACGACTCTTCATCCATCACCGCCGACGAGGTCACCTCGCCCTCGAAAAGCAGCCAGCCGCCCACGGCCTTGGCCGCTGCAGCCCCGGGGTCAGCACCTTCCTCGCGAGCCTCTCTGATGGCCTGTCCCACCTGCAGAGCCTTGGTCAGCGTGCCAGCAGCCAATAGCTCCCTGGCCTCCTTGACCTGCAACAGGTAACAGGAGATGCCCATTCCGCCATACACGGCAACGATGATCATGCGGCCAATGCGATCTGCCATCGCTGTGCTGACCGTGTCCTTAAGGATCAGTACGTCGCCCCACCGGGTGACAAAAGAGGCCGGGCACACAGACACCCCTCGAATCTCGGGTATGGTCTGCGGCACCTCTGGAATGGCCCTGCCACCAGCGTAGTCGCCGTCCACCGCTGGTACTCCGAGTTCCAGTGCGGCCACTACGGGCGCCGGAACGTTGCTGGCCCCAATCTCTACCGGCACTATGGCCTCCACCTTCACCCCTGCGTAATCCTCCAGCGCCTGGACTGCGCCTACCATGCGTCCTAGAGCGCTGTGCTTCTCTTCCACGCAGCCAAGCTGCTCCAGCTCCTCCTCGGTGCCACCCGTGCCGCCCCTGCCACCCATGCCCGCCACGGTGGCCGTCCACGCGTCGTCGGGAAGGCTGTCTATGTCCACCCATTCGATCTCCCGACCGGCCTCCAGTTGGTCGAGAAGCAGCTTCAGGCCCAGCTTCGGTGGCCCTCCGCCTCCAGTCCCCATGAAGCACAGCCCTCGCACGAAATCTTGGCATTCCTGCTTGGTTCGCAACACTACATTCCCCATCGCACGCTCCTTTCAGATCCTGTCGGACGTCGACAACACGTACGCAGCCTCTCGCCTCAGAGGCCAAACCCCTTC
>CAZNMJ010000016.1:0-27201 GCA_964573815.1 uncultured Anaerolineales bacterium
CGGTCTCCAGCGCCTCGATGCCCCTCTTGGGGGCGCAGTCCTTGGGATCGGTGAATGTCATCTTGCAGTTGCACTTGAGGACCAGCCCTCGGTGCGCTGGAACCTTCGTCACCACCAAGGTGCCCCCGCAATAGGGGCAGACCTTGTGCCTGCTGGCGCTCTTGAGAACGTAGAAGTCCGCCATCTCAGCCCTCCTCTGCGGCCCCGTCAGCGTACCAAAGGATGCTACATGTCAAGAGCCTATCCCAGCGACCCCTATCGCCCATAGCGGCTCTAAGCCTCTTGCACCGCCGCTCGGTCAGGTCGAAGCGTTTGGGCTCCATGTCCTCGCGGTGGAACCATGCGTATGCATAGCTCGCGAACAACGCCAAGATCCCTATCCCTACAATCCGCTTCGGCATCCTCAGCCCTCCTCTCCTGGGCGCACAAGCACGCGCCCACCGTGACCAGTACCAGGGCGACAGCTACCAAGAGGCAGACCATCGCCGATTCTCTCACCATACCGCCTCCCATCTAGGCTGTAGAGCTGGACCAGACCCTTCACGATGAAATCCCTCGTCTCTTCCGGCAGATCCTCAAAAGGGGGAAAGTGCTCGTACCGAACTCCGTCGATGATGTGGCCCATCAGTCACTCCTCTCCATCACGGCCTGCATCCTGAGATACCAGTCGGGCACCTCCCCGGCCTCGGTCTCGGCCTGCGTGCCCAGCCGCCTGCGAAACTGCTCAGGCGGCTCGTCGGGCAGGAACTCCGTCCGGGCAAGCCTCTGGAAGTAGCCGCAACCGCACCGCAGCGTGACCCAGACCTCACCCGAAGAGAATCGCCAGATATTGTTCGCCCCACACTTGGGGCACTTCAGCCAGCCGTCTGTCTGCATCTTCTAAGCCTGTCAGGTCAATTCGCCAATCGTCACACTGCCAAGTATAGCAGAACCTTCGCCGCCTGTCAAGCAAAAAGTGGGGCTTCTCCGTACGCAAATCTACCATCTTTTCCAAGTGAGCACGAAAAACCGTGACAAACGGCGAAGAGCCTGCTATAATGTTACTATGGAGCCAAAACTTGACTCGCAACGCATCAAAGAGTTAATGGAAGCCCGAGGAATATCGGCGTGGGAGCTGGCGAAACGCGCCCACTTACACTCCTCGCATCCCTACCGACTTCTGACGGAGAGCCGACCCAACACCACAGCCGTGACGGTTGCCAAGATCGCGGAAGCCTTGCAGACCACCTCAGAGTACCTTCTCGGACTGACCGACGATGCCTCTCCACCCGGGCCGGACCGATCACACTTGACAGCCCTGGAATGGCGCATACTAGAGCTTTTTCGCCTACTACCCACCTGGCTCCAAGAGGTGGCCATCCGCCAGCTTGATGTTTGGCTCGACCACAGGGACGGATGGGAAGGAGAGACCAATAGCGCCGATGACGACGCGACAGAAGAATAACAGACTCCGGCTCGTTTTGGAGGAGGGCCTGATAAGGAGAGTGCAGCGACTCCCGACCTCCGACCAGACCATCCTCGTTGCCTCCCTGAGAAGGTTCCTCCGCTCACGACTGCTGACGTTGGCACCGGAGCCCGTGCGACGTACTTGGCTAGAGCGCACCGAGACTGGATGGGAGGAGATCAAACAATGTTAGCCTGGCTGCTCACCTGGCTGTTTAAGCCCAGGGGGTGGAAGGCGAAGCTGGGACGGGCCGTGATCGTCGCCCTGGTGCTGGCTTTCATCTTCTACAGCCGCTACTTGGAGCACCTTGAGGCCGTGCGGTGAGCTACCAGGTCCATCTGCCGGCCATTATGCACCATCACCGAGAGGGCCAGCTTCCAGTCTCCCTTTTCCTTCGAGCGATGAGACTTCTTCCGCTCTTCGGGCCTTCGCTGCTTGCTCTTGGCTTGGTGCGAAAGCGCCTCATGGTTGGCCTTCTCCTCCTCGCCTTTGGAATCAGAGCGTACAACATAGGCTCCCCGATCATCGGCTATCAATCTTGGAGGCAGGCCGACACAGCGGCCATCGCCCGCAACTTCTACGAGAACGGCTACCACCTCCTGCACCCGCAGGTAGACTGGGGGGGCGACGGGCCGGGGTATGTGGAGGCAGAGTTTCCCATCTATCCGTTTGCGGTATCCCTCCTCTACAAAATCGGCGGCGTGGCGGAAATCTGGGGCCGCTTCATCTCCCTTGGATGCTCCTTGGTGGCCATGAGCTTCCTGTATCTCCTCGCCCGGCGCTACACCACCCGCAGCACCGCGCTCTGGGGCTGCGCCTTCTTCGCTGTCCTGCCACTAGGGGTCTTCTACAGCCGAGCCTTCATGCCCGAGGCTGCACTTGTGATGTGCTCCGTCGCCGGAGTCTACTTCTTCTCTGGCTGGGTCAGAACGTGGCACTGGGTTCCCTTCTTCCTCTCTGCTGCTCTGGTGGCCAGCGCGTGTCTGCTCAAAATCCAGACGCTTTACCTCGGCCTTCCGTTGCTCTACCTCGCTTGGCTGCGCTTCGGCAGGCGAACGTTGCTGCACCCCTGTCTCTGGCTCTATGCTCTCATGGTGCTGCTCCCCGTCGCCTGGTGGTACTACCACGCCCATCAAATCCACCTCAGATACGGGCTGACCTTCGGCATTTGGGGCTACGGCACGGACAAGTGGGGAAACTGGGGCCTTGTGACAAGCTCCCGATACTGGACCAGGATTCTGTTCGACTACCTGGGCAGACAGCACTTGGCTTATGGCGCTCTGCCCGTTTTCTCTATCGGCCTCTTTATGACGGCCACGACCAAGACCGAGAGGCTTTTCGACTTCTGGCTGATTGCGTTCTTGGTCTACCTCGTTATCGTCGGCAAGGGCAACTACGCCCACCCCCACTACCAGGTGCCGGCCCTGCCGCCCATTTCGGTCTTCGTAGGCAAGGTGTACTCGCACTTCTTCAGGCCAGCTAGCGGCCATCTTCGACACATCGTCCTTCTCACTGCCTGCCTCTTAGCCACGCTGGTGTTGGGTGCCGAGTGGTACAGGCGCGTCATGGGGCTGGAACAGCCGATGGTCGCTGTCTACAAACTCGCTCAGAAAGTTGAGCAGATAACCAAAGAAACTGATCTCATCATCTCGGTGGGCGGCGACCCCACACTTCTCTACCTGTCCCACCGTAAGGGGTGGAGGGCACTGCCCCGACAGATTGACGACGCTCTTCTGAACAACAGGGCCAGCAGCGGAGCCACCTGTCTTGCTGGCCTCCACTCATCCTTCGCTCTGCACCCAGCGCGGTTGGCAACTGTGCTTTCAGGCGAGCGTCCTGTTGTTGTGGACAACGGCGAGTATTTCATCGTTGCTCTCGGAAGGCAGATGTGACCCACGCCATCTCCTGGGCCGCCGTATCCTCCAAGCCCCAAGCCGAAAGAGAATCCCTTGACGACCAGCACCGACTCAACCACGCCCTGGCCGAAGCTCTCGACTGGGACATCGTGGCCGACATCACCGTGCCGGGAGAGAGCCGGAGCTACCATCGCCTCAAGGATGCCCTGCAAAACGTCGAAGCCTATTCCTTATTGGCAGAATACGCCCAAAGTGCCAATATAGATTGGCTTATTGTCAAAGATCGCACTAGGCTGGCGCGAACGCGCCGCCTGAACCGTGAGGTGGCCGACTTCCTCCAGGACCACAACATCAGGGTCTACTCTCGCGCGATGCCTCCCGCCGACTTCCAAGAGCGCACCGAGTCCGACGTTTGGGGAGAGGTGGTGGAGGGTGGCCTGAGCGAGGTCGAGGTGATGCGCCTCAAGCAGAGGAGGGAGATGGGGATGCAGGGCCGGGTGAAGCGAGGCAAGATCCCCAGTACGCTTCCCTGGGGCTTCCGCCGGGATGGGCCAGACCAGGTAGCCTTCGACGATCCCCAGGCTGAAGAGGTGATCCGCTACGTGATCGACTCGTACCAAGCGGGTATCACCCTCAACCGCATCGTCGGCCAGGCGAAGACCGACGAGCTGGCCACACCCAGGGGCGGCGACTGGCGGCTCACCACCGTTACCCGCATCGTCCTCCAGCCATGCTACTACGGCCTCGTTGCCTACGGCAAGCGCCGAACCGTCCACGAGGAGGGCAGGCGTATCAGTCGGCGGATGCCCTTTGGCGAATGGCTCATGGCCGAGGCGGACTTTGACAGCCCCTACACGCCAGACGATTGGAGGATCACGATGGCAGAATACGAGCGGCGAAGAGAGGAGCACCCCCGCAGGCGCGGCACCGCCTATCCCCTCAGCGGCATTGCTTGGTGCAAAATCTGTGATCTCCCCATGAACGGGTCCAGAAGCAATACCCGGCGCTACTACCGCTGCCAACCCCCCTGGGAATCAGACATAGGCCGCCGCCGGCACCACATCGCCTTGTTTGACCTGCACGCACACCTTGCCGAGCACATCAGGGAAGTGGCCCACGCCCCCGGCTTCCTTTCAGCACTCGTTGAAAGCACCTCACCCGATGAATCCGCAGCGCATGAAAGGGGCCTGCTCCTGGAGCAGGCCGATGAACTGTTGCGCCGTCGCACACGCTGGATGGACGCCTACGAGGACGGCGCGATCTCTCTATCCGATTTCTCCGAACGGGTCACAACCCTTGACCAAGAGCAGGATGCCGTCGATGCCCGGCTTGCCCAGGCCGACGACCTCCTTGCCCGAGCGCAACGGCAGGAGGACTTCACCACCTACGTGCGCGAGAAGCTGCACGAACTCCCCGATCTACTCTCCCCTGACGTAACCCCAGCGCAGACAGACATGCTCCGCGCTATAGCCTCACGCATCTTCAGGCGTATCTACGTCCTCGAAGACGGCACGATAGACGTGGAGTGGAATACGTCGTAACAACGGCAGTATCGAGATACCGCCATACTTAAGGCAGCGAGTCCTTCACCAGATCCGCCAAGGCCAGCAAAGCGATGCCCCTCACCAGCCACTTCACCCAGCGCATATCTCCCTGCAAGTCGCGCATACCGCCCTGCATATCGCCCAATTCGTCGTTGATCTTGGCGATATGCTTGTTGATGCTCTCAATTTTCTTGCCGCAGCCGAAGAAGAACATCCTTACCCCACGTAGAAGGCCAGCACTTCGACGTAGTAGATGCCGGCCTGGTCGCCAGCCATCCAGTTGACTGTCGCTAGGCTCTCAGTCTTGGTCCTGATACCCACGCCTTCGTCCAAGTTGAGATCGTCCTTGCGAACTGCGGGTACGACCACCTGCGGCTCGCCAGGAAGCGTGCTGGTGAAGTTAACCGTGGTAGTGTAACGTGTGCTGGCGGTCGCGTCCACCGACTGGCTGCCATAGGTCATCCTGACCGTGCCTTCGAGACAGCCCACCAGCTCCACGTCTGTTGCTAGGCCATGCACGGCGGCTGTGGTCGCCCTGTGCTCGTCGTCCGTCCAGCCAAATCCCGGCAGCAGCATCGCCTCGACGCTCCCCGCGCCACCCGTAGTCCACAGCGCCATCGCAAACGTGCCCTGGGGGGGCAAGGCGCTGCTGTCCGGGTGTGCGCTCTTGGTCGTCGTCGAAGTCACCAGCCAGTCCCCAATCGCTGTGGCCGCGTCTACGTTGACCTTGGGGCAACGTGCAACTACCTGGAACCACCCAAACTCCGCCGCTGCGATGGTCTGGGCCGTGTCGTCGTGGTTCGTGGCAACGACGACGATCACCTCCTTAAGCCCCTCGGCGCTGCCCACTGAGAACTTGCCCCCAGTGCCGATGAACCCCACGTCCCCGCTGGTCACGCTCCCGCCACTGTTGTTTTCGAGATAGAGGCAGTTGCAGGCATTGACGAAATCAGCCTTGCACTCCACCTCCTTCGCATCGCCCTTGTTGTAGACGACTCCAACTTCATCCTTGCTTAATGTCATCCAATCCTCCTAAGCCGTGGGCCTTCCGAGGTTCTGCCTGAGCCACCTCATCAGCGCCCTGACATCCCCTATCCGGTCCCGCCAGCAGTCCAACACCTGATAGCCCAACGACTGCAAGTAGAGCCGCTGGTACTCATCCCGCTGCTGGGTGCCTGGGTCTTGGTGCCAGTACGACATCGTCCGTATCACCGTCATTATCGGAAGCACGACAAAGTCCACTCGCATCCCCCCCGCGAACGCCGTGCCACCGCGAAACGCCTGCTGAATGGCTGGCTGGTATCCAAGGTTGGTGAGCGCCTTCCACACCATCCACTCGTCCTTGCTCTGTATCTCAGGAGGCGCGAAAATCTGCGGCGTGATCTTGAGGTGCCGATGCCTCCTCGGTCGGAGGCCCAGCCGCTTGGCCATGCTACGATGCCGCGCCCAGCGTCAGGATGACCTCGAATATCATCTCTTGCGTGTCCGCCTTGGGCTTTGGGGGCTCCACGAGGCCACGGCAGAGCATCACCCCTGCCGCCGAAAGGTTGAAGATGCCCCACTCCTTGATCGTGCCCACCGCCTCATGGGGTGCGAAGTAGACCTGAATGTTGGTCTGCTTCTCCGTGACCGTGTGGCCAGTGAACGCCTTGCGCCCCTGGCTGATCTCGGAGATGAGGGCCGTCTGATCCTCCGTGGCTGCCGTGTCGTCGGAGCCAACCGCCAAGTACCCGAACGTGACCAGGCTATCGCCCCAGGCGAGCTTCTGGAGCTGCGCCAGACCCGCCTTGGTGGGCGTGTTGCACCCCTCCGCCACCAGCTCCCACTCCCAAGCGCCAACCTCCCGCATCCACACGCGGACCCAGGCTTGCTCTGTGATCCACTCCTTGACTCTAAGCAAACATAAAGACACCGAAGTATTCCTCCCCAAAGTATTTGGTCTCTGCCGTCTGGATGGTGATGCTGATTTCCTCTCCAAACTCGATCCCCTCCGCCACCGTCACCCACTCGCCGGGGTAGGCTTCGATGAAGTTCACCGAGAGGAGCTGGTACGTCCTCCCGTCCTCCATCATCGTTCCCTGCCCGCCCTGGCTGTTGGTCATATCCACGAGCACCCGCTGTCCGAGTGGTGTGTTGTACACCAGCGGCTCCACCGCGCCCGCACACCGCTCCAGAAACATCAACTGGTCGAGGAAGGTGTAGGGCAAGTCACCTACCGTATCCTTCCGCTCTAGCTTGTCTCCGAGCTTCAGCACTGGCGAGTACATATAGACGGGGCTGGGCCGATTCTTGAACTGGACGCTCCACCCCTCCAGCCGTGGCGTCTTGGAGGTGTCCCCGGTGTCCCGCTCCAGCACGACCTTGAGGTACAGCTCTCGGCAGGGAATCGCCGCCTTCAGTGGTGAAAAGCTCATCATCTGCTGGGGTGTCTTGATGAACTCCCCCAGCTTCGTCCACTCACCGTCCCTGTCGTCCTGGTAGTAGACGGTGATCTTCTCCGTCGAGTCCAGGTCTTGGCCGCTGATGGTGCAGAGCCGGACCTCCATGTACTCCTCGGGGAACCCACCATCCCAGTGAGGCGTGAGGAAGTACCCACTAGCCTCGTAGTCGTCGTAGGGTGCATCGGCCAGCGTCCGGCGTAGCTGGTGGGAGGTGTTCGACTGTTCGCTCACCAGGAGCCAGTTCGCAAGGCCGGACCAGCCCAAACCGTGAGCTGCCAGCGTCGCCGTCCCAACCCAGGACACCTGCCACCCTAACCCGTTGTACTTGAGGACGTAGGGCGTGCTGCCCTTCGCATCCTCGAACAGCACATAAATCCCCTTCTGGCTGGGCAGGAAGAACTTGGGGATGCCGAAGCCGTAGAACTCCTCGTCCCTGCCGCCCACGAAACGTGGCGTGATCTCCTTCTCCGAGGTGGGGTGGTACTGCATGACCGTGGACATCACCTGGAAGTAGAGGTAGCCGGCCCAGCTTGCCATGCCCTTGAAGTTGCCAGAGTAGATGCGCTGCCGACAGTCCTTCGCCTCGGCCACGCTGGTGCCGTCGTAGTAGAACAGGCCCTCTTCCTTGCCGATGTAGACCTTGGAATCGTAGGCTGCCAGGGAGGTGATGTCGTAGGCCGCATCTCCGATCTTCTGGCCGCTGCTCCACGTCCCGCTCTCTTTCGGCGTGGGACTGGAGTACAGCGTGTTGCCCCGGGCTCTCCAGGCGTTATCGAGCCACCACATCATCACCGTGCCCGTCACCGCCATGTCCTTCCATTCGGTGCCGTCAGTGCTATACCAGCCGTTGTTGTTGTCGCCACACAGGGCAAAGATCGCGTCACCCATCACCACCAAGTCCGTTGCGGTCGCTCCCAGATCCTTGACCGGCGTTCTGCCTTGGGTGGCGATGTCGTACTGGAAGACCTTGGTGGACTGGAGCATGTAGATGTCACCCAGGAAGTCGCAGAAGTGGTGAATCGCGCCGCCCCAGCCTGAGTGCAGCACCCACCGGCCGGCCAGGGTGACGAAGCTCTCCTGGAACTCCAACCCTTCAGCGTAGAGCACCTTGCCTCCGGTGTCCCAGTCCTCCTCCCCCAGACCCTCGCTGAACTCCTCCTGCGCCCACCGCCGCCAGGTGCCGGTCGCCTCTGTCTCGACACCGGCAGACGCCACGATGGGGGCGTAGTCTGAGGCCCTGGTGCGTCTGAGGGCCGTCCCCTCCTGGCACAGAAATCCCATGAGATCCCCAGACGGAAGCTCCAAGACAAGATCCACATTTTCGCCAGCTACCGGCACGAAGCTCACGCTACCTCCTCATGTACCCCTGATACCGCGTCAATCCCAACGTCCGGTTCTGCTTCTTGATCCGCTCCGCCAGCTCGACCCAGACAGGTATCATCTCCTGATACCCCTCCACGTTGTAGTGACCTCTCTTGGTGTGCATCCCCGAAGCCAGGTCAGCGGCGGCGAAGTAGACGATGTAGCGCGTGGGCACACCGGTCTCCGTCGATTCATCCGTCAGGCGTGGCCACCGGGCATGGTAGAAGCAGTGTACCGTCTTGCCAACAAAACTTGTTACAGCATCGTAGGGAAAGCTGATCTGCCACTGCCCATCCACGCACCTCTGCGTCCACCTTCGGCGGTGAGAGTGCGGTCGGCTCGCCTGTTCAAACTCCACCTGGTAGATGCCCTTCTCCCCGATGTCCGTGGCGGTCGGGGTGTAGGTGAAGATTCCCGCCGTCAGCGTGATGGACTTGTCCTCCTTCACCTGGCGGATGACCGGCCACGCCGCGTCTATCGCCGCGTTGATGGCGTCGTTCATCTCTGCCGTCTCCCAGGCGGTTCCGACCAGCCGCCCCAGCTCACTTCTCAGGTCCGCTCGATTTACTCCCATCCCAGCCCCCTGTAGCACAAGAGCCGCGCCACCACAGGCGCGATCCATATAGTCACGCTAAGGAATATGCGGGGCTCCACGATCCGCCCACACACCCAGCCGGCCACCAGCAGCACCGGCACCACCCAGTCTCCCCGTACATTCCCTGTCACGAAACATACCAGCGCGGTAAGGGTGATGGCACAGGATATAAAGGCCGGCGACAGAAACCACCCCTCCCGCAGCTTCTTCAGATCCTCCCAGTTCTGGCGGAGCATCACCCGGTCACAGTACATCCGCTTGTAGCCCACCCGCGCCCTGACCACCACGAAGCTCCCCCAGCACGCCAGGGCCACAAACGAGGCCCCCAGGGCGTCCCTGGTGAGCGAATAGTACAGAAAAGGTATGATTCCACAGGTTTCCTTACTCAGAGCGCCTACAGCGCCTCCTAGAAGCGCCAGGGGTAGCCTCCCGGTGAGCGTCAGGGCCAAGGCCAGAAACTCGGCGTACACATCCCAGTAATCAAATCGAAACGTCGGCACCCACAGCACCGCCGCGATCAGGGCTGCCACCGGCCCGAACTGCCAGGATATCGCGCCCAGGCCCGCGCCCATGAGCGCCACTTTCACCCCCTCGTACGCCCACAGCCGCCTTCCCTCGTCCTCGATCCACCCCACCAGCCAGGGCACCAGCACCCGGTACGCCATCGGAGCGAGCGCCCGTCTCTTGCGGATGCTGTCAATGGCCCCGAAGCCGTTGTAGATGCTCTGGTAGTTCAGCACAGCCACGTTGAACTGCACTGCGTCCAGCAGCCAGGCTAGGAATAGCCCAAGCGCCAGATGACCCACTGCACCACCCCCAGTCCCAAGATGACCAGCGCCATATACACACCGAACATCATTTGACCCCCAATCTCCTCATCCAGCGCCCAAAGAGCTTCACCCAGCTCGGCAGGGCGAAGTCGGTGAGCTGCTGGTACGCCGCAAAGTCCAGGGCACCGATGTACTGGTCTCCAAAGCAGTGACCCACGATCACCGTCCGGTCAACCCACAGTGGGAACCCCGCTTCCTTGGCCTTCATGTAGAAGTAAAAGTCCTCCCCGATCATCCTCTCCGGTGAGCTGTACTTGAACCAGGGCGGCTCGACCGCCTCCAAGACCTTACGGTGGATCAGCACGAACGCCGCGCCACTCGCGTCGTACTGCTTGAGAGCGTCGGGACAGTCAGGCAGGACGATGCCTGGATTGTAAAGGTCAAGCTCCACCTGATGGGCCTCCAGGAAGTCCAGCGTCTCGGTAGTGCGGATTCCCAGGTAGGGCAGCCCCTCCTCCGTGTATCCCTGGACGCCCCGATAGCACGTCGGTGTCGGCGGCATACGACGGGTGAAGCACAGCGCCGAGATCAGGGGCTTTCCCCGGCTGTTCAGGCGCACCAGGCTGTCGGGTGCAAAGCACATATCTGCGTCGATGAAAAGCAGCCAGTCGAAGCCACCCTCTAAGCACTCCTTCACCAGCAGGTTTCTTGCCACGTCCACAGGCCGGCCCCACACGCGTTTAAGCCGGCAGTTGGTGGGCAGGGTGAGGCTCGTCCAGGAGTCCACCCACTTTCCAGGGAAGTTGGCGATGTGGGGTACGCCCACCATTACCGAAACGTCGGTCCGCTTCTTCATCCCTTCTCCCGTTGTGGGCCTTCTGAACACGCCGAGGCCGTGCTGGGTCTCGAACATCTGCACCGATTCCAGGGGGATCACCCTGGCGATTCCCTCTTTGACGGCGTCCGCGCCTGTGTCGTGGAAGATCAACAGCCCTCCAGCCCTCACGTGGCGCATCGCCTCGCGTGTGTCGCGCTCCACCGATTCCGCCATGTGGCAGGCGTCGATGAACGCCGCGTCCACCTCCGGCACTCCCCCGGCAGATGTATAGGTGACGACGTTGGGTTTCTGTGCCAGCGCGGGCCACACCGTCCTCTGCACCCACTCGTCGGTCTCTACCGTGTAGACCTGCTTCGCCGTCTTCGCCATCCAGCAGGTCGCCACACCCAGGCCCGTCCCGATCTCCAGGACGTTCACCCCGGACACCAGCCTGGACAACATCATTCCTTCCTCGTCGGTGATGCTGACTCGTCGCGCTCCCCTTCCCTTGCCGTAACCGATCTCGCCGGGATCGTCCGGGCACTCGTAGGAGCCGCCGTCAACCTGCACTAGACTTGGACCTGAATCTCTCATATTCCTTTTTTCCCAGGGGGCAGGACTCCTCAGCCCTGCCCCCATCTTCCCGCGACTACTCTAGGCGTTCCACTCGCGGATCTGACCCGGCGATACGGCGATGGTCACGTCGCCAAAGTCTGGCGAAGTTCCCCCAAGGGAGTTGTACGCACGCACGTATCTCTTGGACACCGCCGCGTGGACGCTGTAGACCCCGGAGGTCGTGATCTGTCCAAACGAGATCAGGTCGGTGAAGCTACCTTCAGTCGTTGAGTCAGCCTGCTGGATCGTGATGTCCAGCGTGGGGTCTGTACCTCCATAAGCGGGCACCACGGCTATGAAAGTCATCCCGCGCACGGGGGACTCGTAGACCGCCAGTGCATCCGTCGTGTCGATTGCCGCAGTCTCTAGACTGCCTAGCGTGGCCCCGTCTCGAACCAGCAACAGTGCATCAAACATCGTTCACCCCCCTCTAGCTTGCAGCCATCTTGAAGCCGCACATCCGGGTGATGGAGTAGTCCGACCAGTCGGCCAGCCCCACAGCCCAGTCGATCCTGTACCGCTTCACAGGAGCCGTCTCCAGCTCCTCGGCCACGAGGTAGGCGTCGAGGTTGTCCATCTGCACTCCGCAGATCCCCTCGCCCACCTCGAAACGAACGGCGTAGATGGAAGTGCCAGTGTTGTCCGCGCACTCGGTCTCGGTGTTGGTGATGATCTCGGTGGCCTTATCAGACTGCAAGCCCACGTCGATCATCTCCGCGCCTCGAAACTCGGTGACGGTTCGCCCAAACTGATCTTGGTTCTGGTTGAACAGCCCCAGATCGCGCAGGATCGAGTTGAAGACGCGGCGCGTCTTCTGGTTCATGAGCAGGTGAGTCGCCCCACCTTCCACATAATCCATCGTCTCCTCGACGAAGTCGAGGAACGCTCGTCTGTTGGCGTCACTCGCCGTCACCTTCAAGGAGGACCCTGTCGAGCCGTCTCCGCTGGCGTCGCAGTAGACCAACTGCCGGGTGATCCCCGCCGCCACCTTGTTGTCGAGGCGGACGTGAAGCCCGGTGAACTGGTCCTCGTCAACGGTTGGGTCCCCGTTGATGAGGCAGTCGTTGAAGGCGTACCCAATTGCCTTGGTCATCATGTTGATCTGCGTCACCTCGGGGTTCTCGATGACGTTGGTTGCCTTGAGCAACTTCCGGTCGATGTCGATGTCACCCCCGATGATGAACAGATTTTCCACGATCTGTTCCAGCTTGCCTGTGGACTCGGTATAGCCCTCGTTGATCTTGCGCCAAGCTACGTCAGGTAGGACCTTCCATCTGGTTACGATGTTCGATAGACTTGTCACCGTCTCGAACGGCACCACGTTGAGTAGTTCGCTGAAGCGGAGCAGGTTCATCAGGACGCCCTTGCGTAGTGGTTCCTGCTCCACCTGGGCGATCTCATTCAGCGTTACTGCCATTTCAGCCTCAGCTTTGTCTATCTACGCAGCTTCGGCTTTGCTTTCTCCACTCCCATCTTGAGGAGTTCCTTGGGATCTTTGATGTCCGCGATGGGGTTCGTGGGTGTGTATACCCCCGCGCCCCCACCCAGCACATCAGCCGCTCCCCTCTGTCCTCTGGTTGGTTGCGCCGAAGCTGCCAGCTTTTCCGTTTGTGCTTGCGGCGTCTCCGGTGCACCCGGCTCGGTAGCCCCCTGAACCTGCTGCCACATCTGCTCTTTGGCCTTTTTCACGCTGGCCAGGAACGCCTCCTCAGATGTCATATCCAAGGCAGGATGATCCCTGGGGACGCCAGCGGCGGCAAGGATGGCATCGATCCTGCGGTTGGTGTCCTCGTAGGCCCGTTGTTCCTGGGTCGTCTGTCGATAGTACGCCAACTCTGCGTCTCGGTCCATCTCCTGCACGCGGCCCTCAAAAGCACTCTGTAGCTGCTGCAAGTCCTCCTCTCCGGCTCCCATCTGCTTCAGTGTGGAATCGTAGAGGCCCTGCTGGGCTTCAAGCCGTTCTTGGTGCCTCCGCTCCCGTTCTGCGATCTCCTGGTCCTTGCGGCTTTGCATATCCCTCTGGCCCTCCTGCCGGCCCCGCTCAAGGGCCTGCTGAAGAAGCGAGGGAAGCTCTGCTTCCTTGAACCTCTGAAGATCGGCAGGGGTAAGGAATTGGGGCGTTTCTCCCTGGCCTGCCTGTGAAGAGGCTCCCCCGTCCCCTCCAGGCTGGGCCTGTGAAGTCTGCCTTGTTTCCTCAAGTGCCATGTGTCAAACCTCCTGTTCGACCTGTTCCGTAGTCAACAATTGGATAAGTTCTCATCACATCGTCCGTCTCTTGTCGTTGGGATTGGCGAAGGGAAGCGGCCCAACCCCACCACCGCGCACCCGCTCTCTGATCCACGCCACGTCCCACACCAGCTTGTCAAGTCTCCTCTCCTGGTTCTCTATGACGTTCGCCACCTCCGACAGGGCGCAGCGTTGCACAGCCGCGCTGGTCTGTGCCTCTTCCTGCTCCCCCTCCAACCTTGCCAACTGGCGATTAACCTGCGTCAACCCTGCCGCTAGTAGTACCATGAAGAACTCACGACGGTTCATCGCCTTCCATCGGGAAAACTTCTTCTTTCCAGCGCCCCTCCAGCTTGTCGCGCAAGGCCCACAACCTGCTCACCACCGCCCAAAGACGGCCACCCTTCAGCCCTTCGGGTTCCACTGCAATCTCGTAGTGGATGTGTAGCAACTGACCCTGGGGGCATATCTCCTGCGCGAGAACACGCCCGTTTGCCGTGAGCATGAGGTGATCCCCTGGGCATAGCAGGACATCGGCGTGATGCGCCCACTCCCTCCGCTGCTTTGGATATTTTGCGGGGTGCTTCTGAACTAACGGCATCGCACCACTCCTACATGATCCTCCTCACCGTCGGCTGCGGCCTGCCCCTGAACTGAAACAGGGGTGCCCCAAACTCAGCACTGAATAGCTCCCTCAACTGGGCCAGCCACGCCGCCCAGTCCGCGATCCCGTACTCCTCCATCAGCGCCATGAGTGCCTGAATCGTAGCACTCGACATCGAAGCACCGGTGCGCCAGAAGCTCACCAACTCCTGTGTGGCCTGCGGGCCGATGGACTGGCTAACAGCCGTCCAGGTTGGTCGCCTGCGCCTATCCCAGCCTCGCCCTCTACCCCATCCTCTGGGCTGATAGGGTGCGCGTTCCTTGCGATAGTACTTCGCCCAGACGGGATTCTCAGCCTCGAAGCCATGCAGGAAGTCCCAGTAGGCCCGGAGCCTGTCAGTCGGCTGAGGCCCGCGTTGCCCTGCCGCTCTCGCCGCATCCCTGGCGGTGTAGTACGCATCCTGCTCGGCGTATATCTCCGGCCCGAAGAGCCGGTCAACCTCACGCCTCAGTATCTCGTCGTTCAGACGGCGGGCCTCGGCCCACTCTGCCGGCGTCCCCACAGGTGGGTTGGCCTGCATGTACTCACTGATGGCAGCGATCGCGTCCCGCACGTCACCGCCTGCCCGGGCCGCCTGCACCTCGGCCAACTGCTGAAGGGCCTTGTTGTAGATACCAGGCGGCGTCTGCTCGTAGAGGAGTGTGTTCAATCTCTCCCTTAACTCGTACTCCCTGGCCTCCTCGGGATGCCGCATCTCGTAGCCGGTCATGGCGCTGACGATCTGCGTCCCCTCCAGCGCCTCCTCCAACTCCTCCCGCGTCCACTTGCCCTCATAGATGGGATCTGCCAGGATCGCCTCAATCAGCTCGTCCAGCGTCGGCGCGGGCATCGCTCCCCTGACACCCTGCTGCGCCTCCCGCTGATCCACCGACAGGTTGCGGCCCCACAGGGCTTTGTAGGCGGAGCTGAAGTTCTTGAGGTAGGTGTTCCTGAACCGCTCCCGACTCTGCCACGTCTCACCCCCGCTGTAGCGGTACAGCCCCTCGTCGAAGTCGTAATCTTCAGCCTTCAGGAACCCGGCCAGAATCTTGACGCCCCACTCGATGTTCGTCGCCGGGTCCAGCAAGTCCTCCCCGGCCGGCCGGCCCTCGATCTTCTCATCCGACACCACCTGCATCAGACCATAGGCCGGATAGGTGGCGTTCTTTATACCTGCCCTGCCGCCGCTCTCCACCCGGATGATGGCCGCAATCAGGCGCGGGTCTATGTCGTACTCGTCCGCCGCCGCGTCAATCAGGCTGGCGTAACGCGAGATGCGCGGGTCTACCCGCTCCCAGTCAGGCTCACCGGGGAGCGCCGCAACCTCCGCTCTCCGTCCTTCGGCCCAGTAGGGGCTCTGGTATATCTTCCGATACTCGTAGGCCGCCGCCGTGACGGGGTTGTGGCGCTTGGCCTGGTACGCCTCGATGCCCTCCAGGGTGAGCCAGTGGGCCCACGCCTTGAGCTGTGCTGGCGTCCAGGTGAGCATCGCCCGCTGGTAGACGGTCCGCTCGAACTGCGCCACCTCCCGCTGCCATTCGTCGTAGTCACCACCGGCCTCGGGGAAGGGGTAGCCCTTCAAGGCGATGTCCATGAGCCGGGATAGCTCTGCCTGCGCTGCCTTCTGTGGGGAGTAGACCTTGCCAGGGTCGAGGCCGACCTGAGCCTGGGGGTAGCGGGCCTTGATCTCGGCCTGCTGCTCCTGATACCAGTCTCCCAGGCCCTCCACCGCTGGGGCACCGATGGGAGCAGCGCCCTTGCGCCGCATGAAGTCGGCACTCAGGGCCTCCATCTCCCGCCAGTATTCCTCCGTCTGCCGTCTGCCTTCCCGCTCCGCTGGTGTCTTGAATAGCTCTGTCCTGGCAGTCTTGGCAGGATGCGTGTCGTAGAACTTCCCGACGGCGGTTCCCTCGCCAGTGGCGTCGTGATACCTCAGAAAGTCCCACTGCTCCGCGTAGTCCATCTGGCGGGGATTGGCACCCAGCCGCTCCACCTCCTCGGCCACGATGCCCTTGAGCTGCTGCGTCCACTGCCGCTGCATCTGCTCACCGATCGGGTACACGGCACCGCGCATCCCCAGCACGCCACTGGTGAAGCGAGCTATACCCAGCTCCTCACCGGCCCGCTGCACCGCCATGTTCCACACGTCTCCCTCGTGGGTCAGCATGGCCTCCATCGCATCGTCAGGGCTGATCGTCTCGTCTGCCGCCATGCTCGCCAGCATCCGCTCCTGCCGATAGACATCCCACAGCTCGTTTCGTGGGAGCCCCAGCAGCTTCCTGACCGGCGCTTCCAGCACCCAGCCGCCTGGTGGCACTTCGATGCCTGCTCTCTCCAGGGCCGGCCTCGCCAGGGCGCTCACAGCTTGGACAGTGCGCGTAGGTGGCAGGACGTAACCAAACTCTTCGGGCCGTGTGCCAAGGAGGTCACGAATCATGCCCTCTGGGAAGTGCTCACGGATCAGTACGCTCGCAATAGTAAGCGGCAGGTGTGGGCTGATTATGGTGGAGGCTACATCAAGCGGCGTCACTGGCCGCTCTTCCCCTTCTGGCCCAGTAACCACCCCACCTCGGAACCGCCACGCCATCGTCTCTTCAGGCTCTCGAAAACTCTCAATAGGGAGCAAAGCGGCCATAGGATCAACAAACAGGCCACCACCCATCCAAGGTGGCATAAACGGTATGGGGACTCGTACCGCTCCACGTAGTCTGGCGGGGAAACCCGGTGCATTGACCTTCTCCTCTAGTGCCCTTCGCATCTTGGCGTAGGCCGCCATCCTCGCCGGCTGATCCACCGCTCTAATGGCCCAGTTCCTCAAGCTGGTGGTGAACCAGAACTCGTAGGGAAATATCGTGCCCAGCCAGGTGTTGTAGTTCAATCTGTCGGTGTAGTTGAGCAGGGCAAAGTCCCGGCTCCACTCGCCCATCGCCACGGCTCCGATCCTGGCGTCGGTGTAGTCTGGCTTCAGGCCCCTGACATAGCGTACAAGGTCTCTGCGGATGGGAGGGGCGATCATGCCGGGAGGTGCTTTGTCCATGTCGGCCAGCACCAGCCGCTCGATGTCGTCCACCCAGCCCTTGACCTGCCGCGTCACGTCCAGGCTCACGTCTCCCCAGTGGATAGGGCGCACGGTCTGGAACAGGTCATCCAGGATAGCCGTCACGTCCTCCGGCTGCATCCGCTGGAGCACCTTCGCCAGCGCCTCGACCTCCTTGCGGGTCTTGCTGATCTCGGACTCCATGTTGATGAAGTTGCCCACCTCGCGGATAAAGGTCTCACCGTCGGGGAACCCGAACTCAGTCGCCAGGTCGTCCACGGCGTAGTTCCACGGCACCAGCTTGCCCCGATGCCGGACCTGTGCCCTGACCTCTCCCGTCCGGTAGTCCCACAGCTTGAAGGCTGTATCGTGGCCGAAGGGGAAACCCTGCTTTGATTCCTCCATCGTTCTCAGGTACTCCGTCCTCTGCCAGATGTCAGACTCCAGTTGCTCGACGGTGGGGGCGGCTGCTTCGGGGACAGGCGGCACAGCCGCAGCAGGTGGAACCTCAGCGGCGGCCTCCGCAGCCCTGGCGACTTCGGGAGCGGCTTCGGTAAGTCCGGCCACACGCCCGCGCAGTTCAGGCAGATTGTCTCTCACCCAGCGCCCAACCTTCATTTCGTCCAGCCGTTCACCAGTCTGGTGATAAAGTTCGTGCAGAAGGTTGCCAGTGTTGCTCGTGTTTGCTTCAACCGTCGTTGGACTGACTGGGATGGTTGTCTCGCCCCTTATCCATCGCAGCTTGAGTGCGCCAGTTCCCATCATGGCCTGCGGTTCGTCCACTACCTCAATACGTAGATTGAGCGGCTTTGTATAGCCGGTCTTTTCCTTGAAGTACCGTATCGTCTCGACGATCTGGGTCTTCTCTACATCCGACAGGGTATCCAGTGAACGGGCAGGGTCGAACATCTCCAAGTCAGCAGCAGAGGTTCTGAATCCCTTTATGCTGATTCGCTCCGCTGGAAGATCAAGGCCCTTCTCCCAAGGCTGTGTCAAAGCCTCCGCCGCCCTCGCCACCTCTGGCGCAGCCTCCGGCACCATCCCCGGCCTCGGCCCCAACAGTTCCTCAGCTTCCGCCGCACCTCTGGCAACCTCCTCTGGTGTGGGTGGTGCAGCAGCGCCTCTCAGCTCCACCCCTGCCCCAATCGCCCTGCGCATGTTGGAACAATAGCTCTGATTCTCCCTGATGTTGTCCAGCCGCTTGGGCCAGAACGTCCGCCATGCCTCTCCCCGCTCCTCGTAGGGCAGACGGTTCACCCGCTCGATGAAGCTCTGCACGTCGCTGCGGTCCTGCCTCAGCAGCCACTCCCGCATGTTCAGATACTTCTCTATGTCCGCCGAGGGGACGCCCGATGCCTCCATGAGCAGCCGGTTGATCTCCTGCCCGGTCTTGTGCTTCAGCTCGTTCAGGCTCTCGCGGAGCACCCGTCTTGGCTCCAGCACCTCGGTTGCCCAGTCTGGCGTCTCGCCCTTTGAGACCCGCTTAAAGAAGTCGTCAATGATCTTGGCCTCCTGGGTGCGCGTGCTCTTCTCGAACCCGATCAGGTCATCGTACAGATTCACCACGTCGTCGGGGATCTCCCAGCCCAGCTCCTTCCTGGCGGCCTCTACGATCCCCCCTCTCCTCCTCTGTGCCTCCCGCATGGCCTCGTCCCACAGGGCACCCGACCGCACACGCCATCGCTCGTGCGCCGCTCCCCTGGCGTCTGGCGCAAGCTGCCCGATCTTCTCCCAGTGGCTCTCCAGGTCTGTGCCATGCTCCACCCACCTGTTCATAAACAGGTCGTCCAATTCGTCCATGCTGTCGAGGAGTCCCACCGGACCCAGCCCAGCAGCCCTCAGCTTCTCGACTGCCTCCGCTACCTCCGCATCCATCGCTGCCCGGCGCAGCGCCCCATCGTCCAGCACCTTCATGGCCTTCTGGAACGCTTCAGCCAAATCCTCCTTGGTCGTGGCCTTCACCATCGCATCGTCCAGGTGGCTTCCGATGTCGGCCAGCACAGGCCGCAGCACGTCCTCCGATACGCCACTCCTCTCCGCAATCTCGCTGATGTAGTGACTGAACGGACCCAGCCCGTTGGCCGCCTCCTCCTTGAAGCCTGGAAGCGCCTTGATGCGCTCTAGCGCCTGATCTGGTGTCCATACGTCGTCCAGGACGCTGCCAATGATTCTTGGCAGGTCAGGGTCAATCTGAGCCAGGTCGTCGGCCAGCGAATCGGGGATGGGAGCCCGCGCCTCTCTAATGAGCATCCTGTGACCCTGCTCGGTGCCCTTGGTGAAGGCCCTGGCCGACTGCCACCGCTCGGTCTCCCTGGCTACGTTGCCCAGGAGGTGCGGCTTCCCCCGTTGGCCTGCCATCCCCAGGCCCGCCTTGTAGCGGGCAGGCATCAGCTTCTCGATGCGAGGCTCGAATCCCCACGACTTCCAAACGTCGGTGAGCTGATCCAGGGACTTGAAGCCGTCGTGCAGGCCGTCCCAGGCCATCGTCCCCTCGCCGTTGAAGAAGTTTCGCATCACATACCCGGGGTTGAGGTCCAGGAATATGGCGCTCTCGTAGGTCTTCAGCTTCCTCGTCGCCCGCTGTATCCAGTCCGGCCCCCTCACATCGAACGTCGTGCGGGCATAGGCATTGGCGTGGTCTATCAGGTCAGCCATCAGGTCGGCCCGGAACCCTGCTTCGGTGGCGTTGGTCCCCACGTCTGTAACCAGCTTCACGGTAGCCGCATCGGTGATCTCCCCCGATCCCACGCCCAGGATCAGGTCGTACACCGACTTATCCGCTGCCTGAGCTGCGGCGTTCAGGGCACGCCGCGCATCCCCTGTCGCCTGCCACGCTTCGAGGTGCTTGGTGGCCGTCTCGGTGAATCCCTGCACCGCGTAGTGCGCCTGCTGTCCCCGAAGGCTCAGAGGTGAGCCGCCTAGCTCCTGGACGAGTCGCGCCGGTGCCTCCTCCATCGTCCTCAATATCCTGACCGAATCCTCCGGGCTGGCGTTGTGAATCCACCCGAGCACATTGTCGGTCATGTTGTCCAGCAGCTTGATAGCCTTGGCCTTGGGCTGCCGGCCCCAGGGGATGAACCGCTCGATCCTCGTGGGTGCCTTAAGCCCCAGGTCCACGGCGCTGGCGAGGTCCGTCGCCTCGTCTATGTGGGGGGCGTGTCTGCCGATGTGCTGCATCCAGGACACTTGCGATAGAGGCTTGATAGCCTTCGTCACTGCCAGGCGCTTGAGGGCTCCGGTGATCTTGCCAACAGGGATGATGTTCAGGGGATCGAATATGAGCTGGCCGGCGGTCTCCAGCACCCAGTTCTCGTGTCTCTTGAGGCTCTCCGTCACCGTCTCAGGCGTCAACTGGGAAATCGGGCCTGTCGCCCTCATCTCTTGCAGCGCCCTCAGTTGCCGCTCAGGACCGCTCCAGGTGATGCGCTCCAACTCCCTCGTGGCTCGCTGCCTGTCCTGCATCGGCAGGGCTGCAAGCTCTCTCTTGAGCAGATCGCGGCTCTCAACGTAGCTAGGTCCGCCTCGCTCTGGCCGCATGGCTGCCGACGGGTGGATGTACTCGGCCTCAACTGGCATAATGCCCTCTGCCCGCCCTGCGGCTCTCTCAGCAACGTAGGCTGGCTGCTGGAACCCGGCCAGTATCGTGCTCACCGGCCCCCGCTCCATGCCCAGGGCTCGACCAATCCCCCGCTCCACGGCCATAGCGCCCCTGGCTGCCTGCCTCCCTGCCCACGCACCCAGCGCCATCGGCCCCAGGAGGGGAGCAGCCGCCGGCGCCGCCACCTGTGCAACGCCTCGCAGAAACGGAGGAAGCTCAGGCAACTGTGGCATCCACTCTGGCATCCACCCAGGCCGTGCCTGCTGCGCCTGCGGAAACTCTGCCACAGGAGGAGGTGTCACCTCCACCTTGACCATCGGCTGCTGCTCAGGTGCGGTAGGTTGCCACATCTGAGGCTGGGGCACGGCCCACTGAGGCTGAGGTTGTGGTCTCGCAACTGGCTCAGGAGCAGGCGGACGTACAGGCTGCCAGCGCGTCTCCTCTGCTGAGGGTATTCTGAAGTATTCTCTCCAGTCACCGTTAGGCAACCGTCTCTCCTATCGCCGGCGGCCACTCAGTCTCAGCCGCCCAGCCCTTCGCTCCAAAGAACGCCATGAGCCACTGAAGCACCACCGGGTCCGTGATCCAGGCCAACATATCCGCCGTGATGTGGATACTGGCGGCATCCTCCCTCGTGAACCTCACCGCTCCCCACCTGCCCCACAAGGCAGGCTTCCACCCAAGGCGCTGCAAGACATCTTGGAGGTAGGGTCTCACAAAGTCAGGCACGGCTAGGTAGTCCTCGGGGTATAGCGTCACCTCCGTAGCGTTCTCCACTGGCGCACGGATCGGCGTACCCACACCCAGGTCAATCTCTCTCAGCTCCTCGGGCACGGCCTCCTCACGTGCTGCACCGCCACCACCTCCGCCTCTGCCGCCTCCGCCCCAGCCACCGTAGCCAGGAACCGTGGCTCCAGCCGCTTCTGTGGCAGTTAGCGCTGCACCAACTCCAGCAGGGGCGGCCTGAGCCTGAGCGAGTTGACGCTGCGTCACCCAATTCCTGTAGGATTGCCGCTCAATCGCCTCTGACCGCGCAACCTGCGCCCCAGTCGGACGCCATCGGCCTGTCGGCGCTGCCCCTCCCCTCTTGATCCGCTCCATCTGCTCAGTCTGGGCCTGCGTCGGCGTCCAGCGGGGTGTCGCTCCCCAACTCGGTATCACCGGCAGGTAGGGCATGGGCGAGGGAGGCTGGAACTGCCCCAAAGCTGGTTGTGGCGGCGCAACCTCAATCGTTACGCTGGGCCCTGCTCCTTGGGCCGGCTGCCCGTACTCCCTGTACGTCCTCGGCCCAGGCGTCTCGGCCGGCCCTGGCCCTGTCCTCAAGGGGTACTGCTCTGCCGGTACTCTGGGCTGCCACTTCGGTATCACTGGAAGGTAGGGAACCGTCGGCTGGCTGGGCTGCCATGTGCCTCTCGGTCCACCACCATAGGGATCTAGTGCCATCTCGCCACCACCCTCCTAGCACGCTCTTTCAGCCGATCAATGAATCCAACCGGCTCCCAACGCGTGCGCACCAGTTTGCCACGCGGCCACTTCCCAAAGGTCTCCGTGACACGCTTGCGCCGTCCATCTTTCGACATCCTCACTGTCGAAGAGACAAAGCCCTTCAAAACCAACATCTCTCACTCCTCATCACATACCTCTCATCACTGGCGGCCACCATTCCACATGGCCGGGCATCCTCCAGGGAGGGAAGTACCACTCAGGGTATGTCTGCGCCCACTCACCACCCCAGTAGCGGGGGAGGTAGTATCTCCGCGCCGGCTGGTACTCCAGCTCAGGCAACCGCCCGCCACGCGCAAAGTCTGGCGGAGGCCACACATCCCCCATCCAGCCCTCAAGCTGTTGCTGTCTCCAATCCTCGTAGTACCAGGGCCACCAGGGGATCTCCAGCCCTTCATCAAATGCCCGAGGCGGCGTCTCCCGATAGGGCACCCACTGTCGAGGTGGCCCTGTGGGTGCTGGTGCAGGCGGAGGGGGACGATAGCCGAAGCTGGGAGCACGGCCCCGCTCCCGCTCGATAGCTGGCTCTGGATAGGCGAAGGTCGGCGGCAGGGGCTCAGGCAGACGGCGCGGCTCTGGCTGCCAGTAGTCTCGCCAGCCTCGTCTACCACCACCGTAAGGGTCAAGGGGCACGTAGTCCCTCCTTGATGACGCCTGACCACTCCTGATACCGCTGGCACCCATCATGGCACGTCTCAATCCGCTGTCGGCCACCGGAGTTCGTGTACACCCGTCCCCACCCCTCTAGACAGCCGTAGCACGGGCACTCTGGCTCGAAGCTCGTCAGAGCCTCATCACTTGCTGCGTCCCACGCTAAGAACTCCTCCCGCAATGTCCCCATCTATCTCCTCCTCTGCTGCCCAAAGAGCTGCCTCAGCCACCGCCTGATCTTCGGATCGGTCACGCCCAAGAACTCCTCCTCGACACCGAACTCCCTGGCTGGCACGTTCATCCTCCCAGCCCCAGGCATCCACCCCATCCCCTGCGCGTACTCTGGCAACCTCGGAGGCGTGTAGCCACCAAACGTCCGCTGCGGCCAGCTACCCCAACCTGCCAGGTTGATCCTCACCGTAGGCTGTGACTCTGGCCTGTACGGTCGCCACCTGGATCGAGGCACAGGCGTATAGGCCGGCATGGGAGGAGGTGCAGCCTGAGCATACGAGGGCACAGGCTGGGCCGCTGGGCGAGGCGCATAGCTCGGCATAGGTGGGGGAGCTGCTGGCCTGCCCGTCGCTCCCCAAAGGCCACGAGTCTCAAAGGGGCTCGGTCTCGTCGGCTGCCATGTTCTCAGTCTGCCGCCGCCATCACTAATCAGCATCGTCATACTCCAAGTCGAACACAAGCTTGGGCACCGCATGGCCCACATGCCTTAGCCTCACGGTTCCTTCAAGCGCCCGTTTTGGTGGAAGATGGTCTGGCATTGGCTCGTCGTCTTTCGATCTCAACAACATGAGCCGTTGCGTCGGCATCTCATACGAAACGCCGTACAGTTCGCATCCCTCGGTCTCGCATATCGCAGCCGTTCCGCCTGTGTAGGTTTGATTCCGCATCAGGAAGCCACACCTGGGGCAGACGACGCTACAGGCAAGCACAGCATCAATGAAGTGTGGTTCAACCATCACATCCCTCCAGGTCTAGGCGGCATCCCGCCCATCTGCTGCATCAACAGCTCTTCAGGCCCGGGTGGAGCCTGCCCAGGCACGACAGAGCCGCCCATCTCAGGAGGCACACCCGGAGGCGCTGGGCCTGCCCCTGGAGGTGCCCCTGGAGGTGCCATCATGGGAGCAGGTGCCGCAGGCGGCGGCATTAGCTGAGGCGGAATCTGCCCGGTCTGGATGAACTGCTGCAATGCCTCCTGCACGGCTCGCTGCACCAGCTCTATCACCTGCCGCTCGGTGAGCCTCGGCATCCCCCGCCCTTCCTTGTGCTCCTCCTCGTACTTCTCCAAGTACTCCTGCTGCTTCGCCTGCTGAATCTCAGGAATCTGCGCCTCCATCACCTGCTTTTCGATCCGCTCCCGCTCCTCCTCGGGGCTCTCGACGTTCAGGTAATCCGGCCCCCTCAAACTCTCGTCAGACAGCAACGGCCTTCCATCGGTCTTGCCAGGTTGCCGCAGTCGGTCGGCCATCTCTACCTTCATCCGCATCTCTTGCGGCAAGGTCGGGGTGATGTCTACGTTGATCTGCCGCTGATCCTCGACATCCTCCTCCTTCACCGTAATCATGGCCCGCCTCCGCTGCCCCTTCTCCGGCTGGGTGTCCACGCTGAAGCCCTTGCCCTCGGTTGGATCGCTCCCCGTCACCTCACCCTCAAGCACGCGATGGGTGAGCATGAAGAGCTGGCGCAGGTGCTCGGCCAGGCCCACGCCGATGTCCGTCACCTTCTGCTGGTAGCGATCCAATATCTGCCCGAGGATCTGTGCCACCATGTAGCCAGAGGGTGCGCCCCCTGGCTCCTGCCCGAAGGCCATCGGAGGGAGGCCGGTCATCGTGTTGATGTCACCCTCCAGCCAGGCGTTCAATTGCTCCAGGAGGGGAGCGTTGGGCGTGGGCTGGATGACCGTCACCTTGGCGTCAGGTGGAAGCTCAGGGATACCACCAGGGACAGCCTGGAAGATGGTGCTCTCCCCATCTGCGAATTGCACGAGCACCCACGGCCAGTAGTGCAGCTCCAAGGCCGACAGGAGCTTGGCTACCATGCGGGCCTGCGCCACGAGAGGCCCCTTGATCGGCAGCAGCAATCCCTCACCCCAATACTCGGGCTCGTCGAGAGGCAGGGGCTCGCAGTACACCACCACGATGGGACAGAAGCCGTAGTTGTGCGGGTTAAGCCACACCTTCTTGCCCTCGACAAAGAGGCCCTTGGTCTCCTTGTCCCAATACTCTTCGACCGTCACCCACTCGGTATCTTTCTTGCTGACAGACGGCACCTCCCACTCGGTCTTTCCACCACCGTGCAACTGCTCCAACTCCGTCTGCAGGTCCAGCCAGAGGCGCTTATACACCTTGGCGTAGTACAGCACGCCAGCATCACCCGCCACCTCGCAGATCGTGTTGGCGTTAGGCGCGATGGGCCGAATGGGAAACCTGGGCGAGTCCTCCTTTGTGTACTGAGGGAAGTAGCGCCACTCCAAGGCCCCCTTGCCCCGGGCCAAGTACCACATCAGCCACTCCAGGTACGGGTCAATCCGCCGACCCTCTGCTCCCCTGCGCATGACGCCCTGGGCGAACTTCTCCAGCTTGGTGCAACGCTCCTCCTCACCCTTCTGGCCGGTCAGCGGTACGATCTCGATGGTCTGCCTGGCCCTAGAGCCGACGATGGACAGCGCCTTACCGAACAGTGCCTTGGGCTTTGCTGGCTTGAATATCTCGATGCCCAGATCCTCCAGCTCCCTGGTCTCGTACTCTCCAGTGAGGAGAACCTTGACCTCCTCCCACTTGCTCTGCGCGGCACCGTGCAGGGTCTTGGCATACTTGATGCGCTTCTTGGCCTGATCCTCTGTGACTGCCATTAGTACCTTCTCCGTGTCCTCCGACCACTGTAAGCCCGTGACAACGCCCGATCTATGGCGAGAGGCTTCGTCCGCTGCTTCTTGCGCTTCCGCCTGTCCACCGTCCCAAACTTGTTGACCAGCCCGTAGGCTAGAGCTTTGCAGGCGTGGTTGCTGCGATCCTCCGGGATCTCTGAGATCACCTGCCCATCCACCACCTTGTACCTGTAGCCGCCAAAGAACGGCTCGGCCTCGTCCCCGCTCATCTCGCCAATCAAGCCCTTGCACCGAGGGGAGATCACCAGGCGAGGCAGGCCGTCTTCTGGGTTAGGGTGAAGGAACCTGCGCACGGCGTTGATCCCATCCACGATGCCGACCTGCGTGTACGCCAATGCGATGCCTGTCTTCTCCCTCCATGTGTCCCACGTCGTCCGTTGGCTCCTCGTCGTGCGCTGCCGGCTGGCGATGTCGATAGCGCCCCCCTCCACGTCCTTCCACCAGAGCTTGGTCGAGCAGGCATCAATGATCTGCGTGTCGATCCTGCCGGTCAGGTACAGCTCATCGAAGACGTGGACGAAGCCGGCGCCCACGATCTGAACGGCCAGGACACAGTAAGCGCCAGCGTAGCCCGGATCAATCCACAGCAGGACAGGGTGTCCCTCCACCCACTCACACCCGGGGACATGCTCCTTGAAGCTGAACTCCTTGAAGACCAGTCCGACCGGAGGCACAGGAACACCCGCGAACCGCTCCGAGAAGCGATCTGGCGGATACTCAGCTTCCAGCCCCTTGATCTCCTCGTCTTCCCTCCCACCGGGATATATCGCCGTGTTGGACCAGGAAGGCAGAGAGAAGCTACGACCATCCGCACCATCTGCACCCCACTCCTTGTACTTTTGGGCGTACCAGCCCACCGAGCTTTCGAACGTGCCGCTTATCCACATCCACCCCCGCTTCTCAGCCACACGCCCACGCAGACGCAAGTAGGACTCGTAGCTGTGCCGGCCGGCCTCGCACATCAGAATACCGTCAGGTGCTTCCCGCCCTAGCTTCTGTGGATCATGGGCTGAGTGCGTCACCACCCGCACCTCGTTGGGCGTTTCCAGCGATCGTGAGCCCTGCTGAGGGAGAGAGGACTTGACCACCGCCCCGATGCCGTCCAACGTCTCGAACACCACCTCGAACTCAGGATTTGCGTCGATGTACTCAGCTCCTACGATCCAGTACAGCCCAGGCCCCAGGTCATGCGCCGCTACAGCC
>CAZNMJ010000017.1:0-26737 GCA_964573815.1 uncultured Anaerolineales bacterium
TGACGAGATCCAGCGAGTGCTCAATCCCAAGGGCAAGTTCTTGATCTCCGACTTCAGAAGATCGTGGCTGGGGATCCTCGTCGGACACTTCAGAGCATCATACACCCCGTACGAGGTCAGAGAGCTGCTGTCAAAGTCGAGCCTGAAGCACTGGCAGGTGCAGGATCGTTTCTTCTGGCTAACCATAATGTCGAAGACTTAGAGACGAGTGCAGGAGAAGGACAGCAGCCCCCGCTCTCGCGGGGGCTGCTGTCCAGATTGTACGCCGCTCGGGGCCCGCTATTCTCCAGTCCCCCTTGACAATTCCCGTCGCCGGGCGGTCAGGTAGCAACTAAGGACGGCAGCACAACGCCTGTCCCACCACGGGTGAGTCGAGCGGGTCTATGGCCTGGCGATCGAGATCGAAACCGACTACAAAGCTGCCGTTTGGACACCATGTCACCGGCTGGTGGCTGTTGATCCCCGCTTGTTCCACACCTACCCAGGAACAGGAACTCCAACTGCTGTACTGTGCCGCAGCCAGCGGACAGCATCGGGCCTGTCCAACCACAGGAGAGTCAAGCGGGTCGTATGCTCCCTTGCGATCTAGATCCAGGCCGGCCAGATAACTACCGTCTGGACACCATGCTACCGCTTGGTGACTATTGATCCCTGCAGTTTCCACTCCCACCCAGGAGCACGCGCCCCAATTGCTGAACTGTCCTACAGCCAATGGACAGCAGTGCGCCTGGCCGATCACGGGAGAGTCAAGCGGGTCTATGGCCTGGCGATCAAGGTCCAACCCGGTCACGAAACTCCCGTTGGAGCACCAGGTTGCAGGTTGGTGGCTGTTGATCCCCGCTTGTTCCACTCCCACCCAGGAGCATTGACCCCAGCGCGACACGAATGGCGTTGGTGTGCTCGGCGGCGGTGGAGGAGGGCTCGTAGGCGACGGGCCTGGGGGCGGGGAGGTAGGTGACGGGCCTGGCGCCGGGGGCGCTGGTGCCGGAGCTCCCTCCACGTGGAGGGTCACCGTTCTGACGTAGGGTCCACCAGGAGCCTCCACGAGCAGTTCGTAAGTAGTGGTCGACTCGGGGCATTCCTGACGCTCTCCTTGAGGCGGCACTTCCTGCCCAGCAACGACCACCGGCCACTCTCCGGGAGGGTGCACTTCCCAGAACAACATGGCGCACTGACCCTGAGGGATGGTGTCCGGATGTACCTCGAAAACGATGACCTCCGGCCCACCCTCTGGTGGCGGTTCCTGTGGCGGAGGCTCTTCCGGAGGAGGCTCTCCTGGAGGGGGCTCCTCTGGTGGTAGTTCACCTTCAACCCCTATGTATACCACTGTTTCATGAGGCCCGCCCGGGGCCCCCACCACCAATTCGAAAGTGGTCGGCTCCTCCAGGCACACCTCTTTCTCACCCATCGGAGGGACTTCCTCGCCGTTCAGGAACACCGGGTAATCCTCAGCGCCGGGCACCTCCCAGTGCAGCATGGTGCAGCCGCCAGGCGGCACTACGTCCTCGCTGGCCCAGAACTCCATCTCTATCTCTGGCTCTGGACCTGGTGGTAGTATGCCGCATGGGCTAGCACACCCTGTGGCCCCCACAAGGAGCACCAGAGACATGGTCACAGCAGCGGCAAGCAAGACGCTCAGTCTACGATTGGACATCCGTAACTCCTTTCTTTCCTCTCTATTGTAGGTCAAGATCAGACCCCGAGAATGGGCGCTACTATAGCATGCGCTTCAGCAAATGTCAAACGTGCCGATGGATCGCTCCAGAGCCGGCACCGATGCCGTGCTGCCGATAGCGGTCGCTGTCTGCCAGCGTCCATCCGAGTCGCCGTGGCCACCTTGGGCGTCGGCCACCGCACTTGCTATAATAGGGGAAGCTTTCGTGTCTCTCTCAGGTTGATCGTGAAAGGCCAAGTTCTCCTCATCAACCCCTGGATCTATGACTTCGCTGCCTATTGCGAATGGAGCGAGCCGCTAGGCCTGCTCTCCATAGCTGCCGTCCTTCAGGATAGCGGCTACGAAGTGGCCCTCATAGACTGTCTCGATCGGCACCATCCTCGGCTGCCCGTCAAGCCTCGCCAGGATGCCTATGGCTGCGGCAAGTATCCCAAGACCATTGTCGAGAAACCGCCTCCGCTGAGGCACGTGCGCCGTCGGTACGGGCGATATGGCGTGCCCCTCGAGCTGTTTGAAGAGGAACTCCACTCCCAACCGCGTCCTGACGTCATTCTGGTCACCTCAGGTATGACATACTGGTATCCTGGGCCTTTCGAGGCTATCAAGAGAGCAAGGGCACAGTTCCCACACGTGCCTGTGATCTTGGGCGGGACCTACGCCACGCTTTGCCACGAACATGCCAAGGACAACTCGGGGAGCGACTACGTCATCAAGGGTGAAGGTGAACTGATGGCCCTTGAGCTGGTAGATCGGCTGACGGGAAATACTTCCGACTACAGTCGTTTTGCTCAGGGGCTCAATCCTCTGCCGCAACCTCTCCATGACTTAAGAAGGAATCAGGGTTTCGTTGGCATCGAGACCTCACGCGGCTGTCCTTTCCGCTGCACCTATTGTGCGTCATCTCTACTACACCCACGCGGGTTTCGACGCAGAGATCCCCATCTAGTGGCCGACGAGATAGAGTACTGTTGCCGGGAACTGGGCGTGCAAGACTTCGCTTTCTACGACGATGCCCTACTGGTAGACGCCGATAGCCACATCCACGTTCTGCTCGACGAGATCCTGGAGCGCCGCCTCGACTGCAGGTTCCACACGCCTAACGGTCTGCATATCAGCTACATCGACGAAGTGCTGGCGAACAAGATGTACGAAGTCGGCTTCAAGACTATCAGGCTGGGCCTGGAGACAACCAACGTTCGCGAGCAGGTCCGGACCGGTGACAAGACCACGAACCAAGGGTTCCGGCAGGGGACTCGAAACCTCAGGGAGGCCGGTTTTGGTGCCCAAGAGATTACGGCCTACGTCCTGATGGGGCTGCCTGGACAGCCGGTCGAGGAGGTGTTGGAGACCGTGGACTTCGTCCACGCTTGCGGAGTCTCCACACAGATCGCCCTGTATTCGCTCATCCCCGGCACCGTGGAGTGGGAAAGGGCGGTCGCGCAGTGGGGCTTCGATGCCCGCGCCGATCCCTTGCTACACAACGACTCCATATACCCCTTCCCATGGTGCGAAGCGAGTCTCGAAGACTTCGAATACGCGAAGGCCAAGGCCCTTGAAGGCAATCGGGCCTTGACCGCCCCAGCCTAGTCCTTCCCACGCCGCAAGACCCCGTGCAACGCGGCTTTCAAAGTCGGGGATTTTGTGTTAGAATAATGTTTGATCCAGACTCAGAGGCTTGTCTCGAGCGCTGGATCTAGGAGGTAAAGACGTGACTAAGCTGGGAAGGAATGCTCCCTGCCCATGCGGTAGCGGCAAGAAGTACAAGCACTGCTGCCTGAGAAGCGAGACGGCGACCAGGTCCGAGGCCCTCGGCCGAGATAGGGCCTGGGATACGATGATGGACAAGCTGCTCGACTTCTCGAGAGAAACGCGATTCCGAGGGGACCTTGAATCAGCTTTCGACCTATTCTGGAACAAGACCTACTCCACTGAGCAGATCGACTCCCTTGACCCGATGCAGATCATGAGCTTTCTGGACTGGTATGTCCATGACTACCGTACCGCATTCGATAGCCAAAGGATAGTGGAGCTTTTCCTGGCAGAGGGAGCCCCCATCCTATCTGAGCAGGAGTTGGAACTCGCGAAGGCCGCCTCGCAATCCCACCTCAGCGCCCACGAGGTGACCGATGTAGACGAAGGTAGGACGATCAAGCTCCTCGACGTATTCCAGAACCTGGAACATGAGCTACCGCACAGCCCCTCGCTGGCAGGAATCAAGGTAGGACACCTGCTCTTGGGCCGTCTCGTCGCCGCCGGCGACTTCCGCCGATTCTCCTGGATTAGCATGCTGGTGCCGCCCGAGGTTGAGGATGAAATGAGAGCATACGTTGCGGAGATGTTCTCTGCGTACCAGGAGGAGCACTATCAGGCAACCTGGGAGGAGTTCCTCCGAGAGAGAGGCTATCTCTTCAACCACTTCATGCTTAACATGAAGGGCGAACTACCTACGCCCAAGATCTTCCTGCCCTATGAGACCGAGCAAGAAGGAGAAGTCCGTCCGCTGGTTCTGACGCCTGAAGGTCCAGAGACCCAGGAGCGGCCAGCGGTCCTGGTGCCGGGGCAAGACCCAGGGGAAACCCGCCCCACGGTTCTCGTCCCTGGCAGGGATGATTGAGACACGACAGGAATACTGCGAAAGGTCGTAGAACGGTGCGGCCGACTCCAAGACTCTATCTTGTCAGTTGCGCGGAGACTACCCTAGACCGCCAGGGCGTCTTTCAGGGAAGCGCCGGGCACCAGCTTTCGCGCACGGGGATCAAGCACGCCAAGCTTCTGAGTACGCACCTGCAGAATGACGGGATAGACTCTTTCTACTCCAGCCCTTACGAAGGCGCCTTCAAGACGGCCTCACTTCTCGCCGCCAGGCATCGCCGAGGGGTTGTGAGACTGAAGGACCTGCGCGACATGGACTACGGACAATGGACTGGCAGCACGGTGAAGGTGTTGAAGGAATCTGATCCAGAACTGCTCATCGCCTGGCAGTTCACTCCACATGAGTACCGCATGCCGGGCGGCGAGACCCTCAAAGAAGTGCAGGAGAGGATCGTTCGGACCCTGGAGAGCACACTCTCAGTCGAGCGAGGCGACGGCGTCTGTGTGGTCACGCACGCGATTCCCATCAAGACGGCGTTGTGCCACTTCACGAATGAAGACCTCTCCATCGTCTGGCATACACCCCGACAGGATAGCACCGCGTTGAACATCATCGATGTCGAGGATCACGAGGCCAGGGTAGTACAGGTTGGAAGCTTGAAGCATCTCGGTGAGGAAGAGCCTTAGTGGCCCCTGACGGATGCGGTCTCACGCTGGCGGAGGATTTCTTCACGGAAGAAGGCACATCGCCTTCTTCCTTTGTCTTCCAAAGGGTATTGCCGCAGCTACCGAGTTGAAAGTCGCAACACAGGTTGAATGACGATGCCATCTAGGTCGGACGAAGTAGCGTTGGAGAAGAAACTGGAAGAACTGAGGCGCATACTCTCTGAGATGCGCAGCGCAGTCGTGGCCTTTTCCGGAGGAGTGGATAGCAGCTTGCTCCTGAGGGTGGCTCACGAACAACTGGGCGACAAGGTCATCGCTGCTACGGCTGTCTCGCCCAGCCTGCCCTCGGAAGAGCGACAGCAGGCGATCGCCATGGCCGAGAAGATGGGCGTAGACCTCATCATCGTGGAAACGGACGAGTTGGCCGATGCGAGCTACGTTGCCAACCCACCCGAGAGATGCTACCATTGCAAATCTGTTCTCTTTGCTGAGCTTCTGCACATCGCCCGGGAGAGAGGCCTCACCCATGTAGTCGATGGGTGCAATCTCGACGATCTGGGAGACCACCGTCCGGGTATGCAGGCTGCCCGGGAACTGGGCGTGCGCAGTCCCCTGATGGAGGCGGGATTGACCAAGGCCGACATCCGGTCAGCGAGCCACAGGCTTGGCCTGCCCACGTGGGATAAGCCATCGGCGGCGTGTCTGGCCAGTCGCATCCCGTATGGGACACCCATCACGCGGGAAAGGTTGGAGCAAATCGCTGATGCGGAACGGTTTCTGCACGCCTTAGATATCGCCCAGGTACGCGTTCGACACCACGGGGACGTCGCCCGCATCGAAGTCGATCCCGAGAGCTTGCCCCTCCTGCTGGAGAATCGCACCTCAATTGTGAATCACATGCGGACGCTGGGATTCTCCTATGTGACCGCCGACCTGGAAGGCTATCGGACCGGCAGCATGAACGAAACCCTGGACAAGAAGACTGATGGATGAGCGATTGAGGAAGTTGCTGGAGGACGTCAAAGCTGGCGAGATGAGCATCGAAGATGCCCTGTCCATCCTGCACGACCTGCCCTACCAGGACCTGAGCTATGCCGTGCTCGATCATCACCGGGGATTGAGAAAGGGATTTCCCGAAGTGGTCTTCTGCCAGGGCAAGTCGCCCCGGCAAGTCGTAGAACTGATATCGGAACTCTCCAAGCGGAACGATTGCGTCATGGCCACCCGCGCTGACGAGGATACCTTCCAGGAGGTTACAGAAACACTGCCAGAGGCGCGGTACTACCCCGAGGCGCGCATCGTAGTCGTGGACAGGCGAGAGAAGAGGTCCTCATCGCCGAGCGAGGACGAGAGCTATATCTTGGTGGTCTCTGCCGGCACTTCCGACATCCCAGTCGCAGAGGAAGCGGCGATCACGGCCGAGGTCTTGGGAAGCCGTGTAGAAAGGTTGTACGACGTGGGGGTTGCAGGCCTGCACCGCCTGCTGGGCAAGCGAGAGAAGCTCTTTGGCGCCACGGTCATCATTACCGTCGCCGGCATGGAGGGCGCATTGGCCAGCGTGGTGGGAGGCTTGGTGCCCTGCCCCGTGGTCGCAGTGCCCACGAGCGTCGGATACGGGGCGAGTTTCGAGGGTTTGGCGCCCTTGCTGACCATGCTCAACTCCTGTGCGCCGGGGGTCGCCGTGGTCAATGTGGACAACGGCTTCGGGGCAGGCTACTTCGCCCACAACATCATGCAGGTGAAGGGCGGCAAATGAAGATCGCCTATTTCGACTGCTTCGCCGGAGCCAGCGGCGACATGATCCTAGGCGCATTGATTGATGCCGGCGTGGATGTGCACAAGCTCCAAGAGGGCTTGGGACGACTGCACGTACGCGACTACGAGCTTCGCGTCACTCGCGTCCAGAAGGGGGCCATCGAAGCCACGGATGTGGAAGTCGTGCTCGATGGGGAAGTATCTGAGCGCAAGCTAGCCGATATCGAGGCTGTGATCACTGATAGCGACCTGCCCCAAGAGATCAAAGAGACCAGCGTGACCATCTTTCGCCGCCTGATCACAGTCGAAGCTGAGATACACGGCACCGACTACGAGGATGTGCATCTCCACGAAGCGGGAGGCACGGATGCCATCGTAGACGTGGTGGGAAGCCTGCTCGGGTTGAGCCTCTTGGGCGTCGAGCAGGTCTACGCCTCCAGGCTACCTTTGGGACATGGCTATGTGCGTTGCGCCCACGGTCCGCTACCGCTTCCAGCACCCGCGACGCTGGAACTGCTGAAAGGTGTTCCGGTAGCTCAGCTTGATGTCGAGGGGGAACTCGTGACCCCAACAGGAGCGGCGATCCTTACTGGCATCGTCCAGGAATTCGGGGCTTTCCCCGAGATGACAGTCGAGAGCATAGGATATGGAGCCGGTAAGAGTGAGTTCGCCTTTCCCAACGTGCTCAGAGTGCTTGTGGGCACTGCGCCCCAGCGTCTCGCCGAATCGAGGGAGAGGGTCGTACTGCTTGAGACCAACTTGGACGATATGAACCCCGAACTGTACGACCACATCATGCAGTCGCTCTTCGCTGCCGGTGCCCTCGACGTGTACCTCCAGCCAATCCAAGCCAAGAAGAACCGTCCGGGAGTTGTTCTCTCTGTCCTCTGTCACCCGCAAGCGGCACAGGAGTTGTCATCCATCATTTTCGCCGAGACCACCACGCTGGGGATCAGGCAGCAGGCCATGGAACGTCTGTGCCTGCACCGTGAGACGATCAGGGTCGAGACGCCCTTCGGTCAGGTGAGGATCAAGGTAGCCAAGCTGGGCGATAGAACCATGAATCTCGCCCCCGAATACGAGGATTGTCGCCGCCTAGCTATCGAGAGCAAGAGGCCACTGAAGGAAGTGTATGCCGCCGCTGAGGCCGCGGCCAGAGAGTGGCACGAGACTGCCCAACGATAGTGTTGCATCTGCATGCAGCCCGGACTGTGACGGCCCATAAGGACATCCCATGCGCATCCTACGTCGTCTATTGCTAGTCCTCACCTGCGCCGCAATTATCGCATCCCTGACCTTCGCGTACCTCTGCCTGAAGATCGACTACTATGGTCGGAGAGACCTGGCGCAGCCCGCAGACGCTATCGTGATCCTGGGGGCTGCGGTGTTGCCCAGCGGCCAACCAGGGCCCGACCTGGCGAGTCGTACGCACCACGCAGTTGGCCTCTACAAGGAAGGACTTGCCCCACGATTGATCTGTGCTGGTGGAGTCAACGACGACCCGCTGTCAGCCGCCGCGGTGTGCAGGGCCTTGGCGGCCTCTAACGGCGTCCCCGAAGACAGCATCTACGTGGCTGACGGATCGTGCAATACTGAGGAAGATGCTCGTCAGGCAGCGTCGGTCATGGGCACGCGTGGTTGGCGCACAGCCATACTGGTAAGTCACCCTCTGCATGTATATCGCGCCAAGCTCTTCTTCGAGAGAGAGGGCCTCACGGTGTACACGAGCCCCACCGCGACCGACGTGGATAGAATTGACCTGCCATTACGGACCTACTACACCATCCGCGAGGGTGCGGGCATCTTGTGGCCCTATCTAGAGGACGCAGGCTTTCCGTCGGGTTGGACAGCTACTCTGCAGAAGTGGGTCTACGCGGGTCCGTAGTCTAACCTCTTGAAGTTCCAAGCCAGGCGGCCGGCTCAACTCGTGCCCCGTAAGTTGAGCTAGAGGTTCGCGCAACGCTTTGAGAGGCGCTTTTGCCTTCGCCGGTGGACGGTGCTAGAATCGAACACGAACTCCGCCAGGGTCAACAAGCGCCGCGAAGGAGTCCGAACATGGAGGATGTTTCTCCCGCAATACATGAGGTAGCAATCTACACCGGCCTGCTGGAGGTGAAAGGAGAAGTAAGGGCCTGGCCTCCCAGACGCATGTTGGACATGCTGAATGCTGGACAGATGCCCTACCTGGAAATCGAGCAGGCATCAATCCTGCCCTTGTCTCACTGGGGAAAAGCGCAACCCGCCGTAGCTGAGACAGTCATCCTGAATAAGCAGGAGATCATCCTGGTCTGGCTTATCCGAGAGACCGAGGTAGAAGCACCGGAATTCGCCGCCGTTCACAAGATACCTCAGCAGGTAGTCGCGTACGCCGGACCCTTTATCGCACAGGGCACCCTGCACATCATCCCGGACTCAACCCTCAGCCAAGCTCTAGATACCATGCGGGAGACATATGTCGCTCTCACAAAACCATCGGTCTACTGTCTCTCGGTACCAGGCTTCAGTCTGAAGGAGGGCATCGTCCTGGGCCTGAACAAGGAGCGGCTAGCGGCGATGCAGGCCCGTCCGTAGCGGGGTGAGGATGGGTACGCTGGGCATAACCGATGTGACACCGCTCCGACGGAGGTCCCTGAGCGAAGGAATTGGGCGCAACACACTGCCTCGACGTAGTGCGTCAGGTTGCTGGTACGAGAGGCTGGTGCCAGCAGCGATCACTTCACTGGTGATGGTTGTCACGCTGCCGCTGTGCACAGGCTGCGGGCTCGGGGAACTTACACCTGCAGTCACGCCTTCACCGACCGATGTCCGCCCAAGTCCCGCCAGTACCGTCGAACCCACGGCCACGCCCATACCCTCTCACGAAGATCTGTATGAGCCAAACAACTCTATGATCCAAGCCTCTGGGCCGTTGGTTGCAGGCCAAGAGTACCAGGGTTATGTGAGCGAGAAGGACGACGTAGACTTCTTCTATCTGGAGATCGATGCTCCACAGACGGTGACCATCACCCTCACCGACATACCCTCAGGAGCCGATTACGATCTCTACCTGGTCACTCGTGAAGAGGATATCCTCAGCAGTTCTTCGAATTCGGGACCCGAGGAGGAGCACGTAGAGTACACCACAAGTAGTGTGGGTGTCTTCTATGTCTTGGTGCTGCCATTTGAGAACTTCAGTCGGGAAGAACCCTATACTCTGCAGCTTGACATGTCTCCGGCACCGGCGCCCAGCGGAGAAGACAACCTCGAACCCAATGATACGTTTCAGCAGGCCACGGGACCCTTGACGTACGGGCAGACCTATCACTCCTACATCTGGGACGAGGGAGACACCGACACTTACCTCTTAGTGGTAGAGAGTGGTGGCACCATCGCTGTGCATCTCAGCGACATCCCAGCTATTGCCGACTATGACCTCTTTCTCTACAACCAGGCGGGAGACCTCTTGGTCTCATCCAACCGCGTGGTCGACCATGAGCGCATCGAACAGTATCTGGGACCAGGTACCTACTACATCGCTGTTCGCTCGTTCGCCGGATTCAGCCGCAATGAGCCCTACGCCCTGCAAGTCGCCCTGGTCGAGCCGTAACCACACGAGAGACCAATCGCGACAGGGTTAGTCGGGAGTAGAGAGATGACCCAAGTTTGCAACGAGTGTGGAGCCTCCAACGCGGAGACCGATACGTTCTGCCGCGCCTGTGGGCAGCCGCTGGGTAAGTCAGCCGAGGCAGGAGCGAGCGCTTCGTTCTCCAGCCCAGGGCGCAGCACTGGACCCTTGGTCGCCGGAACACTGATCGGTGTACTGCTCCTCTGTTGCCTGAGCCTCGTGGGCATTGCACTGCTGGATGAGTTGATGCCAGCGCACCCTCTCCGGACCCTGCTCGTGGGAACACCGACTCCAACAGCTACCCGGCCCGCCACTCCCACCGTGGCTGCAAGCGCGACTCCAAGCCCCACACCACAGTCTACCTTCACCCCAGAACCGGGCATGGACGCCTTCGAACCTGATGACAGCACAGCCCAAGCCACAGAAATGGACACGGACGGCACTGCGCAGACCCACACCCTGAGTCCGTCTGGGGATGTGGACTACGTTTCCTTCCAGGTCACGGAAGGGATGGCATACATAGTAGAGACGGGCAACCTCGGGGATGACTGTGACACCGTTCTTACACTCTATGACGAGGATGGGTCCCAGCTGGCCGAGGATGACGATGGAGGCGACGAATCTCTAGCCTCCCGCCTGATCTGGGTCGCCGACGAGGATGGCATTCTCTTCGCAAAGGTCAGGCAGTTCGACCCAGAAGAAGACGGACGAGACACAGAATATGACGTCAGGGTTCTGATAGGTGAGCCTGTGACCTTCGAGCAAGATGAGTATGAACCTGACGACACCATGGCAGAGGCCAACGAGATACTTGTCGGCACTCCCCAGACTCATAGCATCCATGTACCCAGAGACGAAGACTGGGTCTTCTTCCGGGCCGAGGAAGGTGAAACATACGCGATAGAGACCTCCGATCTGCGCGGCGAAACGGACACCATCATCTACCTCTACGATGAAGATGGGGAGGAGTTGGCACAGAACGATGATGGCGGCCGCGAAAGCTTGGCTTCCCGCATCGTCTGGAGTGCCGACTACACCGGCATCCTTTATGTGATGGTCCGTGACTGTTGGGAAGACATTGTCGGAGCTGACGCGCGGTACACCATAATCGTGTCGCAGGGTGCTCCTTTCCAAGCGGACGAGTACGAGCCGGACGATACTAGCGAAGAGGCCAGTGTGATCGAGATGGGCTCCCATCAGAACCACAATTTGCATGTGACGGGAGATCACGATTGGATGTCCTTCCGCGCTGAGGCCGGAACACGCTACGTTGTCGCGACCTACGACCTGGGAGGCAGAATTGACACTATTGTCTCTCTGTATGACTCCGAAGGCGGCGAGTTGACGAGTGACGATGACAGTGGGGGTGAACCCCTCGCCTCGCGCCTTGCCTGGATGCCGGACGAGCACGGTGTACTGTACATCATGGTTCAGGACCTCGGGGACGACGAGGCAGGTCCAGGCACGGAATACGCGATCTCAGTCTCTGAGGAAGCAACCAGCCTGCTTAGACCCGATGATTATGAGCCCGCCGATACCATGGCTGAGGCAGGCGAGATAGAAGTAGGCGAGGTCGAAATCCGAAGTATCCACGTCGAGGGTGACCACGACTGGCTCTCTTTCGAGGCGATACGGGGCACCACCTACCTGATCGAGACCTCCAACCTGGGAATGGAAGTGGATACCGTCATCTTACTCTACGATGAGAATGGGCAGGAACTGGCGCAGGACGATGATGGCGCCGACGAACCACGAGCCTCCCGCATCATGTGGAGAGCAGAGGAGACGGGCACGGTACACATCCTGGTGCATGACTACAAGGACAACCGGGCACAACCGGGAATGCAGTACGACATCTCCGTCCGCGAGGTGGAAGCCGCCGTAGGGTAAGCAAGTGTCTGCATTGCTGAAGGCGCGTCCCACATCGTCGCTCATGAAGTGCGCAACTTCATTGTGGGCGTTGGTGAGCGACTCTCTCATGAGAACTTCAGCGTGAAGGTTGATGCAGCGCAGGTGAGCGGAGACGGCGACAGCGAATACGGAGTGGTGTACGCCTATCGAGATGGTGACAATTACTATGAAGTAGATGAGGAGGGCAACCTTGCCTTGCAGGGTGACATCGATGACAATTATCGGAGTTGGTTCGAGAACTCACTGCCGTAGAACGTCTAGGCGCGAAGCCTACGATCGGAGGATCAGTCGTGAGACACGGAGTGAACAGAAGTACAGGAACCGGCAAGGGCCATCTATGGGTGGCCACTGTCCTGTCGCTGGCCCTGGTGGGCACCATGATGCTGACCGGGCTGGTGGGGTGCAGCACAGTTGAGCCAGTACCCACCAACACGCCAACAGCCATACCGGAGACACCCACACCGAGCCCAGATCAGACCCCTGAGGCGACTAGGGAACCCTTGATCCCTCTGGATGATGACCCGGTATTGGGTTCGCCCGACGCGCCGGTGACGATGATCGAGTATTCGGAATACCTGTGTCCTTTCTGCCGCCGGTTTGTGCTGGAGACACTGCCTCGCATTGAGGAGGAATACATCGACACCGGCAAGGTCAAGCTCGTGTTCAGGGACTTCCCCGTCCACGGCCAGTCGGCCGCTGCCATAGCCATGGTCGCCGAGTGCGCCGCGGACCAGGGCAAGTTCTGGGAGATGCACGTAATGCTCTTCGAGCGTGCCGAGGAATGGTCTGAAAGCGAGGACCTCATGGGGACCTTCCAAAGCTACGCAGAGGAGATCGGAATTGACCCAGACGAGCTTACGAACTGTCTGGAGTTGGGCACGACTTGGGAGCGGATCTTAGAGGACTATCAGATTGGCCAGCAGGATGGAGTGTCGGGCACGCCCAGCTTCCTGATCAACGGCACGCCGATTAAGGGGGCGCAGCCCTTCGAAGAGTTCCAAAGGGTAATCGAAGAAGAACTGGCAAAATCAAGCTAGTGAAGGTCTCTGCAGGATTTCCTCCCGTTTGCTGGCGAGATGGGCCAGCACTTCCTCACTGAAGCCTTGCTCCTGCATGAAAGCCTGGAGATAGTCATATAATACGAGCGCCATGCCACGAGCGCCCTCCAGTAGCAATCGCTCTGCCTGCGCGTCCACACGATCCATCATCGCACTCAGATCGTCCTCGCCTTCCCTGGCAGCGTAGCGGAGCGCATCAGCGTAGCGGGCCAGTCCCTCCTCATAGGCCTCAGAATCGGACATGGCCAGCCGCCCCCTGAGCCAACTCAGTTTGGACAGCGGCTCCCATCTCTCAAGCTCCAGAGCGAGATCCTCTGCCTCATCGGCTAACCGCAGGAACTCTTCCGTCTGTCCCTCGGTGAACTGGAGGAAAGCCAGATTCATTAGAGCTACCAGTTCGCTCAGCTCTTCCTCAAGCTCGTGGGCGATCTGCCGACTCCCCTCATAGCACTCCCGGGCCTCCTGGTAGCGGCGCTGGTTATAGTAGACAGCACCGAGGTTGTTGAAGACGATGCCCTGGCCACGGACGTCGCCTTGAGCCTTTCGCAAAGCCAGGCTCCGAAGATAGCTTCTGATCGCCTCTTCCCACATGCCGTGGGCGCTGTAGGCGTTTCCCAGCTCGTTCAACTCCCGCTCGTCGAGATCCTCGAAGTCCTTTCCCTCTTCCATGTCCCTTCCTGTCGCGTAGTTGCTAGGCAAAGAGCCTAGCTATCTCATCCCGAGGAAATCGCGGCAGGTCCCTTCTCAATTCGCCCCGCCGCAACTTGACACCGGCCTCGACAGGCCTCACACGCCCGATGACACTCGCCGCGATCTCCTCCGAACGCAAGGCCTCCACCACTCCCTCAGCCTGCTGCTCAGGTAAGGCGATCAGCAAGGCGCCCGAGGCTATGGTACCCAGAGGATCCAGTCCGAACTCGACACACAGGTCGCGACACTCTGGCAGTATTTCTATCTTCTCCTCGTCTATCAGCAGGCCCACCTCAGCAGCCTGCGCCAACTCGTACAGCCCCATGGCCAGCCCCCCTTCCGTGGGATCGTGCATGGCGTGGACGTCGAAGGAGTAGCTGGCCAGGGCGGCCTCGCGAAACACGCTTATGCCAGGTTCGTGGAGGTACGCTTGAGCCCGCTCGATGAAATCCTGGCCATAGCCCAGTTCTCGTAGCCTATCTTCCCGCTCGCGCGCGATGATGGCGGTGCCCTCGATGGCGACGCCCTTCGTGAGGACGATGGCATCCCCAGCCTGGGCCCCGCCACTGGTGATGAGACCTTCTTTCGCCACCTCACCCAGCATTTGGCCCACCACGATGGGCCGATCCAACCCATAAGTGATCTCGGTGTGCCCGCCGACCAGAGAGATGCTCATTTCAGCACAGGCCCCATGGATCTGTTGGAATATCTCCTCCGCCAGAGCCTCGTCGCTCTCACCCTCGGGCAATAGGACGGTCGCCAGAAACCAGAGGGGCTCGGCTCCAGTGGTGACCAGATCGTTCGCGTTGACGTGGACAGCATACCAACCTATGCTATCGGTGGCGAAGGTGATGGGGTCGGTCTTGGCGACCAGGTATCTGTCGCCCATGTCGAGCACCGCCGCATCCTCTCCGATCCTGGCCCCCAGCACGACGCGCTCATCCTCCAGGCGGTACTCCTCCAACAGTCGCGCCAATACTCCAGCCGGCAGTTTCCCCACAGAGAACCTGTTACCCACCAGGCTCGGCTCCCTCTCAGGCCCACGCATCAGCGAAGATCCCCACGGTACTATACCCTAACTCCACTCCCTAGTAAAGGCTATGCGGTGCGTCTGAATACGGCGAGCTCGTTCGTCCGTTGACGGCTTCAACTTGACAGGCAATCCGGTCTGCGTCTATAATGCCCGTAACCACACATCGAACCTCGAACCCCAATACCGGATGCGGCAACAGAACCTACCCTGGTGGAGAGGTGCCCGTGACAGATCATGCGGCCAGCTATGATGCTACGCGTGCACAAAGATGGAGCGCGGACGACTAGTCTCGCAGCTGGCTAGATCCCGTGTGAATTGGAACCAAGAAGAGATTCGGCTTCAGAGGACGGAGACCGGAACCACGCCGTAGGGGGATTCCTTACATGATCATCGATTCTCACACTCATGTGGACAAGTTTGGGTGGTACGACCCACCGGAAACCATCGTTCGGCTCATGGATGAGGCAGGCATAGACAAGAGCATCATCATGACCTATGGTGACGCGCCCGACGTGGAGGGATCAATCGAATACATAGCCGAGGCTGTTGAGAAGTATCCCGAGCGGCTAATCGGTTATGCGCGGATGAATCCGCGTCGGGGGGAGGAGGCTCATCGGCTTTTCGAGAAGGCAATGGAGGTCTACGGCTTCAAAGGGTTGAAACTGCATCCGGTTGGCAACCTGTGCCACCCAGCAGGACCGGAAACCGTCGAGATCATTCACTTGGCCACCCGTTATAGGGCTCCCGTTCTGTTCCATTGCGGTGACGAAGAGCTGACTTTGCCGCTCCAGATCGCTCAAGCGGCCGAAGCATGTCCTGATGCTACGATCATCCTGGGGCACGCGGGAGGCTACTTCCATTGGAACGATGCGATACGAGCGGCAGAGAGTTATCCCAACATCGTCCTGGATACCTCAGCCTTGCCCTACCCGCAGGTTATCAAGGAAGCTGTGGAACGTATTGGCGCCTCACGCGTACTGTACGCCAGCGACGGACCAGGCTGCGACCCCAGAATCGAGGTGCACAAGGTGAAGATGGCTGGGCTCACTCCACAGGATGAAGAAGGCGTATTTCACAAGAGCATACAGGCAATCCTCGACAGGGTAACCGCAGGCGGAGATTGACCATGATCGTTGATACGCGCGTCTATTTGGGCCCGAGTCTGTTTGGGTACGGACAATCGCTCGAAGAAATCGAGACCAACATGGAGCGACTGGGAATTGACAAGGCCGTACTCGTCCCTGTCAAACCTCGTGAGTATCACCTCGGCCCCATGAACGAACTGGTCTCAAACGCCGTCCGCGAGCACCCCGACCGCTTCATGGGGCTTTGCCGCGTTGATCCGTGGCAGTTAGAGAAAGCAGTGGCCGAAGTGCGAAGGGGCTTCGAAGAGCTTGGAGCATGTGGCCTCTACCTCGACCCCTGGGAAGAGAACTTCCAGGCAAACGACGACGTGGTAGTATCGATCGTGCAAGAGGTGGCTCGCTACAACCAACCAGTCGTGGTCAACGCCGGACACGTGCGGGTCTCCCATCCCACGCAGATCTGGGACCTGGCATCCCGCTTTCCCGATGTGCAATTCGTCGCCAGCAATGGCGGCCAGATCAACATCTGCGGGATCCTGCTTTTTGAGGCCAGACGCATGCTAGAGGCCTGTCCCAATGTCGCGATCGAGACAGCGGGCACGTATCGCGAAGACTTCATCGAAGAGATAGTGACTGAGGTCGGAGAAGAGCGCGTGATCTTCGCCAGCGGGGCCCCGGTGTACGATCAGGAGTTCGAGATGGCACGCGTGCGATTTGCCCACCTCAGCGAGTCACAGAAACAGAGGCTGTGGAGCTCGAACGCCGCTCAGTTGTTTGGCATCCAACTTGCCGGCCGGTGACCCGGACGGGACTCTCTCGATCCCCACGATGAGGTCCCACTTGGCAGCCAACGGGACACGTCCTCACATCGGGTCATCGAATCCTGCACAGCCAGACACAATCACCAGGCGTAGACAGCTAGGGGAAAGTGAATCTGGGAAGTCACCGCTAACAGACACTGTACGTCCACGTCGCAGATGCCGAAACCTCGCAACTGAGATCGATCGTACGCGGCCGCCAGGGCCTCCTCAGTAGCGCCGGTGCCCAAGGGCCTACGTCATCACTCGGAGCACGCACAGCCAGCGTGACCGGAGCAGATTTCAACAGGGGAGTACAAGGCGGGGAGTGCACGGGAGTGGATGGGAGTCGAACCCACCATGGCTAGCTCATCGCTACCCACCAACGGTTTTGAAGACCGCGGAGACCACCGGGCCTCAACCACCCCCATCTATCTACTATGATACTCTCTTTTCACCTTACGGTCAAGGCTGGTCCCTTCTACCACGCAGGCTCGCTCCCTCAACCGGGCTGTGTCAGCGCTGCTTCTAGGGCTATACGCACCTCGTCGCGAACGAGAGAGCGAGGGTAATTGTACAGTGGACCACTCGGCGGTTCGTTGTAGTAGGGACGATTGCAGCCGGGGCAGCCCGAGGTCTCAAAGGCCTTCCCGTCGCTCAGGGCCGCCTCCAGCTCATCGTCAGCCAGGCCGAAAGACGCGATTTCTCCCCGCGATGAGTATTCGAAGTCATCTGCCTTTGCGAGCCCATGGTTCATCAAGTGGTGGCATACTTGGATACGACGGTAGCTGGCTACGGTCGGCGGACGTTCGTGCTCCATGGCCGTACCGGGAACGGGTGTGAAAGCGAAGAGAGCGGTGGTGACACCCCACTCCCGCAGCTGTGCAATCATGCGCACCATCTCTTCTTCGGATTCCCCCAGCCCAGCCATCAGATGCGTGACAATACGACCGGGGAAGCGGCGCGCCGCCTCCTCGATGATGCTCAGAGCGGCAGGCAGATCCCCTCCTCTCACCCGTCGATAACTCTCCTCGTTGACGGCATCCAGGCTCAGCCCCACTCTCTCCAGTCCGGATTCCAGCAATACCCCCGCCTGATTGGTGTTAGCCACCACTGAAGCGCCCAAGGGGACTCGCTTGCCTATCCGAGTCGCTATCTCCTTCACGCGCTCAAGGTAACCAGTGTTGACCGTAACCTGCAGGCAGCAACGCTCTATCTTGCCGCTGGCGTACCCCTCCACCACGGCAGCGAGCACCTCATCCTCCTCCCACGTGGGCCAGTTCACGCGGGAGAGAGCCGCCGCCGAGGCTTTGCTGTGCCTGGCCTGGGCACAGAAGCCGCAATCAAGACGACAACGCCCCCCTACCATCAAGTACGCTGTGGTAGGGGGGGCATCGAGATGGGTATCAACCAGACCCAGGACGCTGGCAGTCCCTGAGGAGACCTTGACTAAGGTTGCCAACTCTCCCTACTCTGCTCCCTCCTCCACGATCGCCACCTGCCCAGCTCTTCTAGTCTTCAGGCGGCGGTAGATGAAGATGCCGCCCAGCACCACCACGATGATCACAATCGGTATGTCGAAGGGGCGCATCAGATCTCTGACCCGCTCCCAATGCGCACCGAACACATAGCCACCCAGACCCAGGGCCCAGCACCAGATGAAAGAGCCTATGAAGGTCCACACCGTGAACTTGAAGAAGTTCATGCGCGCTATGCCAGCTGGCAGCGAGATGAAGGTGCGAACGACTGGCATCAAGCGGGAGAAGAATGCTGTATGCTCTCCGTACTTGCTGAACCACCTGTCTGCCACTTCGATGTCGTGACTTCGGATGAGGAAATACTTGCCGTACTTCTCAAGGAATGGACGCCCTCCCTTGGCGCCAACCCAATAGGTGAATACGGAGCCAATGGTACAACCCACCGCACCCCACCAACCGGCCCAAAAGGTATGCCACACGGACAGCCCTTCGGCCTGGATCAACATCCATCCCGCGAGGGGCATCGTCACCTCGCTGGGCAAGGGCACACAAGCGCTCTCGATGGCCATTGCCAACACGATGCCAGCCCAGCCGACTGTCTGGATCAGATTCTGTAGGAACAGCACTATCTGGTGCTCAATCGCTTCCAAATGACATATCCTCCTTGCGGCGAACGACAAAATGACGTGCCCATTATAACAGCAGCAGAATCCTCTAGCAAGCGTTGCTCTTGGGGGACGGACTGAGAGGAACTAAGATGCCTAGTAAGAGTTGTGAGAGGAAGCCAACGTTTCGGCGAGAGCCGCCAAGCGGGGCATGCTCTGAAGATCCAGCAAGATTCCGTGATCGCTCAGCTCCGCGTAGCCCATGTCCTTGAACAGTCGATGGCTGGCCACACGGCACATCTCGTCATAGAGTTCCGGCCACTTGTGACCGCGCCGTTCCAGGCAAAAGCAAACAAACTCTTCGGCCAATGGATTGTCTTCGACGACCACGCGCATCTCCGGAAATCGGTCACCAGATGCGGATAAGAACTGCCAATGCGCGTCCGCTTTCGCTCGTTCGACGCGCCGTCTTATTGTATCCGCGATTGCCAAGATTATACCACAAATCCGACGGCAGTCATCTTAAAGATACGCATCCTTTACCTTAAAGATTCGCCACCATCGTATGGAGAGCATCAGGGTCTTTCACGAGACCGCTTCCGTGTGCTACAATACCTCAGATGATGCGAGGGAGAGTGGCATGAAGGCGATTTCGTCACCCAGGCCAGTGCGGAGTTCGCTCGCGGTCATGGCGGCGCTGCTCCTGGGTGTCCTTCTCGGCAGAAGGATCGGAGGCGGGCCGATGTGTGGCATACATACGGTACGGGCCGACGACACGGCCCTGTCGATGGTTCACGGCGCCAGCTGTGGTTGGGTGGTCCAGCTCTTCAACTGGTCCGAGATCGAGCCACTGCCTGGCGAGTACTTCTGGGAGTATCCAGATTCGGTGGTCCGAGCATGCCAGTACTATCGACTGAACCTCGTCATCCGCCTTGATCAACCTCCGGACTGGGCTCTGTCACCCGGCGAGGATGGGCTTCCCTTCGATGGCGATGCCTATTCTTCCTTTGTCTCGCGCGTGGCGCGCCGATACCAAGGGCGTGTTCGAGCCTACATCATCTGGAACGAGCCCAATCTGGCACAGGAATGGGGAGGCCAGCCTCCGGACGCGGAGGGCTATGCGCAGTTGCTGCGACGAGCCTATTCCGCGGTCAAGCAGAGCGATGCCGCCGCTCTGGTGGTCAGTGCGGGCCTGGCGCCCACCAACCGCGTGGACCAGAGCGCGCTAGATGACCGGATCTACCTTCAGGCGATGTACGATGCGGGGGCGAAGGAAGCCTTCGACGTCATGGGGGCCCATCCGTACGGTTTTGCCTATCCACCACAAGACCCGCGCCACGCCCATCAGGGACTCAACTTCGCTCGCCTACTGGACCTGCGAGAGATCATGCTCACCAATGGGGATGTGCACAAGACCGTCTGGGCCACCGAGGTAGGCTGGACCACAGCAGCCGCGGACGAGCAGCAATCATGGCTCAAGGTCAGCGAGGAACAACAAGCATCCTATCTCATAGGCGCTTTCGAAAAGGCCAAGCACGATTGCCCCTGGCTGGAATTGATCGTCGTGTGGAACCTGAGCACCGGGCTGCAACCGCATGACGAGAAGCGAGGCTACAGCATCGTCGATGATCAATACAACCCTCATCCAGCCTATGTCGCTCTGGCGCAGATGCCAAAGCCGCGTATGCTCAGAGCCGGTGCCCCGGCTCGGGCTGAGGAGGAAGTGGTGCAAATCCTCGCCCCAGATATCATCGTTCGCTTGGGCGATGTGGACACCTTCCACCCTCATTGGGCCCGAATCTACAGCGGGCACGCCCCCTGTCGCCGGTGGAGAGGTGACTTCTACCTCGACGAACCTGGCGAAGATGGCTGGCAGCTCACCATAGAGATCATGCAGGTGGAGGAGCAAGGCAATTTGGTGACCATCAACGGACAACCTCTGGACCCCGTCGCCATACCTCTGCGGGGCAAGCTGGACTTCGCCTCCAGCTGGAGCGTCGCCTTCCTGGACGTTCCCCCCGAGCTGTTACGTCCGGGACGGAACGATATCGAGATAGCGGCCAGCCCCCGTCTGCCCCTGTACCAGGATGGTCGCGCCCACTTCGAGAGTCTCCAGTTCCGGAACCTGCGGCTTATGCGCCTTCGCCAATCCCACCTCTCGGGACTGCTCTGGCTCTGACACAACGGCACATCCGAGGCAGTTGTAGACTTGCCAGCATCAGGGTCCCTGTCTGAATACGCCACTGTCTGTCGCCACCCACATGGCTCCCTCTGACTCGTCTATCACCATGGCATAGATGCTCCTGCCAGCAAGCCCCCAAGGTATCCAGTGCTCGCCAGCATCAGCACTGTAGAAGAGCCCCCGATGCTCTGTGCCCGCGTAGAGAGCGCCAGAACCAGAGGCGTGCACGGCTAGCGCCATAACCGTGACGTGCCCCATACCCTCATGCAGCGACGCCCAAGTCTCGCCCCCATCATTGCTGTGGTAAACCCCATCCGTAGTGCCAGCATAGACCGAGGCGGGGTCGGTAGGGTCTATCGCCAGGGCGAAAGTAGTGATCCCGTCACGCATCCCTTCCAGTCGCCGCCACGATTCTCCGCGATCGGCACTCTTGTATATCGCCTCAACCGTCCCTGCGTATAACACCCGAGGGTTGATGGGATCGATAGCGAAGGAGTATACTGAGAGGGTTTCCAGCCCGTGATGTATTGGTTCCCAGCTCCGCCCACCATCAGTAGTGCGCAAGATGTTATTTCCCCAGCTGCCTGCATACACGATATTCCGATCTTCAGAGTCGATGGTCAGGCTGAAGATGGTCAAGTTTCCCAATGCCCAACCGGTCCGGGTCCACGACCTTCCTCGGTCGCGGCTTATGTAAACTCCCTTCTCAGTCCCAGCGTAAATGATGCCGCTCTCCTGGGGATCCACGGCCAATGCCTGAACATACAGTACACCCGCCTCTCCGGTCAGCAAAGACCAGCTATCGCCACCATTGTCCGACTTGTAGACGCCATGCAGGGTCCCAGCGTACAAGGTTCTGCGATAATGAGGGTCTTTGACAAGGGCACTGACTACCCGTTTTCCCACGTCGTTGCTGGTAGAGGACCAAGTGACTCCTCCGTCAGTTGTCTTGTACAGTCCGTCGCCCTTGGTACCCAGATAGGCGGTACTGGGCTCTTCGCTGTCCACAGTAAGGCAGATGATGTCAGTACCCGATAGTTCGCTTCCCGCTACTTGCCAGCTCGCACCGCCGTCTTGACTTGCCGCAATCCCCCCCCACCGACTGCCAAGGTAGATGACCCGACCCACTTGTCGCTCCACAGCCATAGACATGCCCTCGACTCCGGGCGGCCCCGCTGATCGCCACGTCTCGCCCTCATCTCTGCTGAGGGACAAATTGCCGTCGGCTAGGGCCCAGACCGTGCCCTCATTTGTCACGACGAGATTGGGAACATGAGCTTCGTCCAGTGGCGCGGCCGCCACCTGCCATTGGGCGCCTCCATCACTACTGATCCAAATCCCGTCCCCTGAGGTCCCGGCATAGATGGTGCCACTGGGAGCTACGGCCAAGGAGAGGACTGACGCTCCCCCCAATCCCATGCTTCTCCATGACACACCGCTGTCATCAGACATGTAGACGCCCAGGCCTTCGGTTCCTACCAAGATGGTGTGCCCCTGGGGTGCGAAAGTCAGGGCGTAGATATGGGATGGTTCCAGGCTAGGCATATGCTGCCAAGTCTTTCCACCATCGGTGCTCCGATAGCCACCGCGGACCGTTCCTGCGTAGAGGGTGCGGCTGTCGAGAGGGTCCAAGGCCAGAGATAGCACGGTGACGCCTTCCAGACCCCCAGCGCGACGTTGCCAAGAAACCCCGCCATCAGTTGAGCGGTATACCCCGGCAGGCTCATAAGTGAGCATGAACACGGCCTGAGGATCATCGGGAGCTATGGTTACCTGGATGACTTCACTCTGTCGCTTGATCCCATCGCTCACTGGCTGCCACTCAGGGAGGACAGCCGGCCGACAGCCTGGGAGCATTGGGCCTATCGAGGCGCACAGACAGACTAAGATTGCGTGCATCAGCAGATGCCACATACAAGCCCTCTTCATCTCTGCACCCCGCATTCTAGGTTGAAGCCGCCCTAGCCGCAACTGTGCTCAAGACGGACGAGGTTGAGGCTGCGATCCCCCTATGAAGCACACTCGTTCAACGTGGCTAGTCGAGTCCCGACTCAATTGCACAAAGAGTATCCCACATGTATAATGTGGCTAGCGAAAGGTTTACAGAATGTGGCAGATCACCGGGCACGACTGGGTCATAACACTGCTGACGAACAGCATTGTCCAAGAGACGGTGTCACACGCTTACCTTTTCAGCGGTCCCCCGCACGTAGGCAAGATGACACTGGCCTTGAACCTGGCTCAAGCCCTCAACTGCGAACAGCAGGAGGCGCCGTGCCAACATTGCACTGCCTGTCGCAAGATCAGCGCAGGCACACACCCCGACGTCCGGGTGATCGACCTCGAGTATCAAGCCCGCCTCCGCGATGAACTGCCCGCGCAGCAAAGAGAACTGCGGATAGATACCATCAGGAGCATTAGGGAGGACGTGAGCTTGAAACCCTTCGAAGCGCCAAGGAAGGTCTTCATCATCCGGGACGCAGATGGCATGAACAGCGAGGCTGCCAACGCTCTGCTGAAGACACTGGAGGAGCCGCCGCCGCACGCAGTTCTGATGCTGACGGCGTGCGATGCGCGCTCCCTGCTGCCGACCATCGTGTCGCGCTGTCAAGTCTTTGGGCTCCGGCTCGTGCCCATTAGGCTCATCGAAGAGGAGTTACGCCTCCGGCACGGAGTCGATGAGGTCAGAGCCAGCCTGCTGGCCAAGCTAAGCGGGGGGCGAATAGGTTGGGCCATATCCGCCGCTCAGGACGAGACGATGTTGAAGCAGCGCGAGGATACACTCAGGCAACTTGCCGCTTTGCCCAAGATGGGCCGCATCGACCGACTAGACTATGCGATGCGATTGAGCCGCAGACCTGCTTTGACAAGAGAGGTACTCGAGTTGTGGCTGGGGTGGTGGAGAGACCTTCTGCTGATAAGGGCTGGCTGTCCAGAGATGATAGCCAATGTCGATCTCAGCTCAGCCCTGGAAGAACAGGCGAGCAAGCATGATCTCAGAGAGATGATGGTCTTCATTGGTGGCATAACGAGAACGATGCACCAACTGGAGGTCAATGTGAATCCTCGTCTGGCCCTCGAGGTGCTCATGCTAGATCTGCCCGCGGAAGCCACATGAGAGGATGAGCCATGCCAGACGTTGTGGGCGTCCGTTTCAGAGACGTTGGAAAGATATACCACTTTGACGCTACGGGGTTTGAGGATCTCGAACCTGGCGAATACGTGGTCGTGGAGACGAGCCGCGGCCAAGAGGTGGGACGCGTAGCCCTCGCTCTGGCACACGTGCCCGAGGACAGAGTGAGGGAGCGTCTCAAACCAGTAGAGAGACGAGCCACGTCCCTCGACCTCGTTCAAATGGAGCGTCACCGTCTCCTTGAGGAGGAGGCGCTAGCCATCTGTCAGGACAAAGCGCGCGAGTTTGGGTTGCCCATCAAGGTGCTGCGGGCCGAATACAACTATGACGGCAGCCATCTCTTGGCCTATTTCGTCTCGGAGAGGCGGATCGATTTCCGGGAGCTTGTACAAGAATTGAGGAAGACTCTGGAGACCAAGGTAGAGTTGCGCCAGGTTGGCGTGCGAGATGAGGCCAAGCTGATGGGAGGCGTTGGACGGTGTGGAAGGTTGCTCTGCTGCACCACCTTCTTGCGGGAGTTTGATCCGGTTTCCATCAGGATGGCAAAACGACAGGACATCTCACTGAACCCCTCCGAAATCTCTGGGATCTGTGGCCGTCTCCTTTGCTGCCTGGCCTACGAAGACGAGTATTACCAGGAGGTGAAGAAGAAGCTGCCTAAGGTCCGACAGATCGTGCGAACCAGCTATGGCACGGGGGAAGTGAAAGCCCTAAACTCCTTGAAGCAGACGGTCACCGTCGAACTGAAGAACGAAGTCACAGTCGAGGTCTCGGCGGACGAGATACTTGAGGTGACGGGCAAGGGAAAGCGCAAGCACTCCTAGCCAGGCTGCTCCCCCAGCGATGCCACCTCTCCGGCGCGGCCGCTGGCCAAGCTCTGGAGCCGTTCTACAGATTTCCGGGGCACCCAAACGTCCCCGACAGCGGCTGCCCCACATCCTCCTTGGCCATGGAAGTCGCTTCCCCCTGTAGGAATGAGGTCGTGTTGCGCTGCTAGTCGAACCAGGCCTTCGCTCTCTTCCACGGTGTAGCTGGGATAGTAGGCTTCCAGACCTACCAGACCCGCAGCAACCAGCTCGTGGAGGAGACGCCCCTGGCCGCGAGGATGTGCCAGCACGGGGAGCCCGCCAGCCGCTAGGATGATCTCCAAGGCCTCGACGAGGGTGAGCTTGTAACGGGAGACATACGCTGGCCCGCCTAGGCCAATATACAGGTCGAAGGCCTCGTTTGTAGTCGCCACATGCCTGCCTTCCTGTAAAACATGGGCGATATGAGGACGGCCAAAGGCGCGGCTCTCACCGGCGATCTCCACCACGCGTTCCCAACTGACGGAGATGCCCAATCTGGCCAGTTTCTCCACCATCTTCCGAGCCCGCTCCCAGCGCGCTCGCCGCAGCACATCAAGCTTCTCCTGTAGGGCTCCGTCACGGTGGTTCAGATAGTATCCCAGGATATGCACCTCTTCTGTGTCCAGCTCTGCACTGAGCTCAATCCCTGGGATGACCTCCAGATCCACGCCATCTGCGGCCTCCAGCGCCTGATCGATCCCCGCGGTGGTGTCATGGTCGGTGATCGCGATGGCAGTCAGCCCCCTGGCCTCAGCTTCGCGTACCACCTCGGCAGCTGTGAGCAATCCGTCCGAGGCCGTGGTATGTATATGTAGATCCGCGCCACCCACGTCAGAGTCTACCCAGCTTCCTCAGCAGTGTGTGCCTTACCTCCGGAATGGGAACGCGAATCTGCTCCATGCTGTCCCGCTCACGGATGGTGACGGCGTTGTCCTCCAAGGTCTCAACATCGACAGTAATGCAGAAAGGTGTGCCGATCTCGTCCTGGCGTCGGTAAAGGCGCCCGATGCTGGCCGTGTCGTCGTACATGGTCATCATATGGGGCCTGAGGTCAGATGCAATATCCTTGGCTGCGGCCACCAGCTCTGGCCTGTTGCGCAGCAAAGGAAACACGGCCACTTTGATGGGAGCCAAGTCGGGATGAAAGCGCAAAACGACCCGCTTTCTCTTTCTCACCTTCTCCTCGTGATAGGCATCCACAAGGAACGCCAGGGCGGCTCGATCTACTCCTCCAGACGGCTCTATGATGTATGGCACTACGTGCGCTCCGGTATCCTCGTCAAAGTAGGTGATGTCCCTGCCGCTAAAAAGGGCGTGCTGACGCAGGTCGAAATCCGTCCGATTTGAGATACCCTCCAGCTCCGCCCAACCGAAGGGGAATAGATACTCTATGTCAAAGGTAGCCTTGGCATAGTGTGCCAGTTCATCGCCCTCGTGCTGTCGCAGGCGCAGGTATTCCCTCCGCATGCCGTAGCGCACGTACCACTCAAAGCGCTCTGTAACCCAGCTCTTGTGCCACTCCTCGTCAGTGCCCGGCTTGACGAAGTACTCTATCTCCATCTGCTCGAACTCGCGGGTGCGGAAGGTGAAATTCCGTGGGGTAATCTCATTGCGGAAAGCCTTCC